>NZ_JBJURM010000026.1:0-92192 GCF_046097995.1 Rhodococcus sp. 5A-K4
ACCATTTACCATGATTCACCTCCCGCCACGGGAGTCGTTGCTGCTTGACAACAAGATTGAGATGTCCTTTCTGTCGTTTCTGATGAGTGTGCCGTGTAGGTCCGACAGGGATTGCAGTGCCGCGGGGTCAGAACAGGGTGTCTTGGGCGTTCTGGGCGGCGATGTCGGTGCGTCGTTCGTATTCGGCGGCGAGGGTCTGTGCGGCCGCACCTGAGCAACCCATTTCGATGCCGATCTGGTCCCAGCTCGCCCCGTCGCTGCGCATCTGCCAGGCGTCTCGTTCATCGTCGTCGGTGTTCACAGCTGTCCTCCCCTGATCGCGGTCAGTCGTTCGGTTGCAGCCCGGAGTTGGCGGCCGTGAGCGCACATGTGCTCGTAGAGGTCGCGTTCCGGGAGTTGTTCGGCGGCTTCGGTCATCGCTCGTGCTGCGAGGTGGAATGCGCGGCGGTATGCCTGGGTGATCACGGAGTCGACGTAGTGTTCGACGTTGGCGGTCGCACCGAGTGTGGTGATGTCCGCCAACGCGGTGGTGAGTTGCTTCCCCTTGTGGCCTGCGGTCATTCCTTCCTTCCCCAGTGCGATCGCGAGTTGCGCTGCGTCATGGGGCTTTCCAGCGTTGACGAGTTCGGTGATCTTCTCGTACAACGAGGCATAGACGGGCCGGTCGAAGTCGCTCGCGGTCACAGTGCCGGCCACTCGGCGGGCTTCGGCAGGTTGTGCCCACAGCAGGGCGCACAGCAGTTGCGCTTCGACGTCCAGACGTGGGTCGTAGTCCATGTCATCGCTCGAGATGTTGTCGTGCGGGTCCAGCGTCAGGGTGGTCATCGTGGGGTGCTCCTGTCGGCGTTCGGGGGTGGTCTCGCTCATCAGGCCGCGTCCAGCGCCTTGATGCGATCTGGCCTGAACCCACCCCAGTGTTCTTCTCCTGCAACGACAACGGGTGCTTGGAGGTAGCCAAGTCCCATCACGTAGTCCCGCGCTTCTGCGTCTTCGGTGATGTCGATGATCGCGTAGTCGATACCGGCCTTGTCGAGGGCACGGTAGGTGGCGTTGCACTGAACACACGCGGGCTTGCTGTACACGGTGACGGCCATGATGAGTTGTCCTCCCCTATCCCCCACGCCTGACGGTCAGGCGGTGGCTTTGTCCTTGCTGAGCTGCGATACGCGCGACGGGGTGATGCCGAGCATGACGCCGACTTCCCGTACCGAGAGTCCTCGATCTCGGAGCTTGTGGACGATTGCCCTCGATCGACGTGAGGCTTCATCGACTGCTCGCTGCGCGGCGGCGTTGAGCTGTTTTGCATCGGCGATTTCCCGTAGTGCTGCTGGGTCTCCGAAGTCGTAGTCGAGGGTTACTTCGAACTGGCCTGCCGGAATGTCGGTGAGCAATTCCCCTGCGTCTGCGACCATCGCCGGGATTTGGTCGAGTCGCTTGGCTTGGGTGAACAGTCCGTCGACCTCGGGTACATCGACCGACCACCAGTCGCCTGATCGGACTGCGTGTGCTGTGACCTTCATTTCTTGCCCTTTCCCTGACGTGGCTCGGTCATTCCGAGCTGCTTGCGGATTGCCTTGGCGGTCAACTCGGGAATTTCCGAGTGCCGGGCAACGACGGTGCGTCGTCCTCCGATCACCACTTTGGTGTGGTTTCCGCCTTCGGTCTCATCGATGTCGAGTCCCGCGTCCTTCGCGAATGCTCGTATCTCTTTGAGAAGTTCCGTTCGCTTCGTCATAAGAATAAGTGTACCCCCCTACACAATACAAGTAAATGGGGGTACACAACTTTATTCGTCCAGTTCAGCGACCTGTTCGGGCAACTTGCCGCCACGGATGATTTCCTCGACCGGAGTCAGCGTGTGCCCTTGTTCCTCGAGGAACGCGAGGTAGCTGTCGCTGTTCTTCGGCTTCGATCGCCAGGCATCCTTTTCCAACCGGGATTCCTGAGCTCCGAGAACCAACGCCAGGGTGAGAACCTGGGCGCGGCCTGCGCTGGATTTGGCGACCTGATCGCTCACGTACCCGGAGACGTACGAGTCCTTGGTGCCGAACAATTCCTTGTACACGGCGTTGGCCCGGTATTCGGTCAACAGGTGCATGTCGGCGGCGAGGGTGGTCGCGACGTACGCGGCTGCCTCTTTCGGTGGCGTCTTGGCGGCAAACAGCTTGCGCAGGAACTCGCGTCGGACAACGGTCGCGGCCTCGGCTTTGACGTTGAGAACTCGCACCATCTTGCGCTCTCGGCGGTCCTTCTCCGCCCTCTCCAGCTCAGTGCGCCTCGCCTCGGCCAACTTCTCGAGACGCTGACGTTCTGCCTCGCCTTCGGGATCGAGCGCCCCGCCGGTCAGTTCGTCTGGCCCGCTACCGGCTCGCACCGCTGCCATCACTGGTGAGAGCTGCAATCCGGCTGCTTCCGGGTCGTTGCACAGGTACTCAGTACTCCAGGTGGTTTCGACTCGGACAGTGTTGAAGTGCCGATAGTCCTCGTCCGCCTCGGCGTCCGTGTTCTCGCGGGTGTACCAATCGACGTCGTCCTCGTCGACCGGCTCACCGGTTTCCTTGTCGCGAACGTATTCAGTCTGCGAGAGCACCACCGACCAGTGGGCCGCGTTTGCTTCCACGTCCTCGATCGTCACCGCGCTACCGTCGGGCATTCTCACATCACCCATGGTCAGCACCGTTCCGTAACCGGGATGCTGGGCTAGGGCAGTGAATCCTTTGTCCTGGTATGGCTTTGCCGCCACCTCGAATGCTGCCCGTTCGATCCGCTCTGCCCGCAGTTCCTCCGCAACCGCCCTGAACTCGTACCAGTGGCAGTCGAGCAGTTGCTGCTCCGCGTCCTCGTCACCGGCGAACTCGGCCAGGATTGCGGCCTGTTCGAAGTCGAGCTGTTCCCCGTCGACGGCGTTGCGGGCGGCGGCGGACTTGCCGATCTTCCCCGCGTGCTCGACCCACATCTTGTCTTCGCGGACCTTCTTGGAGACCTTGGTGACCGACAACCCCAAGTCGAGCAGTTCGGCAGCGGCTGCGGCCCGCTGACCAGGCGTCAAGGCCAACCGCTGGTCGTTGGCCTCCATCTGCGCGGTGATCCGTTCGATGTTGCGTTCAGGCTCGTCGGACGTGGTGTCAGTGCGCACGATGACCGGAATCGAGGTGATGCCGGCCTCCCTCGCCGCGAGAGTGCGTCGCTGGCCGTCACGGACCACGATCTGTCCGTCTGCGAGCTGCACGGCGCTGATCGCTTCCAGGACACCGTGCTCACTGATCGACTCCACGAAATCCGGTGTGGCGGACAAGTCGACCAAATCTCGGACGTTCGCGCCGATGTCGAGCGCATTCGGGTCCAGTCGGACGAAGAACTCACCTTCGACGTCTACTACTCGGGGTCCGGTGTGAATTGCGGTCATGGCGTTCTCTCTCTTAGGATTCGGAACCAAGACACCGGGCAGATAGTCGCTGCCCGGTGTCTTGCTGTTCCGGGGTATGTCAGTGGTCAGGCTGCTGCGGCCTGGACTTCGGCAGCGTTCGGATGCTTCGCTTCGCACTGGTCCGTCTCAATATGGTGCGAGAGCAGGGCTGCAGCGTTGTCGTAGTCGCTGAGCGCCTGGAGCAAGGCAACGAACACGTCCACCTCACTGCAGGCACAGTGCTCTGCGATCGCTTCGGTGAACTCCCCGTCTGCGCGGAACAGCCCACCCAGTGCGTCGGACGCTTCGCAAATAGCGTGCAGGTCAAACACTTTGACCACCTTTCTATTGTCGGTTTCTTCGCCTGCCAGTTCGGCGCGGGCGACATCCGGGCTACTGGCGATGACGCCGTTGACGATGAAATCGTGTGTGCTGTGCATGTTTTCCTCTTTCTCGGTTGGTTCGACATTCGGTGATCAGGAAAAGCGTCGTTACTCCCAGTTGACGCACCGTGCGGCGCTGTCGTGCATCCGAGGGCAGGAGTAGTCACCGCACCCGCAGGCCAGTCCGGCGTAGTGGATGGTCGCGGCGTCGTAGTCTTTGCCTTGTTCGAAGTCGTAACCGTTCACTGACTTGACCTTCCGTTGGTGTCCGGACCCCTCGGTGGCCCCTGACAATTTTTTTTCCGTTCTGACATGGAGCTCCGGATCGGCGGTATGAGGGCACGGCGCAATGCTTGGGCCGCAAAGTTTTTCAGCGAAGCGTCTTTGAAAAAGTTTTCGGAGCCGGAGGCCGGCGAAGCCGCCAGGGGTTGCGCCGGGACCGCCGTCGATCAGGATCGGAAGGACAGAAAGGAAAAAGGATCTTTTCGCTTCTACAGAGCGGAGCGCAGCGGAGCATCCTCTTGGGGGACACCGCAGGTGGCCGGGCCGCCGGGCAGGCGGATGCAGTAGGTGATCCGACCGACCGGGTTGAGTGCCAGGCATTTACTCATTTGGAGCTGAAAGTAGCAAGCGGACCGTTTCCGCATCCGCACTTAGGGACGATCAGCCTTGTTTCGCCTAGTCATAACGTATGAATGCCCAGATTGCGAGGGTTTCGCGCTACTGTCGACGTGACCGACATCATGTTGTCGCAAATTTTCGGTTATCACGTTTTGCGCTACCGTCAGTTACATCAAGTTGGTTGCGGCCGATGCAGCCTTCGCGTCACAGGAGGTTTTCATGTCCCGTTCACGTATGGCTGTAGCTGCGCTGTTGGTCCCGGTCGCGGCCGGTGCTGTGGCCCTCCTCGGGGCGGGTGCCGCTTCTGCCGCTACGCCGTATTCCGGAGACGGTTATGTCGGTGTTCGGTTTGATCAGAACGAGACGCGTTTCATCGCCGACACCAACACCGCTGATTTCCTCGACGGAATCCCCAACGAATACTGGGGCGTGTACCTCGGACAGGGTTCGATCTACAAGACTCCCGATAACGTCGTTCACGCCAGCATTGGTCAACTGGTGGACGAGACCGCCAACCACCAAGGTCAGGTCTCGTTCAGCGTGAACAACCCCGCGATCTGGCGCAGCACCGTCGACATCGTCCAGGAGTGGTGACATAGGTCGAGTTCGTACGCGTGAGGCCGGTGAGCGCATTGCTCACCGGCCCTTTTTGTCAGTTTCAGAAGACGACTGCATTTTTCAGAAGACCACTGCACGTTAGCTGGAAGCACATCACTATGTCCTTCCCGATCCGGCGCACCGCCACGAGCGAAGGACACTCCCGACGAAAGCACTTGTCCACGAGTCGGATGCTAGGTGGTGGGTTGAGGTCAGACCGCTGCCTCGGGTCTCGGAAACAGTCGTGAGAGAACATCGGCGAGGGTGATGATTCCGGTGGTTGTTCCTTCGTCGGTGACGACAGCGAGGTGGTTGCGGCTTTCGCGCATCGAGGCCAGGGCGAGGTGGACGGGCGTATCGGAGGCGAGGGTGAAGGCCGGTCGCATGATGTCTTCGGCGCGGGTGTGGTCGGGTTGGACCAGGGTGTCGCGGACATGCACAATTCCGAGGGGAATACCGTTGTCGCGAATGAGGATTCGTAGGTGTCCTGAGTGTTTCGAGACTGCTCGCACCTGGCCCATTGTCGCGGATGTGGTGACGGAGGTCGGTTCCTTGTCGCTTCGTAGGAGATCGCGGACGGTCAGGGTCTGCATGTCGAGGGCGCCAGAAAGTTGCGCTGAGTATCCGGCGTCGAGGGCTCCGACGTTGGTGGAGTGTTCGACCAGGTGCCGCAAGGCGGCGGGGTCCTGACCACTGCCGACGTGATCGACCGGGTTCACCCCGACTTTGACCAGAAGCCAGTTGGCCATCGAGTTCAGCCATTGCAGTAGTGGCTGTGTGAGCCACATGAAGCCGCGCATCGGGATCGCGAGCAGGGTTGCTGATTTTTCGGGGTGGGCGATTGCCCACGATTTCGGGGCCATTTCACCGACGACCAGATGCAGGAACGTCACGATGATCAGTGCGAGAACGAACCCGGCGACGTCCGCGATCCACAGCGGCATGCCCCAGCTCGAGAAGGCGGGGGTGAGCCAGTGGTGGACGGCGGGTTTGGTGATCGCGCCGAGCGCGAGGGTGCAGACGGTGATGCCGAGTTGTGAGCCGGCGAGCAGGACGGTCAGTTCGGAGGCGCTGCGCAGTGCGGCTCGGGCGGAGCGGCTGTTGGGGGCGGCGTCTTCGAGGCGGTGCCGTTTGGCGGAGATGAGGGCGAACTCGACGGCGACGAAGAAGGCGCTCAGTGCGATGAGGGCGACGGTGATGGCGATGATGATCCAGGGATTGCTCATCGGTTCTCCTCCGCGGTGGCGGCGTCATCGACAGATGTGGTGTCGAGGCGTAGTCGTAGTGACGCGGGGACGTGCCGCTCGACGGTCAGGACATCGATGACCAGTTGATGGCGGGGTCGTGTTCGTCGGTGATCTCGCCGACGAGTTCTTCGGCGAGATCCTCGACGGTGATGACGCCGGCGAATCCGCCGTATTCGTCGATGACGCAGGCGAGTTGGTTTTTGCTGTCGGTGAGTTCGGATAGAGCCTTCGGCAGGGGAAGTGTGGTCGGGAGGATCAGTGCGGGGCGGGTGAGTGCGCGCACGGTCAGATCAGTGGTCGGTGTCAGGTCGAGAACATCCTGGAGGTGGATGACGCCGACGATGTCCTCGGAATCCGCTCCCACGACGGGATATCGGGAGTGCCCTCGCCCCATGAGGGTGAGGATGTGGTCGAGGGAGTCGTCGGCGCGGACGGTGTCGACATGGGTGCGTGGGATCATCGCGTGTTCGACCGGTCGGGTCGGGAAGTCGAGAATGCGATCGAGCATCGTCGACAATTCGGCGGGCAGAGTTCCGGTTTCGCGGGATTCGGCGACGATGTGTTCGAGGTCGCGGGCGGAGGCGGAGTGTTCGACGTCGTGCACCGGCTCGATCTTGAGGACGCGGAGCAGCAGGTTCGACGACTGGTCGAAGATCCAGATCAGCCAGCCGAACAGTTTCAGATAGAGGGTGGTCGAGCGGGCCAGCCACCGGGCTACCGGCTCGGGGCGTGCGATGGCCAGGTTCTTCGGGAACAACTCACCGAAGAGCATCTGGACCAGGGTGGAGAACAGCAACGCCAAGACAGCGCCGATCCCGAGCCCGACGGCGGTGGGAATACCGATGCCACCGAAGATCGTTCCCAGCGATTGACCGATGAGAGGTTCGGCGACGTAGCCGACGAGCAGACCGGTGACCGTGATGCCCAGTTGGGCCCCGGAAAGCATGAATGAGGTGCGGCGAGTGACCGCCAGAGCCCGCTGCGCACCCGAATCACCCGTCTGGGCGAGTGAATTGAGCCGGGATCGGTCCACGGCCATGTAGGCGAACTCTTGGGCGACGAAGTAGCCGGTGACCGCGGTGATCAACAGAACGACCAGCACGCCGAGGAGCAGTGTCAGGGCGATCGTCATGAGCCGGACACCTCTCCATCACATGCGGTGACGTAGTGGGGTGTGTCCGGCCTGGGTCTGTGACTGTCCATGGGTCTCTCTGTCGATGCGGAAGATACTTCGTCCTTTAATTTACGTTTACCTTGTCGGGAAAGTTCCCACCGGCATGCGGATTCCCCAAAAAATCGTCCGCGACGACCGGAGCGACGCACGTGATCTCGGCAACGCGGATAGCCGACACCCTCACCAGCCGTCTCGCCGGGGTTGTCAACGGTGCAGCGTGAGGTCAAGGTGCTACATCAGATTGACCACATGCACGATAGAGAGTGGAACCGCCGGTATCGGCAATCCCACGCTGATCGACGCTGCACGAGCACCTACCTCCCGTAGCAGGATTAGGTGAAAAACCAGTAGTCCGACTCCGCCGATTACCGCAGCGGCGACCAGGACTGCGGGGGCAAACCCGATGACGCACAGTGCGCCGATCGCGGTAACGGCGATCCATCGTCACCGGAGATTGCCGGATTCGATACCGGGGCCGACAAGCATCTCATTCCTTCCTCCGCCGAGACCGGCTATGGCAGCAATCGGCCACCGGTCACACGCGTTGTCCCGCGCTCGCTGATCGAGACCCGGCACTTGCCTGGGCCCGGGTATGAGGGTGGGTGACCCGGATGCCCGAGATGCGGCGGCCGTCGAGGGCGCTGACGGTAAGTCGGTGCCCTTCGAAGACGATGGTATCGCCGAGTTGAGGGACACGCTGGAGTCGGTGCAGCACAAAACCTGCCACGGTGTCGTACGGACCTGCAGGCAGCATGATCCCGGTGGCGGACTCGAAATCGTCGACGAGAAGCAGACCGTCGACCCGTTGACGCCTCGGGATCGGTAATACATCAGGGACGGGGGGATCGTCGTACTCGTCCCTGATTTCGCCGACGATCTCCTCGACGATGTCTTCGAGGGTGACGATCCCCGCCGTACCCCCGTACTCGTCGACGACAATAGCGATCTGAAGATTCTCTCGGCGCATCTCCGTCAGGGCAGCCAACGCAGGTTTACAGCTCGGCAAGTGCAGAACGGGCCGACACACATCGGCGAGAGTGGCAACTGTGTGCTCGTCGGCGAGAAGTAGATCGCGGAGGTGCACAAACCCGACGATGTCGTCATACGAAGTGTTGGCGACCGGATAACGGCTGTGCCCCCACTGCAATGCCTGTTGCCTTGCCAGCGGCAACGCGGTGTCAGCGGACAGGAAATCGATATCGGTCCGGGGCCTCATCACCTCGACCAATGATCGATGGCCGGCATCGAAAACTTCGGACAGGATCCGCCGCTCGTCCTCGGCGATCGCGTTGTGACTGATGAGCAGATCACGCAACTCTTCATGAGTAATAACTTCTCCCTTGGCTTTCGGGTCGCCGCCCACCAGACGCACCAACACGTCGGTCGAGACGGACAGAAACCAGATCACAGGCCGCATCACTGTCGCAAACCGATCCAACGCCGACGCAGTCAGCAATGACACTCCGGTGGCACGTTGCAGTGCAATACGTTTGGGAAACAGCTCACCCAAGATCAGTGACAGATACGAAATCACCAGGGTGGTGCCGACCAGAGCGGTGATCGACGATGCCGCAGGCGGCAGCCCCCATGATTCGAGAGTTGGAGTTACAGCAGGTGCGATCGTGGAAGCGCCATATGCTGCAGAGAGAAAACCGGCGACCGTCACACCGATTTGCACCGCGGAGAGGAACCGATTTGGATTACGCGCCAGCGCCGCCGTCCGAGCGCTACGCCCGCCGCGCTGCTCCAACCGTCGAATCTGGCCTTCGCGCAATGACACCAGAGCGATCTCGGTGGCGGCGAACACGCCGCCGATCAGAACGAAAACCAATACCAGTGCACTGTTGACGACAATCTCGTTCATCGTGGCCGCCTACATTGAGGCGGCCCGGGTTTGTCGCTGGTGTCCATATCCCTTCCTCCTCGGAGGAGTCGACTGAAGTCGAGTCGAGATGCTCCAGTTTAGCAAAATCCGGGCGTCGCCCCGATATCGAGAAGCACGACCAGCATCGACAAACTTCAACGATGTGTTCACAAAGGTCCGTCGATGAGTTCGAGCAGCTCCGCAAGGAGTCGGTCGGCTCGGTCCTCGATCTCGTCAAGGGCCGAGGTGACACTGCCGAGGGTGTCGTGAGCGTGTTTGCGGGCTGCGATTCCGTGTTCGTAGTAGTCGTCGCCGAGCGGCTCGACATCAGCCGCTTGCATTGTGGGACTCTCACTTTCGGGGTTTTTCCGTACGGGTGGACGGATGTGTCGCGGTGCTTGACCGGTCAGGTGCGCGGCGGTGATGTCGGCTACCGCGCGAGCGGTGAGCGGCGTGGCGGTCAGTGGGGTGTGGCCCCATCGGTCGATCGGGGTCAGGAGTGGCCGCTGATCGGCCGGGTCGATGCGTCCGTCGTGGCCGGCGAGTTCGCTACCGTCGCCGGTATCCATGCACGTCGCGAGCATGTGGGTGCTGAAATACCGGTCCGAGAATCCGAGAACTTCCATCCACCGCCGATGCACCTGCACCGGGGATACCCCGGCTGCTACGAGCCCCAGCGGGGTCGCCGCTCGCGCACGGTCGATCGTGTCGACATGCAGGGCATCGGTGACAGGATCGGCGGTGACGTCGCAGATGCGTAGCACCGTGATCTGCGTGTACGTCAGACCGGTAGCAGCGAGGGTGAGGATCATGGCATCGCGGCGGGCGAACAACCCTGCCGGCCAACCCGTTTCAGGAAGCCTCGAGATCACCTCACCGGCGCGGGCGGCGAGATCACCCCGGCGTGCCCTGCGTGTCTCGTCGAGGGCTGCGCGGATGTCTTCGCTGCGCCCGGGCGCTGGGAAGCCGTGGCGGTGGTGGACTGTGTCGATGACGGAGATACGTCGCCGCTGCGTTGCCGTACCCGCGAGGTGGGCGGAGAGGAACCTGGCCAGCAGTTCCGAGGATGCCGGCAACGACAATTGGTCGTGGGCAGCGCACCAATCCGCGAACAACCTCCAGGTGTGCCGATCCCGCGCCGGGAGCTGCGAATCCGGAGGTTGGGGTGTGAGATGGGCAGCGCTGGTGATGTTGTCGGTGTTGTCGACGGTGCTCGACTCGGCAATGATGTCCTCGCCTGCATCGACGTGGGTGGTCACAGGCCGAGATCGTTGACCGCGTTGCCGATCAAGGGTGCGTTCTCACGCGCGTACACCTCGACCATGGCGGGGGTGGTGTGCCCGGTCTGGCGCATGATGGCGTGGGCGTCGGCGCCGTTGCGGAAGGCTTGGGTGACGAAACCCGCCCGCAGCGAATGCCCACCCAACTGTGTGACCACGGCGGGGTCGTAGCCGGCTGCGGTGGCGCGGCGGCGGATCGCGGCATGGACCGCTGCCCCGGACAACGGGGTGTCGGAGAGGTTGCCGTTTTTGCGGATCGACCGGAACAACGGCGCCCGAACGCTCGCCCCGGGAAGGTTGCCGCGGCACACATGTCCGTCGAATGGACCGGTTTTCGTCAGTGTTCGGATGACCCCGACACGGCCGCCGGTGTCGAATGCTGCTACGACCTGCGCCCACCGTGCCCATGCGCAGGGCGGGCAGTGTTCGTGGCGGGTGGTGAACGGCAGAGCCCGTACCGTGCCTGTGCCGTCCTGATCGGTTTTCGAGCGCCGCAGCCGAACATGAACGCCGTCGAGGCGGTCGAGTGTGACGTCCCCGCACTGTAGTTCGACGAGTTCACTGCGGCGGAACGCCCCGGTGTAGCCGATCAGGATCAGGGCGCTGTCGCGGCGTTCGAGAACCTCGTCCGCCCAACCTGCGACAGAATCTCGGGCGGCGGCGGTGATGGTGGTGATGTCGGCGGTCAGCAACGGTGCCCGCGGATTGCGGGGCCGATCACCGGCGGCGGCGTAGTCGCGGCGGATCCCGGCGAGGGTGCCGCGCACGATCTCGTGCGAGGTCGGGGACTCGTGGCCGGTGCGTCGGTGGCGGTCGGCGATCGCGGCGACCCACTTGGCGAACGTCGGCGGGGCGTAAGCGCGGGTCCCAGTGGTGGTGAGGGTGTCGGCGGCCGCGACGAGATACGCGGCGACGGTCACCGGATGCGCCGGCAATGAACCGTGACGGTTGGCGGTGCACCAGCGCTCGAACCGTCGCCACGCTGACTCGTACGCCCGCCGAGTCCCATCGGAGCGAGCCGATTCCATCGATCGCCCGATCCGGGCGGCGACATCGTCGGGCAGATCCGGGAACACCGCCGCAGTGCCCACGGCAGTGGGGGCAGACGTGCGGTGGCGGCCGGGGAGCTGCGCATTCCTCATAACCGGAACAGTAGCGATGCCCCCTGACATGTCTGCTTGACGAAATGTTTCCGTGGGCAGCGATTCTCGAGACAAGATCGGACCAATGCTCGGGTGTCGGTATCTTTCAGAGTCCGTGTTGCTTCGACGGATCGCGTGTAAGCTCGGCCTCTTCGTCTCCGGACGGAGTAAGCGGGAGCGATGACCGATGTCAGAACACAAGCAGATGGTGCCCCCGGACTATCACCGATGCCTTGAAACCGTCTTCTCCTCACCTGCCGCGTGCCGCGAGTTACTGGAAAGACTGGCCAAGACAACCGATGTCGAGATCCAGTCACAGTGGTCACCCTGGAGAGGTCAGCAGCCGCCGCCGTACGGACCGGATGTGAAGAAACAGGTCCCGGCAGAAGTTCAGCTGCTGATGTTGGAATCGACGTACGCCGGCTACCTCGCGTCTCAGCAGAGGCTATGGCGTGAGCTGTACGACGTCATGGGCATTCGACCGATGCAGGAGAGCACCGTCGAACTCATCTGGAGTGTGCGCATGACGATCGACCGACTCAAAAACCGCATCGAGAAGCTCGAACGGGCAGAGGCTGCGCCAGATCACGACAACTCCGGTACGTGAGAACGCCTACCTGCGTTTATCGACCTTCGGGAACCGGCTACCAATTCGACCCGACCAAAACCCTCTGGCCGGCGTACCTCGTCGGGAAACGCGTCCGTAGCCCCCGGTTCTTGTCTCGAATGCAAACAAGTGCGCTGAACTGCGCTTTTGGTAGAGACGGTGCGGGAATGACATTTCTCGTCGGTCACCGCACATCAATCGTGGGTGACACGCAGAGCTGCCCGCCGAGCGTCTGTTTCGGCGCGGTCATCGTGTTATCGATCGTGGTTGCCGATGTCGATGCCCAGCTCGTTGAACGTGTCGTCGATTCTGCGAATCTGCTGGTCGGTGCGGGCTCCGAGCAAGATGAATGCGTGCAAGGATCGGGCGGTGTCGGCATTCTCGCGGGCTGCGGCAACAACGGTGTCGATCAGCGCGGGCAACTTTTTCCACGCACTGGATGCGGTGTCGGTGTGCGCCGTCGGCACTGGTGCCGAAGGTGGGAAGGGTGGTCCGGCGAAGACTGCATCAGCCGGGTAGGGGCTGAGTAGATCGCCGTGTGTTCCGTACGCGGTGATCGTCCCGTCTTCTACGAGGGTGATCGCGGCAGCGGCTCCGGCGAGGATCCGACTCTGATCAGCCCGATTCAGGTATTCGAACGGGCGCGTGAGGGCACGCGGTGGCCGGTCATCGACGCATTCCCAGATCAGCCGAAGATCGCGGGCATATGTGCCGGCTTTGCTGAGCGGGATGCAGATCTCGTCGATCAGTGTGCGCAGCATCCGGAACCACAGACCCGCGTGCACACGAGCTCGGGGCAACGCCGCGCTGCCTTCTGCCAGGGCAGCGGTGGTGCGGCGATCGAGGGCGGTGACCGTACTGTGCACCGGGGTGGGGCGCAGGTCCTCACCGAGAGGGCAGACACTTCTGTCCCAGAACACGACCTGACCAGGTACGACATGACAGGGTTCGAGTCGGCAGCGATGCTCGGGGCAGCTCGCCACCAGCGCCAGCTGCCACATCAATTTCACATCGACGACCGTGTCCGCGTCGCCGGCACCGATACAGACCGGGCATACCCGGTCGTTGGGGGTGTCGGTGACCCACGGCAGCCATCCCGGTTCGGTCGGAGCGCGGCGGGAGCGATCACCCTTCGAAAGATGCGGTGGGATCAGGACCGAGAGTTGATGGACGTAGGTGTCGAAGTCGCATCGCGCGGGGTCGGTGCTGTCGAGCAGCCACGGAACCCAGCCCGACAGGCTCATCTGCTGTAGCTGATCGAGCGCAACGGTGCTGCGGGCAGCGAGCATTCGGGCCGCGGCATCGGGGATGTCTCGATCGAGATCCGACGCCGCGATATCGGGGTGGAGTTCGCTCACGAGCTGGGCGATGTTGCTGATCCCGTAGAGGTTTCCGATTCGGCGAAGCCAGGAGGTCAGTGCTTCACCGGCATGAGGCTGGGGGTGCAGGGGCCATCGCTGCACTTCCTCGACCCCGTTGCTCATGCCAGGTCGCGTTCGAACTGTCGGCGCCGCCCACTAGGGCCGGTGTAGTCGGTGATCGTCAAAACGTGGTGGGTGATCGCTTCTTCGCCGGTCTCGATCGCGGCGACCGCGGCAGCAGTGAGGAGCATGGACAGCTCCCCGATGGTGCCTTCGCTGTCGCTACGGGCCAGGAGATATCCGGCCATCTCCTCCGACGTCAGGTGTGAGGGCTTGCGCAACGGAAAGCTGGCCGTGAAGCTCGCGAGCAACGAACGGGTGTCGGAATTGTTGCCCCACACCGGAAGAATCGTCGGATGGAATCTGTTCTCGAGTTGCGCGTCGGCTCTGATTGCCAGATAGGCCTCGCGGGTCCCGACACCCACTAGTGGGATTCGTAGTTCGTTGCCGAGGTAGCGCAGCAGGTTCAAGAATTCGCGGCGAACACCGTCGCGGCCGGCCAGGAGGTTGTGCAGTTCGTCGATCACCAGCATCTGCACACCGGTGCGCAGCAACGTCAGTGCCAGTTGCTCGAGCTCGTGGACTCTTCGGTGCGGCCGCAGTGGTGCCCCCAACTCCGCCAACAATGCCACGTAGAAGCGGCTGACCGACGGCTCCGAAGGCATCTGCACACACAACACCGGGATCTGCTCGCGGTCGGGGACGCTGACCGGCGGGTGAGCGCGGCGGAACTTCTCGATGATCATCGACTTGCCGTTGTTCGTCGGACCGACGAGCAGCATGTTCGGCATTCGCCCTCGATCGGGCCACGCGAGCAGAACCTCGAGCTGTTCGATCACCGCCAGGGCATGGGGATAGCCGATCCAGCGGTCGGCCCGAACATGCCGAATACGCTGCGCCGCAGGGAGCATCGCCAGTGGTTGTGCCGCGTGATGCAGATGGGTCAGATCATCGTCTGCCGGCCCGGTCATGAAGTCACCACTGTTCGATGTCGTCGAACGCCGCGACGACATCACTGGGAGCGGTGGGATCGTCCGGCGGCGGAGTGCTCATCGCCCCAGGTGATGTTGTTGCCGGGACGGGTAGGTGTTGGCGGCGGGCGCGGTTACGCCGCGCGGTGCGGGTCGCCTTCTTCGCCCCGGTCGTGATCTCACGCATCTGCTCGATCATCGAGAACAACGCACTCTCGTCGATCTGTGTGCGGCCCCGCTCACGCAACCGGGCGGTTGCTGCGCGGTGCTCCCACAACGTGACCGCCGGATGCGAGAGCGTCCGGTACGGCACTTCGACATACCCCGCACCGGTGTCGGGTTCGAGGACCCAGATTCGGCTGATGTCGCGGGGATCACGCCGAATGACGAATGTACCCAACTGCTCTCGGCGACTGATCCACGGTTTGAGCGTGTTCGAGAAGTACTGGACATGATCGATGGTGAATCCGGTGCGGGTCAATCTCCGGCGGATCACCGGAAGGAAGTCGACGACGAACGCAGTCTCGTTCACCACCACCTGCGGAGGGTTTCCGAGTGAGGTGACGCTGTCGGACCATTTCGCTGCCGGGCTCTGACCGAGGCTCGAATGCAGGCTCGCGTGGTACGAGGATGTCGAAATAACCAGCCATCGCTCCAGTTCGGTCAGGGTCAGCACCGCTGCGGCCTGCGAATCGTAGCTGCCCCGAGCACCGGGATCGGAGAACGTGGTGCCGGGTAGTTCATGCACGCGCAGCATCGCGGTTCCGATGATGCGCTCGACGATGCCGCCGTAATGCGGGCGACCCGGTGGGCGGTATCCGAGATCGATGCCGTGCTGCTCGCAGCCCCGACGTAGTGCCTCACCTTTGAACTCCGCTGCGTTGTCGAGATAGAGCCGGCGCGGTTTTCCTGCCATCGGCCACTGCACCTGCCCGGCCAACCCCATCGCCTCCAGCCAGCTGTTCTTGTCGCAGCTCACCCGCCCCAGGCACAACCCGACCGACACCGCGGACGGCGGTTCGAGCGTCACCACGAAACCGAGGACGCATCGGCTGAATACGTCGATCGCGATGGTCAGATACGGGCGGCCGATCGGTTCGCGGTCGTGCTCGTCGACGATCATCAGATCCACCACGGTGTGATCGATCTGCACCTGCTCGAGGACCGCCTCCACCGGCGGAGGGACACCGCCGGCGCTTTGGCGCGGCCGCGCAGCATCCTGACCCCCACGCAACCTGGCTACAGTTCCGGGATGCATCGCTGCGATCCGCGTTGCCACCGTATTGCGCGCCGGCACCCGTAATCCTGATCGATGACAGGCCAACGCAATTCGGCGGTGGATCGCTGCGACACTGAGTTTCTGCCGCTTCAAGAACTCCTTCGCGAGATGATCGGCGATCACGGCCTCCACCTCGGCACTGACCCGGCCCTGGCCGCGGCCACCCGAAGGCGGTGCGATCAGCAGATCGGTGACAGTCCCTGATCCGCAGCGAATCCGATCGATCAGGCTGTATACCTGCCGGCGTGAGAGTTGTAACCGATCGGCTGCCTCGTCGGCAGCCGTGAAACCGACAGTGTCCACCCCTGCCAACGGCGCCAAGACCGCGAACCTCGACCGGGCCAGCTCCCACTGCTCATCCGACGCTGTCAGTACGCCGCTCTCGACGATGCTGATTCTCTCCGCATCCACCACACGCCTCCGCAGCATGGCCTCGAGCGCAGCTGCCGAGTGCACTGCACTTCTGAACACAGAATGTCAGAAGACAACTGCACGCAAGGCCGAAATCGCAGGACACGGTGCAGTCGATTTCTGAAAATGAGAATCGCCCGGGGTCTGTTCGTGTCCGAGAAACGATCAGTAGTGAAACGTCCCATCCGAAGCCAATCAAGATAGTTTGGCACAGATGGGCCATATTTGTATTTGTGGCCTAAGGTGGGACGAATGAAGGACGAAGAGGCTCGGCAGAACGCACAAGCCACACTGGCTGCCCACGCAATCGCTCGACTCGAAGCGGAGGCCTGGACCGCAGTCCGCGACCACATCGCGGTCAGTGCGACAGATGCGTGCCGAGACGACCTCGGAATGTCGCTCCGCCAAACCTCGCGGGAGCTTGGGATCTCGCGCACTACTTTGGCCCGGACGCTATGGAAGGGGCACAGCGATGTCCCGCAAACACCTGGTGAGATCGCCGATCTCAAAACCAAATACCTCGACGGAGTGTGGATCAAGGTCGGATTACACCGATCGGCATCACCCGACGCGCAGTACGAGGCGGGTCTGATCGACGAGTTCGAGCGCGATGCGCTTCTCGAAGGCTCTCGCCGGGCACGGATTCCGATTGCGGAGCAAATTCGAGACGTCGTCCGCAGATTTCCCGGAATCGATAGCCTGGATCTCCCTCAAATGATCGTGATGGCCCGGATGAAGGGGACCGTCCCGGACCTGCGCCACCACGCAGAGGAAGCAGAATGCTTGGTCGATGGCGCTCGACGGTGGTGGCCCGCGAAATCTCTCGGCCGCCTACAACGTGGCGACGAAATACCCCGTTTTATAGGCGATTTCGAGCTTGACGGTCAATACGTCTGGATCCAAGTGGAAACTGTGACCCATGACGAAAAGTCGTTTGGCGAATTCGTAGATGTGGCATTCACTCCGACAAACGAGGGTCAGGTACCTGCATGGACCGGTATGCCGCACTACGAGATGCATCCGGTGCGGATCTGGCGATGACACCTCGCCCTCATTTGCCAGGGGCGCTCCGCCATCTCGTTCGGCACGCAGTCGAGCAGTCGATCTGAGACCTACAACCCGGTTGTGTCGAGACTGTTCGCCGCGTTTCAGTTCGGCCTCATGAAGTTCCACGTCCGTCCAATCCGAATACGGGACAACGCCTTTGCTTCAGCACGATGCTGCATAGGGGGCAATGCCGTCTCGGCTTTGCGCGTGCAACCAGCCGATCTTGCCGAGTCCTCGAAAAGCCAGGTCGTATGCGCTGGCATCAGGTTGGGCCTCAATGTAATGCTCGATGTATTCGACGGCGGCAACCGCAAGCTTCTTACGTTCAGGAATGGTGGGTTTGCGGCGGACCATGACGCGACTCTAATACGGCAATCAGCTACATCGCCGTCACGTGGTGGCTGTCGTGGGGTCACCACGGTGATTCTGCCGGCACCGCACTCATCTCTCTGCCCGATCAGCTTCGGGCTCTCGGGGTGCGTGTGCGTTGAGCGAGGCATCGGAGTGCCAGAATGTTTCGATGCACGCTTTCATCGACGAATCCGGACGCAAAGGGTCGTTCATGATGTGCGCCGCTACCGTCACCAACGGTGATGTCGCCTCCTTGAAAAGCGAGCTGAATCGGATTCGCCCGAAAGGCAGCTCCCGCATCCACATGAAGAACGTCGGCAAGGACGCCGGCCGCATCGTCAAAGCGGTCGCTGAGCTCGAGGCCCACTCGTACTTGTTCGTGGTGAAGAAGAAATGCGCCACACGCGTCGCTCGCGACATGGCCCTGACCGGTACGTTCACCCGGCTACAGGAGTTGGGAACCACTCGCGCTGTCATCGAATCCTGCTCCCAGGACTCCGAGGACCGGCGGGTGATCCGGAGCGTGCTGGGAGGTTCCCCGACGATGGAGTACATCCACGAACCTGCGGGCTCGGGCAATCCGTTGCTGTGGATTCCGGACGTGCACGCTTGGGCATGGGGACGTGGGGGAACGTTCAAGAGCGACATCTCACACCGCATCACGGTGGAGTACCTCTAACGACGAGATCCCGGTCTCGTTACCGAGGCCGGGATCATCAGTCGTGGTGGGCGCGCAAGGCTGGAAACCATCGTTCAGGGCTGCCTGCAGGGGTACTTACGCCCCGGAGACCTCCTACGCGAACCGCTTCCCTCAGCTAATGCTTCGGGCAACAACATTGTTGCAGACCTCGACCAACGAATGCAACCGTCCCGGGGAGCACGAATGCGACTCAGCGTCGGACCGTTTCGATGCCCTGAAGGCTGCCACCTCCAGAGCCGAACGACCCAGAACCATCCTGATTCGTGAATCGCAGATCGAAAGAGTTCTCACTTGGGCCCGCTTCGTGTCCGAGAAACGATCCATAAACGGACCCCCAAGGCCAACCCGTCCTGGTAGTCGGTGCCGCGGCCGTTGACGACCATTCCCGACACACCCCGGTACTTGGCGGCAAGCGAAACGACACCTTCAAGGCATGCCCGCGTGGAGTCCGAGCCAGTTATGACGAGAACGTACCCGGACTCGACCATGTCGACGGCATAGTGCAACGCGGCCGAGTCGAGGCTTGGGAGTTGCGCGGTCAGCGCAGTACCGACAATCCGAGCCAGTCGGACGACAGGTTGAAGGTTCGGCGCGAACCCGCTATCACGCATGTGCCCGATCGTTGACGGGCTGACTTTAGCGAGGAGTTCGATGAGGGCGTCGAAGTTGAGCAGGCCGCTGGTCTGATCCAGGAGCATCGCCGGGACCAGCCCCTCGGTCGACATCCGGTTCGGGGCGTCGAACCAAGATCAGACGAAAAGTCGTGGGGTGCTGCAACTGCACAATGGACGGCGCAACGATCCAAACCTGGTCGAGCGGATCCTGAGGGAGCCGCAACAATCAGGTTCAGGCAGCCTCCGCAAGTCGAGGAGGTACTCGGGCAGGGCATCGCTCTCCGTCGTCATCTCTTGAAACAGCCTTGGATAATTCTGAGTGCGCGCTGAATCACGAATTCGTCAGAGTGCCGTCGACCGAAACGGAGAGGCGGCCTCGGGGACTGACATTCTGAGGCCGCCTCAACCTGCCCCATGACAATCTTTCCTACATATCAGCTGTGCGCAGGTCGCGCAGTGGCTTGGCATGAGCGACAACGGCACGTGTCAGGAACCGATCCAATAAACGATCGCAGTCACGTGCGGCCGTAGATGCGTTCATGACAATTTCGCTCGCGAATTCTTTGAGCTTCACGCCGTGGCTTGTCAGGTAGAGCTCAAGATCAGGAATGCTGGATGACCATGCGGACATCCACTCAGGGCTGGCCTCCGGATGGAACTGCACCCCGAGGTGCGGGCCGTACGTAAATGCTTGTACGCCGGCGTTGTTTCTCGCGACAACCCGGACGTCGTCCGGAACGGTGATCGTGTCGTGGTGGAACTCAAGCCACGGCCCCTCCCCGACAAGGTCGGGGTCGACAGTTTGAACTGCGGTGGGGCCGTGTTCGGGATGCTTACTGCGCGCTACCGATCCACCGGCCAGACAAGCGAGGATCTGCGCCCCGAAACACACGCCAAAGATCGGAACCTCAGAGTCGATCGCCGTCCTCAAATAGTGGCGTTCCCGATCGATCCATTCAAGAGACTCGTCGTACACCGAGTCGTGCGACCCCATCACCATAATCACGGTGAATTCTTCGGGAGGGGGAAGGATGGAGGCGTTGTCGTCCGCGCACCTGATAACCACATCGAATCCTCTGCGCTGCAATGCGGGGAGCAGAGTGCCGAGCGCATCGCGCCGATGGATCTCGTCGATACCGTGGACGATTGCCAGCGCGCTGCTGCTCACCAACGGCCCCCCTATCGGAGGGCTCTGATCAGCTCCATTCTCTTTAATGTGCGGTGTGCAGGCGTCACGGAACTCTCTGAGCATGTTTTATTTCCGTTCGATGAGTAATCAGAGACTTGAGCGGTACGGCGGTATTTGCGGCGCACACCGGATCGATGGTGTTGCCGTCAGCAAGGGCGCGTTTGACCGCCATGTGATCACGTGGATTGTTGACCGAGTCGGCCGCAAGTAAATCGCCCATGCGGTAGTAGAGGACGGTCAGCCGTTCGGTGCTATCTCTTCGCACGATGATGTCGTCATATCCATCAGACAGTCCTGCGATCTGAAGCTTCAATGCACCTTGGTTGGACCAGAACCAAGGCACGCCACGTGTGCCTGGGGATCGGCCCAGCAAGGTGTATGCCGCCGTTCGTCCCTGTTCCGTGGCGTTGTTGACCGATTCGATGGCGATCAGCCGGTTCCGACCATTGGGGTGTGGCTGCACGGTGCAGTCTCCTGCTGCCACTACCGCTGGATGGCTGGTTCGCGCGTGGGCATCGACGACAATTCCCCGTTCGCAAGCGAGGCCGAGCCTTTCAGCAAGACCAGTTACGGGTTCCGCACCGACGCCAACGACAACGAGGTCCGCCGGAATCGACTCGCCGCTGTGCAGCTCCACCGAATCCACACGGCCGTTCTGGGCATTGACCCCAGTCACTTTGGTTTCTAAAACGATTCGGATACCTTGGGTCGTGTGGTACTCGTGGATGAACGACGACACTGGTTCGGCGACCACCCTGGACATCAAGCGATCCCCAGCTTGTATGACGGAAACGTCGAGCCCCCGATTGCGTGCTGTCGCGGCTACCTCCAGTCCGATGAACCCGCCGCCGACAACGACGACTCTCCGCGCGCGGTCGAGTTCACTGCGTAGCCGGCTGGCGTCAGCGAGCGTGCGTAAGGAGACGACGCCGGGCAAATCCATACCCGGAACCGGTAGCGTGAGCGGCGTCGATCCTGTCGCCAGCGCAAGCTTGTCGAAGGCGATCTCCGTCCCATCGTCCAAAACAGCCAGCCCGCCCGAGTCGTTCAAAGTGGCTGCTTCTACTGTTCGGCCGAGCAGTAAATCGATGCCGCGATCGAGAAAGAACTCCGGTGCGCGCAACTGGACGGAGGTCAACTCAGCATCGTGGTGGAGGAATTCCTTTGACAACGGCGGTCGTTGGTAAGGCGGCGTGTCCTCGGCTGTGACGATACATACGTCGCCCCCGTATCCCAGGTCTCGCAATGTCGTCGCGATGCTCAGACCGGCCTCGCCGCCTCCGGCGATCAGGACGCGGCCAGTCATTGCTCTGCCGCAATCGTCAGGATGAGGCCACCTAGTTCCTCTGTCATGCGGATCTGACAGGACAGCCGACTGCATGGTGTGGCCGGCGTCATCGCGTCCTCGAGCATTTCCTCCTCGAAGTCCCCGGCGGTACCGGTGAGTTCGATCTGACTCGGTTCGACGAACACATGACATGTCGCGCAGGACAACCCTCCCCCGCACTCACCGACTATGCCGGGCACACCAAGCTTCACAGCGGTCTCCATCGCAGACGCGCCGAGCTTGGCGTCGACGTCGTGCTTGGCCCCGTCCGGACTGACAAACGTAATTCTGGGCACCGCAAGCTCCTCTCTAGTCTTTCTATCAACTCAGAAGAGTTCGAAGTACTCGCGGTGTTCCCAATCGGTGACACCGTTGACATACGTGGATTCGTCGGGGTTGTCGGCGAGCCACTTTTCGTACCGAGTGACCTCGCTACGCTTCATTGTCACCATGTAATCGATAAAACCATCACCGAATTCCCTGCGGAAGAAGGCATCTCGATCAAGTGCGTCGATCGCCTCGGAAAGTGTGGGCGGCAGCTTGGCGACGTCCGCACTGTAGGGGTCTTCGCTGAGCGATCCCGGATCGGTGCGGTTGATGATCCCATCGAGTCCAGCCGCAACCTGCGCCGCCATGTACAGGTACGGGTTTGCCGCGGAATCTCCGACCCGGTTTTCCACGTGTGAGGCTGGATCATTGGTTCCTCCGATAACCCGCATCATCGCCGCACGATTGTCTTTCCCCCAGGTCACGCGGTCAGGGGCGAGCGAGTAGGGGCGCCGCCGCCGGTAGCCGTTGATGGTGGGTGTGGTGAACACCGACGCAGCGACTCCGTGCGCGAGGGTCCCACCAACGTAGTGGCAACCGAGCTCGGAAAGCGGGGCATCATCGCGCGGAACCATCAGGTTCTCCCCCGTTGTCGCATCCACAATTGAGGTGTGCAGATGCCACCCGTTCGCGTAGAACCCCTCGATCGCCGGGGTGCACATGAACGAGGCAATGTGGCCGTGACGCTTTGCGATCTGCTTCGTTGCCGTACGGAACAACGCGGCCGCGTCTGCCGCAGCGATGCCTTCGAGAACATCGAAGGTCGTTTCGAACTGACTCGGTGCCCACTCGTCATCGAACGAACGGATCGGTAGTCCCATTGCGTCCAGCGCCTCTCGGATGGGCCGGATCGTGTCGTCCACCTCGTCTAGGTGGTCTAGAAGCAGGTAGTTGTAGCCTCGACCGACCGGGGCAACTGTCGGTGGATCCGCCGGTGTCCCGGGGGCGCCGAGCGATGCGGTTTCCAGGCCATCGTCGACGAGTTTGGTGAGGTACCACTCCATCTCGATGCCGGTCACGAGATGGTAACCGGCATCGGCCATCTTGGTCAGAGTGTTCTTAAGGATTGTTCGGGGTGCCAGCGGGAAAGGCCGTCCGTCAGCCAGGTAGAGATCGCAGAAGACAAGTGCTGTCTTGTCGGCCCACGGCAGGATCGTGAATGTTCCGGGGTCCGGCACCATGATGACGTTGGGACTTCCACCGAGACCGTCGATCGAGAAGCCGCCGTCGGCGGTGAACGGGTCGAAAACGATGGAGTTGGCAGTGTCGAAGAAGAACGGAGCCATTGTGATGGCGTTTCCGGACTCAAGGGCAGAGATGAAGGCCGGGACCGTCAGGGCCTTGCCGCGAAGAAGACCGTGCTGATCAGGCCAGGCCACACGCACGACTTCGATGCCTTCGCGCTGGATTGTGTCGATTGCCCGTTCGGCGGCTCGCTTTTCGGCGGGCCCGTACAAGCCCTGCTTTTCTACGAACTTCGCTGTGGACATGGTGCCTCCTGGTAACGGGTGATGATTCAGAGTGAAGAGTTGAGTGAATGCGCGGGGATAGAGTCGGGCAGTGCGGCGAACCAAGCGTCGAGGAGACAGTCGCCCGGACTGGGAGAGGTTGACTCCTCGGCCAGTTCGGCGCGAATAGCACCGACGTCGACGCCGAATCGGGCGAGCTTCTCGCTCTCGATGGCGAGAAGCTCCCCGATGCCTACTGCGCCGAGTTCCGGGTGGAACTGAATGGCCAGTGAGCTTCCGACCCGCCAGCTCTGCAGATAGCGGTCACTCCTGGCAAGTCGTTCGGCGTGGGCGGGGGGAATTGCAGTGTCAGAGTGGAACGAGAAGAACCGTCCTTGCAACGGCAACTCGGTTGTGGCTGCGGTGACGTGAATGAATCCACATTCCAGCCCGGATGTGCCAGGTGCTGCCTGTCCGCCTAGAGCTTCAGACAGTAGTTGCGAACCGAGGCAAATGGCGAGGATCGGAACTCCCCGTCGATGTGTGCGCGCGATGAAGTCGATCTCGGTATTCAGGTAGGGATGGTTTGCGGTGTCATATGCGCTTTGCGGCCCACCAAGCACCGTCAGGGCGTCTAGATCCTCGGGGGATGGCAGCACCTCTCCACGAAACGGGCGGACGATGGCGATCGTCCAACCCGCCGACCGAGCAGAGCGTTCAAGGATTCCGATCGATGGATCATCAATGTGTGAGATCACGGTAAGGATTCGACTCATGACGGCGGCCTCGGTTCGAGCCTTGTATGCCAAGGCGTCCAATGGTCGATATGCGCCAAGGCGGCCAGCAGTTCCTCGGCGGCAGTACGATCTACTGCTACCCAATCTTGGCCCGGATTGACTGTGTACGGCGTGTAGTCCCAGACCTTCAGGCCGCGAACAGCTTCGATGAGAGGACGCGTGGACGCGAGGTCACGTTCGATCCGTTTGAGGCGAGCATTTACGAGCGCCAGTTCCCGCCGAACCGCGAGGACCTCCTTTGCCTGCTCGGTTGAGTCGGGACCAGACTCGGGATCGCGGTCGTCTGCAAAGGGTGCGCCCATTTTCAGAACACCAACGTCAGGTTCTCGTGGTACTGCTCGGAATCGATGAGATTGACCGATTTGACGCGAATCCGCCACCCACCGTTCCTCCGTTGGAGGACGTGTCCGTACCAACCGGCGTACGTCTTGGCCACGCCGGCACGGAACTCATGAATGAGGAAGTTTGACCGAATAATTCGGATTTCGTCATCGAGGTCGGTGGTCTCGACTCCGGTGATCAGACGGCGCGTACGCGAGGCGGGAAGCTGACTGTAGGCCAGGCCGGTGCGCAACCAGTACACCCGATCCGTGAGTCGACGGTGGTCGTCGAAAGCATGGCTGACCTCGGTGCGCGGATCTCCGCCGCCGGGGGTGACCGGGACCCAGTACAGGCAGTCGCCTGCGAAGAGGTCGAGCCAATCGTTGAATCGTCCCTCATCGATTAGTACGGCCTCCCTGGTCAGGAACGACTGCGCTTCGTGCCAGTCTTCAAGGGATGCCGCCGGCCAGTCGTCCACAAGGATTTCTCGGTAGCGATCCAGTTCGTCGTACCAGTCGGCATCGACGTGATATGAGTGCGCCGATGTGTCGGCATACCTGTCGGGTAGGTGGCTGATCTTCATTGGTTCTGTCCTCGCATCCGGAGCTGCCATTCGTCGTAGTAGCCGCGCATGTGAATCTCGTCAGTGGCGGCGGTGACGATGACTCCCTTCTCATCGAGAGATTGCCAATCGGCCACACCTATTCCTCGATTCATGTAGATCCATTCCGCCTCGGGAGCAGCCAGCCCGCGCTGTGCCTCCTCGAAATTGGCCTGATCGTCAGGCTCACCGAAGGCCGGGAAGTCCTCCTGCGAGCGCATTCGCATAGTGTTTACCGATTCAGGCACGCCTCCGATCGCAGTGGCGTGCCAGGTCAGCTGGGTGCGATTGACAGACATAGGCTCAACAACCTGGATCTGATTTCCGATCAACAACAGGTTTGGGAAGATGCTGAGATTGATTTGAGCCCCGATGGCGAGATCGAGCAGTCGATTAGCGTCGTCTCCGTACTGGGCGCGGATAGATTCCTCAAAAATCTCCCGCCCAGGCTGAGGTCGCTGGTTCTCCCAGAAACTTCCGGGGCCGTCGTAGACAGGGCGTTGGTCGATGACGCTGTGCCCGTTACCGAGGGAATAGACCTTCATGGGGCCGTCATCGGGTGTCTTACCGAAGTACGACATGTCCTTGGCATCGCCCATCCGCGAAGCCATCTCAAGTAGCGACCGGTGCGAGAAAGACGGGTGGTAACCGTCGCCGGCATTGTCGAAAGCCAGCTTCCAGTTGCCGCGGTAGCCCATCCGATAGGCACCTGACCGCACGAATACCTCACTGGTGGGTGAACGGTCGATCCAGTAGTCAAGCCATGGTTTGGCATTGCCGAGCCAGTCTTCGATTTTGGGCGCCGAGGCGTTCATTGTGCCAAAAATGAATCCCCGGTAGCTCGCCACACGGGTGACCACCGTAAGCCCGAACTTCGACTTGTCAAGGTTCGCGTACCCATGCGCCCAGGGGACACCAACTAGTTCTCCCGTGTTGCGGAACGTCCAACCGTGGTACGGGCACTGGAAGCTCTTCGCCGTCCCGGATTCTTCGCGGCAGACCGTCGCCGCCCGGTGCGCGCAACGGTTGAACACCGCATGCAACGCACCCGACTTATCGCGGGTGACGATCACCGGGCGCAACCCCATACGCGTGGAGAGGAAGGAATTACTTTCCGGCACTTGCGATTCGTGGGCCAGGTAGGCCCAAGACTGACCGCCGAACACCTTCACCATCTCCTCGTCGAACACCGCAGGATCGGTGTAGAGAGTGCGATGGATGCGATCGCTCTGAATGAGATCAGACCAATCTCCGGTTGTCGTAGTGGCGCGCTGCATCGTTGGGCTGTGGATTTTTGTGCTGTCCTGCTGGGTCATGAAACGTCCTCTTCAGCCTTCAAGCTCGTATCATATGATATGCAACACTAACACAACGTATCATTTTGTACATAGAAATTTTGCTGCGCTTTGCGATCACACTCCAAAGCGTTCCTGATCTTCTATCCGTCGTTTTATTAGCGCGCGCGTATACCACATTCACGAGAAGGAGTCTCTATAGTTTTCGTCAAGCGGCAGTTGTGGCGGCGATCGACAGGGTGATGGACATCGCAGCGGCGTTCGGCGAGGCAGATGAGGGCGGCGTCGTGTTTCTTTCCTTCGCTCGTTTTCGGCCGCAATGGGTGCGACTGACGGTGTCTTGCAACTCGGTGAACGCCGACAGGAACAGGGCGCGTTTGAGTTTTCGATTCCCCAATCGGGCGGGGTGTTCCCGGCGGATTGAATTTCCCGAGCGGTGGGTAGCGGGTGCGAGACCGGTGTGGGCGACCGAGGTGAGCGGCTGACGCGATGGCCGAACCGTCACCGACCTTGAGCAGGATTCGTGGGCCGGCCCCGCCCCGAAGTGGGGGGCAAAGCCACGAAAAGAGGGTGGTCATCGAGCATCCTCTCCACGTCGTTGCTGATTGATTTCTGCTGCTAATGAATGGTTTTAAATGAGTCGACCAGTCTCAATAACACGATCTCGGAGGCTGTCGTTTCCAGAAGGTTGACGGTTTCTGTCCCGAGTGCGGCGCGGACGTCGACGACCAGCCAGGTGCCGATGCGCGGTACATGTCTGGTGGCGTTCGTTGTGATTTTGCGCGTGGCGGCCTCTCTTATTCCGATCGGTCCACCGCGCCGAGATAAGATCTCCAGCACCGCAGGGTGGGCGGTCCGAGGGCCCGGGACGCGTTCCAAGGCCGGGTGAATACCAGTTACCAGGCCACGGGTTCGGTTGCCGATGCGGTTGGCTTCGCCTGCTCTGTCATCGTCGAAACCTAAGAGGACACCGAGCTCGGTGATGATGAGCGTCGCGAGCGTCGGTCTTTGGCTTGCCGGGGATACGGATCACTGATTCAGCGCATCGACAGACCGGTCGATATGCCACTTGGTGCGCGCGCCAGGGTGACTGGGAATGCGCCCATCGTGTTGTACTGGCCGACCACGATCAACAAGGCTCCATGCGTTGCACGCTGGTCGAACACCGCACGCAATCGGGTTTCATCGTTAGGCAGCGCTTTCTCATACCGGCCGTCCGGACTACATCCGTGGCGCGGGCAGGCCACGGCAAAGCCCGTGGTTAGACTGACGATCATGACGGACGTTGACATCATCGATGACACTGTCGCCGCGCGAATTCGCAAGGTTCGCCACACACTGGCACGTGGAGAACTCAAGGTAGTGGCTGCGCTCACCAACTTGTACCCCACTGCTGGCCTCGTTCCGGTGGCTCAACTCGCCGCGCAGGCTGGAGTCAGCACACCGACCGCTCTGCGGTTGGTCCACAAGCTCGGATTCCCGGGCTATCCGGCCTTCCAAGACGCGTTGCGCGACGAAGTGCAGATGCGACTGTTCTCGCCGGTAACGGTGTATCCGTCCGGTGGAGACGACAACGGCGAGTCAGTCAACGAAACGGAGTTGATCGCCGCAGCAAACTGGTATGTCGACGGCGTTCGAGCCACGATCAACGGGATGTTGGCTGACGACCTCGCAAGAGCGGTTGCATCCCTGGCAGATCTCGAGAGTACTGTTGTTATCCTCGGTGGTCGATTCACCAATGTGCTCGCGATTCAGCTTCATCAGTACATGCGGATGTTACGGCCCAACGTCGTGCTCGTTCTTCCCACCTCGGCCGAGTATATGGCGTCGATGATGGACGTAGGCGAACACACCACGGCGATGGTATTCGACTACCGAAGGTATCAACATACAACGATCGACTGGGGTGTGGCCGCCGTCAAGCGGGGCGCACAGCTTGTTCTGATGACAGACAATTACCTCTCCCCCCTCGTCTCGCATGCCCACTCGGTTCTGGCAACCAGCCACTCAGGTCCTGGCCCTTTCGACTCGCTGTCCCATGGCTTCATGTTCACGGAACTGCTCGTGTCCCTCGTTGCCAAGAAGCTAGGGGAGCCGGCACGAGACCGCCTAGCGCAGTTTGAGGATCTGCATCTCGCCGAGGAGCGAGGGAGGCGCTCCACTCCGGGGATTAGCTGAGTCGATGCACGAGAGCCGAGAATCCAATGGCACTGTCGAGTTGTTGGCCTGATCTGCGATCATCTGGTCGATGATGTCGATCTTGACGCACTCGTGAGCGAAGGAGTCGCGAAGACCGCCGACCTCCTGGTGTCCGAGGACGACTGGAGTGCGATAGTCGAAGTGAAGGGTTACGCCAAGGGAACGAAGTCCAACGACCTCATGGATGTGATGAAACACCGCTGGGCCTACGAGCGTCGGCACGGGAATGATGCAGGAAGTATGTAGTACACCGCCAACATCTTCCGTACACAAGGCCCCGAAAGCCGACCCGAAATCTTTGCTGGCGCGAACGACCAACTCGATTCATTCGCCGACCCTGATGGGTTGGTAATCGACACTCCTCCGAGAGCTGTTTGATCTGCTCAAACAAGTCGAGTCGGGTGTCATGTCGCCCTCGGCGGCACGAGCCGTATTGAAGAACTCAACCGGACGGTTCTCCTGTCACACGGAACTCCTGCAGGACGATCTCATTCAGGATGGCACACCTCGGGTTGTCTCCGAGCTGTAGATTCCTTATCAAGATGGGTTGCAGCCTTTGTGTGGGCTGTGACGGCGTCTTCGACGCGGGTTACGAGGTCGACGTCTTCTCTCAAGGTTGCTGATGCGATGGCGGCACCGAGGGTGCCGGCGCACAGGTTCCAGGCGAGGCGGTGTGTGGTGGGGGTGTCGGTGAGTTCGCCTTCCGTGATGGCGGTTTCGATGATGTCGCTGATGGCGTCGACCCAGTGTGCGAAGGCTGCGCCGTTGTTGATGGTGGGTTCGGGGGTGAGTTTCATGCCGGCCCGCAGGTTGGTGTCTTCGCCGATGTGCTGTGCGAGGGATGTGAAGATCGCTGTCAGCTTCTCCCCTGCCGTGCTGCTCGAACCGGTCGCCAGTGCTTCGCTGATGGTGTCGTCGAGGGTGAGGTTCCAGTCCGAGATTAGGTGTTCGGCGATCGCTTCTTTGGATGGGAAGTGGTAGTACATCGCGCCTTTGGCGAATTTTCCAGTGTGAGCGATGGTGTTCATACTGGTGTGGCCGTACCCGTCGGTGTCGAAGTGACGGGCCGCAACGGCGATGATCGCGTCCCGTGTTCGCACTGCACGAGCCTGGGGCGCCGCGTTCTTGCTGCCGGGGGCACGGCCGATCCGGGGGCGGGTTCTCGCGGTGGTGTCTTCCTGTGTGTTCGCCGACTCGATGGGGCTGGTCATAGTGATGCTCCTTCGATCATGCGGACGGTAACCGGATCAGGTGTGCACCACATCAGCAGCCGTTCGTCGACTCGCAGGTGCGAAGGTCGTCGATCACGTGCAGTCGTTCCGGTTCGCTGAGTAGAACCGACAGGGGCGAGAGGTTGCGCATTTCGCGGGCAGTCTCGGTGTCGGAGGCGTCGATCTCGCGGACGGCGTCGATGTCGTTGTTGCGCACGATGTGTTCCCACTGGTCGAGGCATCGGGTCAGTGAGGCGCCGGTGACGTGCTGGCGCAGTCGGTGCAGGCTGTTGTGGACCTGATCGGTGTCGAGGTTGAGGTGTTCGCGTTCGATTTTGTCGAGTACGGCGGTGTGCAGGAGCTTCTTGCGGATGACTTTGCGTGGGACTACGGACATCGTCAGCTCCTTTCACGATGCTGCGGCGATCGCCTACGACCTGGTGAAACCGCGTTCAATGTAGCGGATGCCCGCCACTGTCGACGTCTACACTTGATTGGGGTTCTTCGTAGAATACGATGGTGAGATGTTGATTGGCTACGCACGGTGCGCATCGTCTGGTGACGATGAGCAGGTCGAGCGTGACCAACTCGTGAAACTAGGGGTCAAGCCGGGGCAGATTCACGTCGATCATGGTCTGAGCGGTATTGATCGGCCGCGGCCGGCACTTGCAGCGGCACTCGGCGCGGTGTCTTCTCGTGACACCTTGGTCGTCACCTCGCTCGACCGGTTGGCGCGTTCGGTGCCGGATCTTTCGGATATCACGTCTGATCTGTCCCGGCGTGACGTGTTGTTGATGTTCGACGGTGTCGTGCACGACCCGAAGGACCCGATCGGCGAGACCGTGTTTTCGATGCTGTCGACGACGTTCGCGCAGTTCGAATCCGGTCTACTGCGGTTGCGGCTGCACGAGAGTGTTGCCCAGCGGAAAGCCTCGGGTGCGTTCAAGGGACGTAAGCCGAAACTCACTCCGAAGCAGCAAGCGGAGATGTTCGACCTGTACGAACGGCATGAATTGTCCGTCCCAGAGCTGATGAAACGCTTTTCTCTTTCTCAACCTGCGGTCTACCAGTACCTCACACGTGAGAGAACCCTTCGATCCTCACCTGAGCCACCTCCCGACCACTGACTGACACAACCAGAATCCCTTAGAGGGCAAGGCATCACGGAGTGGTGTCGCGGCAGAGCGTTTGTGTGCTGTTCGCTTTGTCGTGTGTTCAGGCGTTGCGGTGGGGGCCGATGAGACTGTCGAGGTAAGCGACCTGGGCCTCGAGACCGGCGCGGACGTCGTCGATGTCCTCTCGCATGGCAGTGGTGTGGCCGGCGGCGTAGTCGGATCCGATGATCTGCCCGAAGATCCGGTCCACGTCCGCGGCTCCGGCTGCCAGCTCGGTCACTGACTGCAGATTGTTCAGGGCGGCTGCGATCGGGGTGAGAGCTTGTTCGTAGGCGCGTAGCGCGGCGACCCGGTCGACGAGGGCGGCTTCGACGCGTGCGGCGACGACGTGGCGGCGGTCCCACTCTGCCCTCGCTTTGGCGAGTTGGTCGGTGCCGTCGTCTGCCGGCAGGGTTGGTGTCGTGGACCGCAGGCGCAGGAGTTCGTGTGCGGCGGCCGCGATCATGTGCAGTTCGATGGTGAAGCCGAGAACGGAGCGGTGTCCGTCGAGCAGGGGGTGTGCCCAGGCTGGGTTGGAGATGATGCGTGCGACAAGATTTTCCGCGATCACGACGAGCCTTGTCTCCGTCCCTTCTTCGAGTAGCGGCCAATGCAACGCCGAGTACGCCTGCCTGAGTTCCTCGCGTTGCTCGGTGGTCAGTTGGGCGTAGCCGCGGGGTTTTCCGGTGAGGGCGCGCCACCAGCTTGGCGGGGCGAGGAGTTCGTTCGGGTCGACGATCGTGGTCGAGAGTGCCGCGACGGCGGATTGCGTCGACGGACTGACCGCGCTCCAGTCCAGGACTGCGGTGGTGCGGGCGGACCGTTGGGGGTATCGGGTCCGTTCGAGGACCCAGGTACGTGCGGTGTCTGTCTCAGGCATGGTCATCGTCTTCTTCACTCTCGGCACGCGCAGTACGAGCAGGGTATCGCCGACTACCTAACACGTGCGCCGTCAACGGGTTTCGCTAGACGGCGCACGTGTGTCGGCATCTAACGGCGGGGACGTTGTTCGGTCAGGGCCACGGGTGGCACCTGAAAATCGGAGAACAGCCTCCTGTGCAGGTCTTCGGTGTACGAGGTCGGGCGAGGCTTCTGCGGTGAGTTGGAGGTGTTCACAGCGTCGCTCCTTCGATCTTGCGGACGGTGGCAGGGTCGGTGCCACACCACATCAGGAGTAGATCGTCGACGCGTCGACGGATGGTCTGAGGTTGGTCGAGGCTGACTGCTACCTGAACTGCACCAATGAATCCGGCACAGAGGCTCTCTGCGAGGCGGGACATGCTTTCGGCACAGTCGAGTGCGCCTGAGCGGATTGCGTCGATCACCAGTGGCGTGAGGTCCTCGGTCCAGTCTTCGTAGGTGATGTAGGCGTCGGTGATCGTCGAATCAAGACAGAGAACGAGGCCGGCGCGGGTGATGACTTCTGTTTCGACCCTGCGGGCCAGTTCTCGGTAGACGATCAGGAGCTGCCGGTCGGCGGGTTGGCCTGTTGCTTCGGCTTTTGCGATGGTTTCCGATACCGCCTCGGACCAGCGGTACAGCAATTGATGGGCGATGGCTTCTTTGTTGGCGAAGTGGAAGTACATCGCACCTTTGGTGCTGTTGGCGTTGCGGTGGATGTCGTTGATGCTGGTGCCTGCGTATCCGGTTCGGCTGAATTGGATTGCGGCGGCTTCGAGGATTCCCTCTCGGGTTTCTTTCGCTCGCCGCTGGATCAGCGGCCGTCCTGCGTGTTCCGGGTTGAGGGCAGATGTGCGGTCGATAGAATCGTTCATGGTCACAGGTCCTGTCTGTGGTCATCGACCCTGACGGTGTTAGCGCACCGTCAGGGTCACCTTTTTGGATGGGTCAGGCGTACGTCGGAATGAGTGCATCGGTCCAGTCATGGTCGGCCGGTGCGTCGTTCACCACGGATTCGGCCTTCTGGACGATGTTGCTGACGGTCGAGTGAGTGACGTTGAAGTGTTCTCCGATCGTTCGCAGGGACTGTTCCTCTTCGAATCGCATACGCAGCATCTCGGCGACCTCATCGGTTGGCCTGGTCGTGAGCTGACGTGCACGCATGGTGGCTGCTACACCCTGCCAATGCTTCCTCGAATGCTCTAGCACGGTGGCTTTCGCTGTTTCCAGGTCTATCGCGTCGATGTGTGACGGCGCCGGGACGTGAGCCTCGGCCGCGTCGAGCTCCGCCGGAAAGTCATTTCCGGACGGTTGCGCCTGCGGCGCGAGCGGGCGTGCCTCAACGGTGTGCAGGCGATGGTCATCGACCGGATCATTTTTGCCTGCATTTGTAGCGGTTGCGGTGGTCATCACTAGCGCCGGTGCCTCGTCACCCATGACGGTTCTTTCCACGATCGCGCGGTAGGCGGCATAGGCCATCCCCACTGCCTTGACGAGGATGACAATTCCTTCGGTGAAGGCGAGCACTAGGGCAGGCGGAATGATCGCAATCGCAGCGGCAATCGCCGGTGCGAGGGGCGTGAATCCGAGATCTCCGCCTCCAGCGATGAACTCACGTGCGGCGATTGCTGCGTGGTAGGCGTGGTAGGCGTTTCCTAGGATGCTGATCACGACGACGCTGACTGCGAGCGCGATGTAGAAGCCTCGGTCGCGGCGGTTCATGTTGAGCTTGCTGATGATGACGATCGCGATAGTGGCGCCGAGTATGGCGCTGTCGACGATGGCCGGGAAAATCCAGGTCAGGTGTTCCGGGATCAGAGCTTGTCTCGCGAGGTCTCTTTGCACGGCAAAGGAAAGAACGAATGCGCCCGTGGTGATGCCGAGTGCGATGACGATCGCCAGCGCCAGTGCTGCGAGCAACGCGCCTAGCTGGATTCGTGCCGCCCGGAGGCTGAAATTGGTTGCGGTCCGGATCTCGTGCGGCGGCTCTTCTGAGTGATTCTCTGTATCAGCCGAACCGGTTCGAGGTGTGCTCATCGCGACCACTCCCCCACCGCCGGTGTGATTTCGAGTGCGGCATCGAGTAGCCCGCGGATATGCTTGTGCATGTGGTCACAGGTCCTGTCTGTGGTCATCGACCCTGGCGGTGTTGTAGCACTGCCAGGGTTTTTCTTTGGAGGCATGCCGTTTCAGCGTTTCGGAGTTACAGCGCTGTAGCGCTATAACCCTTAATACCGTCGCCGGCCCTCTCCCGTATGGGCGGGCGCCCGAAGCACTAGCTCTCGAACGACCTGCTCAGGGGTCATTTGTTCGGCCAATCGGGCAAGGGCGAGACGAACCACGGCGCTTCGTGATGCATCTACGCGAGGCTTGGATCGACGTCCTGCGATGCGTGCGGATTCGAGGAATTCGTCGCTCTGGGGATCGAGGTAGATCGAAGCCTTCTCCAACGGCTGAGCTTCAACCTGACTGGGCTTCACTGCCACTTTCGGCGCCGGAGGCGCGACAGGCGCGACAGGCTTGGGTGCGGGGGGCGATTCGACGACAGGCGATGTTTCGACTGTCGTCGGTGCCGGCGCGACGACAGGTTGTGTGCGCGGGGCGTTTCGCGGCGGCGGAAGGCGGCGGCCGGTGCTTTTCCGCTTCGCATCGAGGGCGGCAAGGCCGTCCATCGGGTCATTCATGGACATATCCCTTCACGAAATCGGCAATCTTGGTCATCGCGTCCGCAACGGGCTGCAGGGACCTCGAAGGAGGATCTTCGGCGGTGATCGCCATGCGCTTCTTTCTCGTCCCGACAGTGAGAACCGCTGGCACGAACGGCGTGACCTGCACAGGTGTGCCGGAAACGATCTGCCGCAGTCGGTCGATTTCCGCCTGAGGCGGGGTGCGGGGAACGAAGTTCGGGACGATAGCCAACGGATAGTCGGCGGCTTCCTTGACGAACTGTTCCGTTCCGTCCAAATCGAGCGTCCTGAGAGCTGTCGGCGTCAGGACGAGATCCGCAACCGACATCGCTCCGTGAGCGGTGCTACTGGCTCCGGGGTGAGTGTCGACGACGACGTACTCATCCCCCCAGTCGCTTGCCCATTGGAGCAGCGACTCGGCCATCAGCTCCTCAGACGGCGGATACACGTACAGATCCGGGTGCCCAGGCAAGAGTCGAGCCTTGTTGTGCCCCTTGAGTAACTTCGGGGTCTTCCCCGACTCGAAGGCTTGAAGCATCGGAGCCCGGAGGCGCTCCTCGTGCCTGTACCCGAACTTGCGTGTCACTCCCCCACCGTCATGTTCGGTGTCGACGAGTGGCGCACCAAGGAGGTAGGCCAACTCGTAGGCGATGGTGGATTTACCGACACCACCCTTGCGTGAATGAAGGACGATGATCTTTGCCATTCCAGGATCGTAACTGCATAGCCCTACAACGGTCAAGCGTTAAAGCGTTACGACTTTCTAGCGCTATAACGCTACAGCCCGCCAGCGCTACGATGGCCGAACCCAAGACGCGACATAGCAGCGTTCTAGCGCTAGAACGCTATGCGGGCGTTGACCGTGCTTTGGCAGCCAATGTGGAGCGATAGCACCAGGCAGTCAGCCATAACGGTTCACCGTCCATCTGCTCTCTCTCCCGCGACACCCAATGGCGAATGCGACCATCCATTTTGGATGATGTCGCTGGTAGAACGGCTGAACATTATGCCGCTCTAGCGTTCTAACGCTGTAACGCTAGGGCGCTATGCGCCTATGGCGTTTTCCGGTTATAGCGCCAGTTTTGCGGAGTTATCGCGTTATAGCGCTGTAACTGCATAATGCTGTTGGCCTGTCGGATCCTCCGGGATGGAGGGAGATCCGCCGGGCCTTGCGAGAGGCGTTCCGTCGCAAGCTCGGCTCTGTCGATCGCGCGATGACCGCCGTCGATCATTGGCTGCTGCATTCACCCTTTGCCCGAACGCGAATGTTGTTTCGTGCTGGGCCGAACACCGTCACTCCGTGTTCGACCTCGGCAGGCGTGGAGCTGTGGTGAACGAGGGACACGTGGTCTGTTGCGTGCACTGCAGCTTGGTCGTAGGCGTGGACGGTCGCGTTGTCGTAGGCGTAGGTGGTGGTGTCTTCTCCGACTTCGCCGTAGGAGTCGTCGACGAGGTTGTTGGTGGCGCGGTTGGTGGCGCGGACGCGTGTGGTGTCGAAGGCGTCGGTGTGGGCGTTCCCGTAGGCGAAGAGAGTTGTGTGTCCGAAGATTTGGGATCGTGCGGCGTCGGTGGCCACGATCTGGGCACTGCGCTTCGTTTCGGGTGTCAGGCGGGTGATGATGACCCGTGAGACGCCGACGATGCGGATCGTGATGCCGTCGGGCAGCTCGGTGTCGGTGAGTTCTAGTGGTTTGTCGTTGGAGTGGTCGACGACGATCGTCTTTGCGCCGGTGCGCAACCGTTCGTGGATCTGGGGGACGGTCTGGCAAGGGGAGAGCGGCCGGCGTCTGACGGGCGGCTTTGCGGCCGGGCGTTTTCCGTTCATCGCTTACCTCGATCGGACAGATGGGTGATCCACACGGGCGAGGTTTCATTCTCGCGCGCGGATGCCTGGGTCTTTCGGATGCGGGCGCTGTCGGCCGCTCGGCGGGCGACGAAACGGGCAGCTTGGCGGCCGGGGGAGTCCTCGGCAGCGGCTGATGCGTACCGGCCCCGTTCCGCCTCGAACGCTGCTGCCTGGCGTTCGCGTTCGGCTTTTTCCTGGTCAGCGGCTATCTGAGCGAGAACGTGCGGGGCGAAGGCGAGATCCTGCTGCTTTATCAGCCAGCGCATGAACGCGATGGGGTGCTTCGGGGCCGGTGCCATCCGTGTGGCCTTGCTCCAGGCGTCGATCGCGTCGTTGAGATCCGCGGCCGTCCAACCGTGTGCGGCTGGTTCGGTCAGTGCGGGTGCCCACCCTCGGGGGGTGTGCCGCCGCGCCCAGACCGGAGTTCGTGGATTGCTGAGCCATCTGGATGCGAGCAACAGGCCTTTCCTGGTGGCTTCGGCCTTCTCGACCTCCGCCTTGGACTCCTTGCGCCGCGAAGCGGCTCGTTTATCCACAGATCGTTTTGTAGTTAGAACCTCTCTACGAGAGGAAGGGATACAAAACTGACCCCTGCGGGGGTGGGGTGCCATCTGTATAGAACCGTCGACGACGATGCGGGTCTTATCCACAGGTTTCCGTGGGTGCAATGCCCAGACAGATGCCCATCCTCGGCCCTTGTCCTGGAAGCGATGCGAGCCGAAGCGTTCGCCTCTACGGCGAAGCCGGCCGCGGAGTACCTCGGTGGCTACACGCAGCAGTTTGAGAGTCTCGCGGGCACGCTGAACAGTTCGCTTCTTCTTGCCAGTGCGTTCGATGAGGGTCGGGATCGACAGCCGTGAGTTGCGTCCGGTTTTGAAGTCGGCGGCTCCCGCCATTGCGGCGGCGACGCTCAGGAGTGTCTTGAGGCTGATGCCTCCACCGGTGCTGGCGACGAGCTGAGGGCGGATGGTGTTGTATTCCGCCATGTATGCCTCGCGGACGATCACCTCGACCCAGTGCTGCTGTCCCTGCCAGTAAGCGAGGCCGGCGTGCGCGCCCTCGTCGAGTTCAAGGCGGACTTGGCAGTAGCGGCGGCACGCTGCCTCGCGACCACCTAGAGCGTTGAGGTACGCCGGGGTCAGCGAATGGCACTGGTGCCCGTACAGGTGTCCCGGCATTCTGCGGGGTGTACGAGCTGTTCCGTAGCGGCGCCGCGTAGGGCCGCTACCGCAATACGGACGTTGTAGGGGTGTGCGCGTGTACTCCATCGCTGAGACACGCGGATCAATTATTGAAACTTCATCAGAGCGCGATGTACCCTGAGACCAGTCGACCAAGACTGTCCCTTCGGGGAAAGCAGCACCGCTAGAAAATGAGTGAGCTGTCAACTCACTGCAAGTTAAGACACAGCCCTGATTACTCCAGCACGAGTGTCAGGGTTTTTGTCTGTCTAGCTAGCGTTTGCCATGCGTATGAATTTGTACGTTTCGGCTAATTACGCTGCGTCTGTCGAAGCCTCCTCCGCCTCTTCGAGTTGCTTCAGCATTTGCTGAACAGCAGGATCCTCGACGATCAACCGGTTCAAGAAGGTGTTCGCACTGAGCCCAGCGGACTCGGCGGCCTTCCGGACAGCGATTTGCACCCTGGGCTCAACGCGGCACGGCAGCACCTTGTCTCGACCCAGAGCTGGTCGCCCTGGTCTCGCTCCAATTTTCGCCATGCGGCGAATTTTGCCATCATAAACTCGAGGTGGTCCTTCGACACGCCGCAAACCGTTCTCGCAACGTTCGGCTGTGACGGGTTGTCGAGCGGTCAAGCTGGCGCATGGTGGAACCGCTCAGCTGACCGCTCAACAGGCGCATCTGGGTCAGTGCCCCATCCCGATTCCACCGTCGACATTGATCACGGTTCCCGTGATGTATCCGGCCCCGGGGGACAGAAGGAATGCAGCGGTTGCGGCGATCTCCTCGGGCTTTCCGAAGCGACCCAGGGGTATGTGCGAGAGGGCCTTCTCGACCACGGTGTCGCTTACCTCCGCTGCCATATCGGTTTCCGTGAAACCAGGCGCGACAACATTTGCAGTGATGCCGCGTGAGCCGAGTTCTCGTGCCAGTGAGCGAGCGATCCCGATGACTCCGGCTTTGGCAGCGGTGTAGTTCACTTGGCCTGGCATGCCGGACATTCCGCTGGCAGATCCGATGATCACGATGCGGCCGGCCCGATTCTTGAGCATGTTCCGGGAAGCTCGTTTGACGACACGGAAGACTCCGGTGAGGTTGGTGTCGACAACTCCGGTGAACTGATCGGTGGTCATTCGCATGATCAGGGTGTCGTCTGTGATGCCGGCGTTGGCGATCACGGCCTCGACGGGTCCGTCTTCCTTCTCTACGAAGGTGAAAGCGTTGTCGACCGATGCGTCGTCGGTGACGTCACACTCGACCCCGTGCACACCTTCGGGTACTGGGGCGCCGCGGTGCGTGCCCCAAACTGTATGACCTTCGACGACAAGTTGTTTCGCAATGGCGGCTCCGATTCCTCGGTTGGCTCCAGTTACGAGTACGCGCATTGAGATTTCTCCAAAAGGTTTGTATGACTGTGGAATGAGGCGTTCGGTGCCTTGTTAGGCGGACGTTGCTGAATCCTCGAGTAGGAGAATGATGGCGACGGGATCGCCGTGCTTTTCACGGGCTCGTGCGGAGTGCAACTCGAATGTCGCTGCGGTGTAGGGCTCGCCGTCGATCAGGACCTTTTGAGCGCCGCTATCAGGGTCGTTGTGGCTGGCTAGCTGTTCGAGGTCGATCTGGTCGAGCACTTGAGCAACCTGCGATTCGCGTAGTGGTGCGTGCTTGCCGACCGTTGTCAACGGGATTCGGTTGCGCGCTTCCACGAGCATGAGGGTGGCGTTGCTGTACTTGACCAGCGATGCAATGTTCGCTTCGAGTTCCCGCTCTTGGAGGCGAAGCGTGAGCCCGTAGAGCGTGCGCTGGTTTCCGTCGTCGGTCAGACGTAGCCGGCAGGACGACCACATATGAACAAATTCTGCGCCATCGGGACGGAGGGACCAGTAGCTCTGGATGAGCATGCCGTCTTCGCCGGTGAGGGCGTCGTAGTAGCCGCCGACCATGCCCCAGGCGTCTTCTGGGTTGAGCCAGGTGAAGAGATATTGGACGTGGCGTTCCTCGCCCGCTTCACGTCCGTCTCCAATCATGGACGGGTCGTCGCCGCTGGTTCGCGTCGTCATCGCGGACATGTCCAGAACCCACACGTTGTAGGTCGGCCGGGGTTCGGGTTCGTTCTCACCGATCCAAACGATCAGGGCGACCGGCGTTCCGTCGGATGCATCGATCTGGTGACTTTCGACAATGAGGCCATCTACCTTCGGGACTTCTTTGCCTGCGAGAAGAGACCGGACAACAGCCTCGACGACCATCTCTCCCTTCTTGCCGAGCCCAAGTTGGCCGGCACAGCGTGGGAGCGTCGACGCAACTCGCTCGCCGCCCGCTGAGTGGATGAACACGTCTTTTCCGTAGGCCGTGCCGATGATGTCGACGGCAAGCCACATTCCCTTTGTCGCCATTTGACCAGCATAAGCGGCATGCGAATCGAAACCTACCGGTACGTACTTAAACAAACTGATTGGTTTGTGGCAGTGCTCACAAAGTTTGCGCGGATCCGTTTCGCCGGTATTTACTGAGCGGCGACATGGCTACGCCTTGTCACAGCACCGGTCGGTGAGCGACTCCCTTCCGGAAGCAGAGGCCCACATTCTGTGGGTCTGTTTCCGGTTGCCAAAAAAAGGGGGGAGCTGTCAAATGATGCCGGTTTTAGATCGCGACGTGAGTAGATTCGTCCCTACTGAACCGAGTATCGATTCAGGCCGGCTCGTCGAGCCCGCGATCATGCGCGCGACGATTCGCCGCCACCAATTCCTCGACCGAGATACCCAGTTTCTTCGCAAGTTTCGCCGCGATGACATACGGAACGACTCTTTCACCACGTTCGATGGCACCAATCACTTCGGTAGTGACGCCCACCGCAGCGGCAAGTTGCATCTGAGTAAGACCTTTGAGTACGCGCCAGTCTCCTGGGTAGCGGGTATCGACAGGCACCAATACGACATCGGAAATCTCGATGCCGAGTACGACGGCTACCTGCGCCAGCAGGTCCACGCCAGGAGAGACCTGGCCGTTCTCCCACCGCCGAACCGTCGAACTACTTACACCTGCACTGCGAGCAAGTGCGGCGCGGCCGACTTTTCTGGCCTCACGAGCCTTCTTCAGGGCAGCCGGAGAGAACCCGCGCATCATTCGACGGCTCATCAAGCCGCCCGGGTTTTTGTCTTCATCGCTAGACACTGTGCCGCCTTCCCAGTACGGTTTGCGAATGTGGACATCTTTCGTTGGCTATATTTAGATGCCCCCCTCGCACTATCGAAGAACTATACCGGTGACGGTAAACACGGAAGGGAAGTTGTGACGATCTGACGCTGACGCGCTGACATCCATTGGATGTTGAGCGCAAAACCCCTGGAAGTGGACTCCTGATTGGCGTCCGGTTCCACATCCAGGGGCCCTTTTTGCCTGTGGCACACATAGGCATACGCGTACACCCAGGTGGACCACAGGCTTCTGAGCTTATGCGGTCCGTCGTAGACCGCAAAGTGGAGGCGGCTGACGTGAATCGGCCTACTGCAACACCTTTTGACATCGTTCCGGTGGAGCCGCATGTTACTGAGTCCGATCTCGGTAACCCCTTGAACTCGGTTCCGGCGAACAATGCTTCAGCACAAGCATTTATGCCGGTCAACCGCGCGGCGTCCGCCCAGATCGCATCGTTTGGCGACCGGGCGGACGCCACCCCCTTGACCCGGCCTCGCTATGGGGTCGGAATATTGTCGGCCGCTAATCCGGTGACCCATGCACCGTCAGACGGGCAGGTCGACACGGCGCCCATCTCGCCCTCATCCAGGAGAGAGCAGATGGGCGCCTCCAAGCGTTGCATCCCACTGTTCGCGAGCGTCGTTAAATGCCCAGGCCGCAGGCCTGGACACGTCTGCGTCAATGCTCCGGTTTCCGGATTTTTCCGTGTGTGCGCCGTGGGCCACACACAACTTCCCACTTCTTCCAGCATCTTTCGGCGCTTCGTGAAGGGCCATCTGCCCGACTGACGCGAACCCCGAATCGCGAGGTAAAGACCTTGGCCCACAACCAGATTAGAAGGTTTCGGATGAAGAAGGATCAGAGTTCACCGACGGTGAGCATCCGCCGGCCTCTCGGCCGCGTGGCTGCGTCCGCGCTTGTTTGCGCAGTCACAGTCGCTGTGGGTGTGGGTGCGAATGTCGTTCCTGCACAGGCAGAGACCAGCTGGCTCGATCAGTTGGTCTCGAACTGCCCCGAGTTGTACGTCCTCGGTATGCAGGGCACCGGGCAGTCGTCACCGGATGCTCCGGTGAAGGCCGATACCGGGATGCTCTCGAACGTCATGTCCCCGCTGATGGAGGAAGCGCGCCAACTCGGCGCTTCCGTTGATCGGGCATACGTTCCGTACCCGGCTGGGTTCGGCGGCGCGGTTCCCGGCGGCAAAGAGTCGTACGCCGTGTCGGTAGGTACGGCGGAGGACAACCTCAAGGCTGCTGCGGAGAAGGTCATCAGTGCGTGCGGCTCCACCAAGCTCGCGGTGGTCGGTTACAGCCAGGGCGCGCACGCTGCCTCGGATTTCCTCGAAAAGGTCGGCAAGGGCGAGATCAGCTCTGTACCTGCGGCGAAGATCGCTGCAGGCGCCTTGTTCGGGTCGCCGACCCGCTCGACGGGCTCCGGCGTTTTCCCCGGTACTTCGCAGACCACTCCGTCACCGGTTCCCGGTACGTCGGGCACAGCGGTGAAGGCTTTGCCTGCGGTCACGGTCACGACGGCGACAGGTGGCGGTATCGGTCCGACAGCCGATACCGCCGCCAGCTTCGGCTCGCTGAGTGGCCGGGTGTCGATGTGGTGCGAGACCGGCGACCTCGCTTGTGACGCACCGCCGAACGCTCCCATCGCTCGCGCTGTCGCGAACGTCGCAGGTCAGGCAGAAGTCGGCGGCGACCCGTTCGTCGCAGTGCAGAGCATCGGCCTTGCGCTCGCGTCGACTGCGTTCAACACCGCCGTCGATGTCATCAACGAGGACATCTCGGTTCCGAAGAACTCGATCGAGAACCTGTCGATCACACCGAAGAAGACGCTCTCGCAGCGATTGGCGGAAAGCTCCGATCCTCGGGCCACTCCGCCGACCGGCAAGGAAGCAATCTCCGCGCTGATGAAGGTCGGCCTGGTTGCGGTCAATGCCGTGGTCACGGTCGCGAAGAAGGTCATCACGCCCGAAACGATCGCGGCAGTTGCTGCGGTGGGTCTGGCGAATCCGGCTGCGGCCTTCGGCATCATCGCCGCGAAGACGGTCGACGCGGTGGTCAACCTCATTCCGCCGGCCACTACGCAGCGCGTGGTCAAGCAGACCTTCGACCTGGTCAAGGGCGAAGTGAACGCGAACAAGGATCTGTTCGACCTGGCCGCGCTGACGAAGTACTCGAATGTCCAGGCCGCTCACGGCTCGTACGGATCGGCGTCTGCGACCTCGACCGGCCTTGCTCCGACCGACTACGTGGCGAAGCTGTTCGCCGCTGCGGCCGCTGACCTCAAGACCGGCGGCTCTTCCTCCTCCAGCTCGAAGACCTCGTCGACCACGTCGTCGACGAGCACCACTCGAACCACCACGCCGTCGGCCACACCGACAACCTCTCGAACCTCCGCCACGTCGTCGAGCTCCACCTCGACGCCGTCGGCGGCAACCTCCACCACCGTCGCCACGTCGACGGAACCACAGACCGGCCTGACTACAGATTCATCCACCGAAGGGAAAGAAAATCATGGGTAAGCACACTAAACAGGGCCGGATCGTGAGGGTCGCCGGAACTACGGCGATCACCGCTGCAGTCATGGTCGCCGGTTTCGGCGGCGTCGCGAACGCTGCACCGACACAGGGCGGCGTCACGACAGCTCCTCCCACGCAAGGCGGTGTGACCACAACGGCTCCTCCCACGCAGGGCGGCGTCACGACCACCGCACCGGCTCCTGCTCCGGTTCAGACCTGGGTTCCGGCGCCGGTCGAGTACACCCAGCAGCCGACGCGGCCGCTCGACAACTGGGACTACAACACCAACGAGTACGTTCCGCCGACCTACAGCAACAACGACAACTATGTTGCGCCGATCGACTACAGCTCGATTCACCTTCCGACGCAGCTCGAGACGTTCACAGCACCGATTCAGGCACCCGAGGACAAGATCCGTTTCGGCCGCTACCTCGCTGATCGCCCGAACTGGATCACCAAGGACACTGCGGACAAGACCAACGGTCAGACCGCTGTCATCGAAGCTCAGGTGACCGACTTCTGGCGTTCGACCGGCATCGACGCCGATGAGGCTGAACGTCTCGCCGCCGCGCAGGTTGGTGGCGCTGCCGCTGGTGCTCTTACAGGTGCCGCCGCGGCTGGTGTTCCCGCGGCCACGGTTGGCGCGTTGGTCGGTGGAACCATCGGCGGCACTTCGGCGGTCGGCCTGTTCACACCGATCTTGAGCCCGATCGGCCTTGTGCCCGCAGGCGTCGTGGGTACCGCGACCGGCGCGGGTATCGGCGCTGCTGTGCTCGGTGTGCCTGCTGCTATCGGTGGCGCAGTGGTCGGCGGCGCGAGTGGCGCTCTCGCTGCATCTGCCTACGGTGCAGGCGATTTGGGGCAGCCGATTGACTTCGAGATCCCGGACGTCGATCAGCCCGCGATCACGGAGCAGACGGAAGCCGTTCTCGATCAGTGGTCGGCCAGCCCGCCGGTCGGTACCGCTGCCGCTGACACGGTTCGCAACACCGTCGCTTCTGCACCGGTTGTCGATCAGCAGATCCGCGACGCGGTCACCTCGGTTCCCGGCGGCGCTGGTGCTGTGGCTGCATTCGACCAGGCAGTGACCGATTTCCAGGCGAACACGGCCGTCCCCGGTCTGCCGCTCGGAATGATCGCCGACGCCATCGGTGCCGGTATCCCGGCGTGAGCCACTGGCGAGGGCAGGACTTGATCCTGCCCTCGCCGACCTACTTCGGAGGAAAAATGGCGACGGACAATCGCACGGACAACGAACTGTTCCCTGATGTGCTCGAGCACTACGGGAATGACGACATCGGGATGCGCGGTGACGTGGATTTCCCTGTGCCGCAGGAAAACTACGAGATCGACTACACAACTGATGACGATGCCGGCGACGACGATGTCATGCTTCCGCTCGTCGGTATCGACGTCGAACCGGTCGAGTACGAGAGCGAACCTCTGCCGGTCGGGGGCTTCCCCGTCGATCAGGACGTCACCACGGTTCTTCCGGTGTATGTCCCTGACGCTGTGGTGGATCCGGTCGTCGAGCATTACGGCGCAGCGGAGGACACCACCGCCGAAGCAGCCTTCGATGGCGACAGTCCCGCTGCGCTCGGCGTCGACGAGGACGATCCGTATGCCGGGGCGCCGGATTGGGTTCGCGCACACATTCCTCGCGGTCCGCTCACAGCTCCGGAGTCCACGCGTCGCGGCATTTCCGGCCGTATCCCGCGGCGACCTGCTCGAACGGCAGTCGAGGCGGCTGAGCTGCCCACCGAGCAGATCGCTCCGGAACCGAAAGCTCCGAAGGCGCGCAAGCCTCCGAAGGTCAAGACGGTGCGCGACTCGTCGGACAGCTCGCGTAGTCCGTGGCTGCTCGGCGGCGCCGTTGCTGCTGTGCTGGCGGTTCTCGTCGGCGGCGCGGCCGTGGTCTTCGGCGGGTCCGAAGACGGGGGTGAGGTTGCGGCGCCGCCGCTTCCGTCCTCGGCGAAGACCGCCGGCCCCACGATCGCGGAGACTCCGGCGTGGTGCTCTCCTTCGTCGGCCGGCGGCAAGGTCGTCGGCAACGGTGCCGGTGATCAAACTTCCGGGCCTGGGCTGATTCAGGCGTTCGATTACGCGTACTACGTCCAGCGTGACGCGGCGAAGGTGTCGTCGATGTACGTCACCCCGCAACCGCTCCCGCCTCTGCAGGCGTCGATCGACGCTGCTGCCGCGCTGGGTACCGAGCACTGCCTGACCATCTCGCCTACGCCGACCCCGAACGTGTTCGAGGTTCAGCTGCTCCTGCGTACCGAAGCAGGCACCGAAGGCAGCACCAAGCAGCGCATCACCGTCGCCGATGCCGGTTCAGGTCTGAAAATCGCCGCACTCGAGGAGATCCCCGCATGAGCAACGTCGTCCCTATCAGACGCGCACCGAAAGTCGCTGAGCCGGAGAAGGTGTCGGCAATGGTCGTCGCCGGGTCCGGTGGCGCATCGACCACTACGACCACGTTCGGCCTGGCGACCGCCCTACGGTTGGGCACCGGCAAGGACGTCACCGCTGTCGACTCGACCAGCGACGGCGGAAACCTGCTCGATCGCAGCCGTTTCCGTGCAGTCAACGCCTCCCGCTCGATCGATGTCTTCGGCTCACACATGGCTGAGACCAGCTCGGGGATGCTCGTCGTGGGACGCTCGCCGGTCAGTCAGGGCCAAGATCCCGCGCTGGTGGACATGCTGCTTCAGAGCCGCGACACGGCCCGCGTCTACGACGTGGGCACCGCCCTTCGGTCTCCGCGGCTTTCACCGCTGATCGAGTCCGGTGCCGCGCTGGTCGTGGTCGCTCCGGCGCGCACCGAACCGCTGAGCCGGATGAGGGAGGCGATGAAGTGGCTGATGGCGACATACGGCGCTGCGACCCTCGAAGACACCATCGTGGTCATCTCTCACCAGATGCCCAGATCGCCAGTCAATTTGGCGCCGATTAAGGCGGCCCTGACTCCACAGATCGCAGGTTTCGTCGAGGTCCCGTTCGATCCGGCTCTCGCTCGTCCGGGCGTGATCGACCACCGCGAACTCGCTGCCTCGACCCTCGATGCGTGGACGGACGCACTCGACGTTCTCGGCAGCCTCAAAGCCCCTGCTACAGCCGAGAGCTCCGATCAGAAAGGACAAATGGCATGAGCGCAGGGGATGTTCTCGAAGCTCCGATCACCTTGGACCGTCCCGGCCCTGCGGTGTGGCTGATGGGCTCCAAGGGCGGTGCCGGAGTGTCCACGCTGGCACAGTGGCTCAGCTTCACCGGCGACAGTGACCGCCAGTGGCCGTGCGGAACCAACGTGGAGGCGGAGTCGCCGTACGTGGTGATCGTCGCCCGAGAGACCAGCGACGGACTCAAGGCAGCCCACGAGCTGATCGTCCGTCACAAGGAACGCGAACTGTCCTCCCGGCTGTTGGGTCTGGTCACAGTTGCGGCCTCGCCGACGCTCGACAAGAGCGTGCGTCAGTACCGCGACATCGTTTCCGCTGCAGCAGGAGCGCACTGGCGGATCGAATGGCACAAGTTCCTCGCGGCCGCCGCTCTCACAGCTCTCCCTCGCTGGCATCCGCTCGACGGGCTGCCCGAACAGACCAAGGGAACCAATGCAGTTCCTACGGATGTGATCGCTGCCGGCATCGGCATCCTCACAGAAATTCAGCGTTCACTTCCCGACCTGCGTTCCGGGCACTGAACTCCCACCCCGAAAGGAAAACCCATGGTTCACACCATTTACGACACCGCGATCCTCGCGGTGGACTTCAACGTCAACGCCGAACTGCCCCCAGGAGCGAACGGCTTTCTCCGCATCCTGAACTGGGTCCTGTGGATCGTTCTGTTCGGTTGCGTTGCGGCCGTGATCGTTTCCGGCGGAAAGTTCGCGTGGGAGAAGTGGTCCCGCGGTGAAAGTGACGCCGTGAAGATGCTGATCGGTTCCCTCGCTGGCGCGGTGATCGCTGGATCCGCGACCACGATCCTGAACGCGGTCACCGCCTGATGTCCGCCATGACCGCCACGTCAGACTTGATCATCGTCCCTCCTCCCGTCGGTCCGGGGCCGTTCCTCAATATCCTGACCTGGATCCTGTGGATCGTTCTGTTCGCCTGCGTGGCGGTCATGGCAGTCATCGGCGGCATGTTCGTCACCCCACGAGGTCGCCGGTACCTACGTGAGAAGGATCGCAACGCTCCGCGTTACACCCTCAAGCTCGTTGTCGGTCAAGGGGGCGGCATTCTGATCGCCGGTACAGCCTTGTTGATTCTGCAGCTGGTGTCGTCATGAGCGCCAAAACAACTCGTGAGCGCGGCGGCGCGCAGACCCCAGTGGGATTGCTGATACTCCGCCCTGCCACGGTCTTGCTGTTCACGGCTGTCTCTATCGGGGTGTTACTCGTGCTGCGCGCCCGCGAACCGTTCGTACCTCCAGCGCAGTGCTACGCCACTGTTGCCGCCGGCAGCACCACTCTCTGCAAGGACATGCTCGGTCAGTTGGAGTGGGTGATGTGGCCAGTCGTCGTTATCGCTGCCGCCGCAACCATCTTTGCCACCGCGCACTCGGTACGCCTCTACTTCCGCAACCCCAAAAGGACGTCATCGTGACCAACACCGAACTACAGAAACCGATTTCGCTTCCCGAAGGTCGACGCGGGCTGCTGTACTCGCCCGGCGACGAGTGGGCGTGGGAGCAGCAGATCCGCGACGTCCAGGAATACACGTTCGCCGCCGACGGAGTTCCGGTCGAACATCATGATCGTCAGGCAGCGTTTCACCGGGCAGCGAGCCGGATTACACAGGCTTTTGTCAATCAGGAACGCCGGAAGCCTCGTGCATTTAAGGACGAGCCCGGCCATGTCCACGTCGCGGAAGCCGCAGTGATCCGTATGTCGCGGCAGTCGGCGCGGTGGGTCAGCGGATACGTCAGCCCCTGGGTGTACGCCGCGGGCGCAGTCGTTGCCGCCGCGTCCCTGGCAGTGGCCGCGATTCTGATGGCGTGGCCGGAGCGGTTCCTGAATTTGATGTTGGCCGATGCGCCTCCCCGCGATCAGTGGATCGAAGGTGGTGCGGTCGCGGACCGTGTGGCGAGTAACGGTGCGTGGTTCGTGATGCTTCTGGTGACTCTTGCCTTGGTGTTCGGGTTGTTCACGCTGGCGGTCTGGTCGGTGGACGGTCCGACCATGCCCCGGCGGCGGAAGATCAACGGCCAGTTGTGGATTATCTTCCGGACCTCTCTCGCGGCGGGAATGTTAGCGGTGGGTGGGATGCTCGCTGTGGCGATCGCGATCGCCGTCATCGAAATGCCGCCCGTATGAGCGCCTCGGTGGCTGTCCTGGCGGCAGTCGAACTGCCGGAATACGTAGTCAAGGACATCAGCACGGCATTCGGATGGATCGCGGGAATCGCGGCAGCGGTCTGCATCGCGAAGATCATGTTCGTCGGCGCCCGTATGGCGTGGGACCACAAACACACTGCGGGCCTGGAGTCTCCAACGATCGCGGAACTCGCGGCAGCACTTGCCGGATGGGTTCTGGCAAGTGCCGCCGCGATCGGAATCGCAGTCGTCCTCATCGACGCGGGCCGTATCCCGGAGAACTCGGGTCCACCACCGGAGAAACCAAGTCTGGTCAACGACATTCAGCAGAAGTACCCCCCGCTGGAAGAGGAGAAGTAATGCGAGTTCTTGCGTGTGTATCGGTTGCGGCGGCGGCATTGGTGTTGGCAGGGTGTGGCAGCTCACCGGAGGAAAACGACGTCCCGGAGGTGTCATTGACTGCGGCACCGGAGATCTCGTCGTGGTCGAGCCTGAACGGGATATCGGTACCGATCGGTGTGGCCGACGGTCCCCGTAGCGGCATCTGGGAACCGCTCACAGGGTTTTCCCACACGCCACAGGGCGCAGCTCTGGCTGCGATCGGCCAGTCCGTGCAGTTGTCCACAGCGTCGGATATCTCCTGGTCGAAAGTGCTTCCGGTCGTCGCAGCCCCCGGCGAGGGCCGTGACGCATTTGCCGTCAATCGGGCATTGATCACGGCGACGGGGTCGATCGATCCATCAGTGGCTCCGTCGATCCTTGGCTACCGGTTCGAGAACTACAGCGAGAGCAACGCTGCAGTCGATGTCGTCCAGCGTTTCCCCGACGATTCGTTGGCTTCCACCCGTACGAACGTCGTCTGGGTCGAGACCGATTGGAAGCTCGACCTTCCCACTCCGGAGAACGCGGTAGGCGCAAAAGAGTTGACGGAAATTCCTTCCGACATGGTCGATTTGGAAGGAACGCGGAAATGATGCCGCAACACGCTATTCTATTTAGCACCCATCCTATCAAGAACGGACGAGTTGATGAGTGAACACCCCACCGAGGCACCGCCGAAAGAGTCGGCGCCCACGGATTCGGGCTCCGATTCCGGACGAGACCTCTCTCTCCGTTGGCTGATGGGAGGCTCGATCTTCGTCGTGATTCTCGTGGCCGGCCTGATCTTCTCGATTGTCATTGCGGTGCGCGGCGGTGACGAACCATTGGTTCCGGCAGGCGATCAGGGCAATGGCGCGACGGAGGCAGTCGAACAGGACCAGTTCGCGACTGATCCGTTCTTCGACGAGAAGGGCCGCGTGGTTTATGTCCCGTTGAACACGAACGGGGTCATCTTGCGGCAGTCCGCCCCAGCGACGGGGCGCGCGGCGACGACTGCGCCGTCCGGGATCATGCTCCAGCAGGTCCACGAGAACATGCACCTTCCGTTCTCGACGTCCGACGGCCCGACAGGTTTCAGTGACAGCGGCGTGGCCACCGGCTTCTCCCGTACCGCTCAAGGTGCGGGCTTGGCGGGAGTTCACTACTTCAGTTACCTGGCAACCGGAAACACCCGGGTGAAGATGCTGCAGGACGCCGGCGTGGTGTCCGACCCGAACAACACCCTTCCTGAGCTGATCAAGTTCAACAGCTCTGGGCAGCCCGGTGCAGCACCAGACAACTTTCCCTCGCGCGTGCTGCAAATGATCAAGGTCGACTACAACGACGATCTTGCCCGCGTCCATCTCGGGGCGACAGTGCAGCTCGATTCAGGACGCATGAGTAACCGCGACATGTGGCTGGACCTCGTGTGGCGCGACGGAATTGGTTGGTCCGCTGTCATCCCACCGAAGGGACGAGCCGACGTTCAGGATCTGCCCGACTTCTCGGGTGGGTGGACATCATGGTGGTGAACAGGGCCGTTTCCAACGCGAAGCGAGTGGTTCTGGTTGTAGTCATCGCTTTCATTGCCCTCCTTGGATCGGCTTCTGCTGCATTTGCCCAGGACGACGAGCCATCTGTGGGCGGCACGATTCTGAATGCGGCCGATTGCGGGCTAACTGCAGCGATCCCAGGCGCCTCACAAGGCTTGGACGTCTTCGGAGCTATTACCGGCATTGATGTGCCGAACTGCGGCGACGCGATCGAGGCGGTGGCAACTGCACCGCAGACTCTGATAAAGAAGGCCGCGACCGGGGCGTTCGAGACTGCGGGTCTGAGTTTCGGTGACGCGGGCGCATCAGTCCTCAAGTTCGCATTGGGCTGGTGGATCACCATTCCCGGCCAGGACGAATCCTCGTTCATGGAGACCCTCGGACGGATCACCGAATACACGTACTACATCCAAATCGCGTTCCTGACTGTCTCGGTGATGTTCCTCGGAATCCGGTTGATGATGGCCAGATCCGGCACGATCCGGGACATCTCCACCGAAGGTGTTCAGCAATTAGCGCGGGCGACGATTCTGTCCGGGTCGATCGGATTCTTCGTTGTTCTCGGCACTCGGGTTTCGGACAACGTGTCTCGGTGGTTCATCGACGGCACAGTCGGATCTGACCCGGATGCGCTGGTGGACGCGATGATTCAAATCGGCGTCTACGCCACTCCGGGCGGTTCGGCGTTGCTGTACGTCATCGGCTTCATCGGAATTCTCGGCGGTTTGGTCATGGCGTTCCTGCTGCTGATGCGGATGGGACTGCTGGTCGTCATCTGCGCTGCGATTCCGATTGCCGGGGCCGCTGGCGGCACGAAAATCGGGTCACAGGCGTACGAGAAGATGGTCGCCTGGACACTGGCATTCCTGCTGTTCAAGCCCGTCGGTTCCTTCGTGATCGGAGTCGCGGCAATGCTTTTCATGCAATCCGCTCCCTCTCGGGAGGAGAACGGCGGCGCGATGACAGCGCTGATCGGCGCACTGCTGTTGTGCTCTGCAGCGTTGGTTCTCCCGTCGTTGATGCGCTTGGTCACACCGGCTGTAGGCGCGATGGGCGGCGGTGGCAGCGGTTTGGCTGCTGCTGCAGGTGCCGCTGCGGTCGGCGCGAAGGTCGGCGGAATGATCGCCACCGGCGGAGCTTCCGCGGGCGCAGGCGGAGGCACTGCTGCGGCAACGAGCGGTGCGAATGGGGCGCAAGGCCCTCCTGGCGGGGCCAACGTGAGCGCGCCCGCGAACTTCGGCACAGCGGGCGGCGACACACCCGGCCAGGGAAATGCGCAGGGCGGCAACGAAGGAACACCCACCAGTCAAGGCACCCCGCCCAGCAGTGGTGTGCAGGGCGGGACTGAGGGCACGCCGACGAGTCAAGGAATGTCGTCGGGTGCCGGCGGCGCGGATGAAGGTTCCCGTGATCACGATTCGGCGAACGACTCGCTGGTCGGCGCCGCACCAGCCAATAACGGAGGGTTCGAACGATGACCGAGTACCGGATGTACGGAAACTGGCGTCGCCCCCGCTCGACAGGTATGGCGGGCGCGACGTTCGGAACAACGATCATCGGGATCGTCGCGGTGGTTGTCCTCCTGTTGTCGAGCTTGATCATCGGCTTTTTGTGGGCAATGGGTTTTGCGGTGGTGTTCGCAATTGCGTTCGTGCCGTTGCTGATCGAGAGAGACGGACGAAGCGGATATGAAAGGGCAATTCTGATGTGGCAGTGGAGACGTTCGGTCAAGCGCGGGGAGCATGTCTACAGCTCGGGCACGTTCTCGAGGATCCCCGGCGGGAAGTACCGGCCGCCGGGAGTGCTCGCCGATACCGAGCTGTACCAGCAGATCGACGCGAACAATCGCCCCTTCGGGATGCTTCACATGCCGCAGGTCGACGGCTACACCGTGGTACTGGACGCGCACCCGCAGGGCAGTGAGAACTTCGATCAGGCGGTGCTCGATCAGGCGGTGGGCAACTGGTCTCAGATGTTGACCATGATGGGCGAGACTTCCGACATCATGGCCCTGGTCGCAGTCGTGGAGACCTTGCCGAACACGGGAATCGAGTTGCGCGAGACGGTCTCCCAGAAGGTCCGGGGCGACGCACCTCAGTTGGCTCGCGATTCGATGTACCAGCTCTCGAAGGGGTTGACCACGGGCGGTATCCGTCTCGGCGCCCGTATTTCGATCACGTTCAAGGCGCAGACCGCGGACCGGAAGAAGGACCCCTCCGAGCAGGCTGTGGAGATCGCGCGCCGTCTGCCGCAGATCACCGCCGCAGGCGCTCGTGCTGGTGTGCCGTGCACGCCGATGAGCGCCGACGAAATCATCGGTATGGTCCGCCGCACGGTAGATCCGGCATCGCTGGAAAGTATCGAGCAGGCTCTGTTCTCCGGCGAAGGTACCGGGCTGACCTGGGCTGATTGTGGTCCTCGTACTCAGATCGCGGGCAAGGACCGACTCACACATGACGGCGCGGTGTCGGTGACGTGGGAGATGCGTGAGGCACCGAAGTCAGCGATTCACGAGAGTGTTCTCAAGCGTCTGTGCGATGTGAATCCTGCGGTGCCTCTCAAGCGGGTCGCGATCGTCTACCGGCCGCATTCGGCTGCTGATGCGACCGACATCGTCAATCGCGATCACCGCGACGCGACGTCGGCGATGAACACCGGTCGCGGAATCGTGACGGCGAAGGCCAAGCTCGAGGTCGCTGCGACGGAGCAGTCCCGGATGGAGGTTGCTCGCGGGCATGGTCTGACACGGTTCGGGATTCTGATCACGGTCACGCAGCCTGCCGGCAGTTCGGATGTTCCGCGGATCGATCACCTGGTGCGAGACCTGTCGATTCAGAGTCAGCTCTCGATCCGGCGATCGTTCTGCTGGCAGTCCCCGGCCTATTGGGTGTCGATGGGGATCGGTGTCATCGCGCCTGAGCACACGTCCATTCCGTCGTTTGTCAGCGTGTAGGGGTCGTCATGGTAAAGCACAAGAATCTCTCGAAGTCGTCCCAACCGCCGAAGATCAGCGTTCTCACCGACGAGGACCTGTCCAAGCTCGAAGCTCGGGAAGCTGCGGCGACGAACCCGATCCAGAAGGCGTGGCTGTCGACGCTCGTGCGTCGGCAGTACAGCCGCCGGGCGACGATCACCGCATCCGAACGGGCGCGGGAAGATTCGTCCGACCGACAGGTGTTCGGGCTCGACGCACGCGGGTTTGCCGGGCCGGGCGGTGGCAGGATGTCCACGGTCATGCCGCCGGTCGAATACCGCGGCACCAACGTTCAGATCGCTGGCCTGTATCCGTGGATCGTCGGTGCCAACGCTCCGGTGCTCGGCACTCCGCTCGGTCCGCATCTCGCGACAGGGGCGCCGGTGTGCTTCGACCCGCTCTCGGCCAAGGAAGCGAAAGCGATCAGCGCTCCGGCGTGCATGATCATCGCGCTGAACGGGTTCGGTAAGTCGACACTGCTCCGCCGTATCGCATTGGGCGACATCGCGGCCGGTGTGCGGGTGCTGTGGCCAGGTGACGTCAAGCCTGACGGCCGCAAGCTCACCGAAGCCGTCGACGGTCAGGTCACCGAAGTCGGCTACGGCGGCATCGGACGGATCAATCCACTCGATCCCGGTCCGATCGGTGCCGCGATCGACGACCTCGGTCGCCACATCGACGATCTGCGTACTCGTGCGAGGTTCGAGCATGACGCCGAGATTCTCGCCGAGATCGACGAGGAAATCGCGGTTCAGGAGCTTCGTCGTCAACAGACGCAGTACGCGCTGCACGCGCGGCAGGAAAACATCACGGGCGCGTTGTGCGAGATCGTGCGTGGAAAGCGGCTCGAAGACTTCGAGCAGACGGTGCTCGCATCCGCGATTCGCCTGCTCTACACACCGCACGAGGAGGGCGGGGCGGGATTCAGCCCCACGAACCCGGCAATCCTGGACAACCTGATTGCCTTGCTGGTCTCGGGCAACCAGGAATTGATGGACGACGCAGTCGTGGACGACGAGCAGGAGTATCTGGCTGCGATTCAAGGCTTGCGGCGCACGTTGCGGGCGATGGTCAAGGGCCGCTTCGGGGAGGTCTTCAACGGTCAGTCCACCGTCCGCTTGGACGTCAACAAGCCGTCGATGTGCCTGGACATGTCCAGCGTCCCGCAGGACGACGAGATGATGCGTTCTTCGGTCCTGTTGTCCGGATGGAACGAAGCGTTCGCCACGATCGAAGCGGCGCACGTGCTCGCCGACGCGGGTCTGGGCCCGAACCTCGCTTTCCACGTGCTGATGGACGAGCTGTGGCAGGTGCTCCAGCGTCCGATGATGGCGGGCCGTATCGACGCGTTGCTACGCCTGCAGCGTGTGGTCGGTGTGGCGATCACCTTCGTCACGCACTCGATCGAGGACCTCGAAAAGGCCGGCGCATTGGGACTGTTCGAGCGGTGCCGCGCCCGCATCATCGGCCCGGTCCCCGATGTGGAGATCAGCCGTTTGGAGAAGGTCATGAACTTCTCGCAGACCGAGAAGTCGATGCTGACCAACTGGAGCAACGACGCCGATTTGAATTCGCCGATCGATCAGAAGAATGCCCGGATCCGCCGGGCTGCGGCGAAGATTCGCGAGGCGGCGGAAAGGGCGGGTGTCGTCTCGGCGGACAAGCAACTGGTGATCGCTGGTCCTCTCGCCGCAGGTACCGGGCAATTCCTGCTCAAGCTCGGTGAGGGAAACCGTCCCGGTGCTCCGTTCAAGGTGTGGGTGACGCCGGCCGAACGTGCGTCGGGAATCCACAACACCGACGAACGCCTCGAAGCAGCGACGAAGGACCGCAACCAGGGGTTCGCCGCATGAACACTGAGCGCCGCCGCTACCGGATCGTCGACGACGACACCAAGAGTGACGCGATCGCTACGGCCGTGCGATGCATCGAAGCGGGGGACTCGTTCACCGCCGCATGTGCATCGGTCGCGAAGGTCCTCGACGTGTCCGAGACCGCCGTCCGCGGCTGGGTCAACGCGTCCGGTCTTCGCCCGCAACCGTCGTTGGAAGTGGTGCGCAGACTCGAACTCGAGTTGGCGGCCGCCACAGAGCTGAATCGTCGACGCGAGGCTCGTTTGGGCGTCGGCGGTCAGCGGGCGGGTTCGGCGAAGTAATGGAGTCGGAGAACAAGTCACTGCTGATGATCGTGATCGCCTTGCTCGTCGCGATCCCGATGTTCCTGATCGTGGGCCTGGCGATCCTCTTCCAAGACGAGGAAGAACAACAAGCGGCGACGGACTGCCTCGGCGGTACGGGGTCGTCGGCGGTCAGCGGAGACATGATCGCCCCGCCTGGCTCGTTCATCAAGCCTGTCGATCCGGCGTTGGTGGAGTTCACCTCACCGTTCGGTGAGCGGTGGGGAACCCAGCACAAGGGCATCGACCTTGCCGGGCCGATCGGTACGCCGATTTACGCGGCCGCCGACGGCACGGTGGCCGACGCGGGTGCCGCATCCGGGTTCGGGCAGTGGGTTGTTCTCGATCACGTCATCGACGGGAAACTGACCTCGACGGTGTACGGGCATATCGACACGTACGTCGTCGAGGCCGGCCAACAGGTCCGTGCAGGTCAGCAGATCGCCACCATCGGCAACCGCGGTGAGTCCACCGGACCTCACCTGCACTTCGAAATCTGGCCTGGTGGGCGAACCGGCGGCGCGGCCGTCGATCCGAAACCGCAGTACGACTCCTCACCCGCTCCGGGGGAGAAGAAGGCTGACTCGACGACGCCGAGTACCTCCGGGCCTCGCGCACCTCCTGCCCCGTCGGCGCCTTCGGCAGCGGGCGGCGCGGATCTGGCGCAGGCATTGCCTGCCTCTGCCGGTTCCGAGCAGAACATGCAGGTCAATACGAAACGTCTGATCCGCGCTCTGCATCTCAAGTTCGGTGATCGACTCGACACCCTCGGTGGTTGGCGCGCAGACGGTGGTGGCTTCTCCGACCACCCGAGCGGCCAGGCCGTCGACGCGATGATTCCGGACTACAGCTCCGGCACCGGCGTTGCGACCGGCGACGAAGTCCTCAACTACGTGATGGGCAACGCCGAGTTCTTCAACGTCGACTACGCCATCTGGCGTCAGACGTACTACCCGGTCGGCGGCACGCCGAACAAGATGGACGACCGCGGTAGCGACAACGAAAACCACATGAACCACGTCCACATCACCGTTCACGGTGGCGGATTCGACGAAGGTTCGATGCAGTGGGGATCGCTACCCGGAGGCTCCGGACAGGCCACGAAAGCAGCCGTCGACTGCACCATCCCCGGGACAGGGCTCGGAGACAGTCTCGCCGCCGGTTCCGTACCACCGGAATTCGCGCCGTGGCTCGAACGCGCCGGGGCGATCTGCCCGCAGATCAAACCGTCGCTCCTCGCCGCGCAGATCGAACAGGAATCGGGCTTCCAGCAGCACGGCTACAACTCGGCCGGCGCCAGTGGTTACACCCAGTTCATCGACTCCACGTGGGCGACGTACGGGTACGCCGTCGACGAGCAAGGAAAGAAAATCGGCCCCGCCGGCTCCGGTGACAGGAACAAGATTTCCGATGCCGTCATGGCTCAAGGCGACTACATGTGCACCATCGCCAAGACCATCGACGCCTGGATCTCCGACGGATCGGTCAAGGCTCCCAACGGACCGACAGAGCTGTACCTGGCCGCGTACAACGCCGGTGAAGGCGCAGTCCAACGCGAAGGCGGTTTCCCCACCATGTACAGCGACTACATCACTCAGACCAGGCCATACGCAGACAAGATCATCGCGAACGAGGCGAAGTACCGAGCCATCAACAAATAGCCGTCTATATTTGACACCGGTATAACATAGAATCGAGTTTGTTCTCATGCGCGACCTTCACCGCAGGAAACGGGGGATCAGGACCATGCAGAAAACGCTGCGGCGTTCGGCACTGACGGTCGGTGCGCGCCCTTCTCTTTCAACTGGAGTCGGCTGGGGGTGCCACCTCGACGCCTGAACCGATGTCAGCCCCAGCACTTCGAACAAGGAGCCCTCACAGCATGTTTCAACTCTTCCGCAAGAATCCGACGCCGACGCCGGCACCGACAACGCCACAGGGCGACCAGGAGCGGTACGTTCCGCATCAGCCCCCCGGCGTCGGCGAGTCCGTACGCCGTCACGTCTCAGGGCGGCCCGGCATCGACCCTCCACCCTGCGGGCAATGGGAGCTCGGCATTCTCGCCGACTATCGCTTCCCAAAGAACAACGGACATTCCCCTGTCGGCGAGGTGTACACGTTCGCCGAATTCAGCGCTGCCCTGCAGGCCGCGACCGGTGAGCTTGTCGTTGATCTGACCGATTCGGACCGCGTTGTCCCAGCTGAGCAGATCATCGCAATCACTCGTTGCTGCGCTCCCCACTCGCAGGTCGGCCCCTATATCCCCACCGCCTATGTCATCGACGACGGTCCTCGGTCTCCCCGTGACGTCACCGAACCCGAACGACAAGCACAGCACGAGGCACACACCCGGATTCTCACGGCATGGGCCGAAGATCCCTCCGTCACCGGCGTCTACTTCGGACGCTTGTCGGATCCCGTGTACGTCCCCACAGTTTCGAGAAGTGGGAGCGCGAAATGACGAGCATTGCCCGATCCATGCCCGTGCCGAAGAAACTCCTGATCGCAGGGCTGATTGCCACCACGGCGGTCCTGGCGGGTTGTGGGTCGTCGTCCGGTGACGGCCGGGGCGGTGAGCACGGCGGCAGTGACGATCACGTGCACATCGACCCGTACGACCCAGCGCACCTCGACGAGGTCGGCACCGCCACCACCGCAATGGAAACGATCTTGTCGTGGCAACCCGCCGTCGACGAGAGCAAATCCGATGCCTTGCGTCGCGCGCGGCCCTGGCTGGGCGGCGACCTGGCGGCCACCGTCGACAACGACAACGGCGGCGCCACCGGCATACGCCCGGACCGCGAGTGGGCGGCCTGGAAGGAATCAGGCGACGCACTGACCGCGTCCTGCACGAAAGCGGAGAGCACTCCTGCCGCACCGGAAGGAATGCGCACTGTCGTCATCGACGTCAGCTGCCGGCAGACAGTGCTGCACGCAGCGGGATCGAGCACCAACCTCGCTGCGCAAACCTGGCGAACCACCATCACCCGCACCGACGACGGTTGGCGTCTGACCGACTACCGCTACCAGTGAAGGAGAACTGACCATGTCTCAGATGCGCCGTGTTCGTGCCAAGACCAGCGGAAACAAGGAAGGCACTGTCCTGGTCGCGATGCTGGCTGTCATCGCTGCATCGTTCCTGCCGGTGATCGCCTACAACCTCGGCGGCGGTGAACACGAGGTGTGGCATCCGGTCGGGTTGACACTGAACCTCGGCACGGGCAAGTGGACCTGGCCCGACGGCGCCACCGGGGTCCTGATCGGTGAAGTCGTGTTCCTCATCGCGCTCGCTGCAGGGGTGCTGTACCTGCTCAAGAAATTCGGTCTCCTCGACAGGCTCCAGGAAAAGGGCGCCGAACGGCGCCTCGACAAATACGCGAAGACGATGACCGATCCGCGCGACGTCGAACAGACCAATCCCACATATCAAGCGGCAGAGACGGCGCGGCTCGCACCGGCTGCGAGCGAATCCCACCCGGGGTACCGGGGAATCGTCATGGGTCTGACGGTTCACCGCAAACTCGAACTGAGGATGCCATGGGAATGGGTCGCCATCGCCATCGCCGGTTCACGTATGGGAAAGTCTGTGGCACTGGCCATTCCGGCGATGTGCTACGCCCTCGGGTTCCTGTTGGGAACCTCCAACAAACCGGACGTCTACACCCACACCCTCCTTGTGAGGAAGAAGATGGGCCGGGTATGGCTCCTCGACCTACAAGGTGTCACCACCGGCAACCGACGCGAACCGGCGAGCTTCTGGTTCAACCCGCTTCGCCGCGTCGACGACCTTCCCTCGGCGAAGGTGGTGTGCGACTACTTCATCTCGGCAGCAACCGATTCCGAATCCCGAGGTGACGCCTACTTCACCCCTGCCTCTCATGACTTGTTCGCCTCGTATGTTCTTGCCGCTGCCCTTGTCGGAGGCGATATGCGCCATGTGATGGATTGGCTTCGCGAAACGCAATCCCAGGTTCCCGTGCGAATCCTCGCGCAGAACGGTTACGGCGACCGAGCGAACACCATGCGCTCCAAGCAAGCAGTCAACGCGAAGCAGCGAGACGGCTTCTACGACATGGCGCGCCGGTACCTCGACCCTCTCGACGAACCCCGCTACGAGCAGGCGATCCTGCCGAATACCCGCATCACGATCGGCACAGACAGTGACGGCAACATCACCATCGCTCCGGGACGGGCGGTTCACAACCTCCCCGAGCTCGACGTCGACCAGGTGGTACGGAGCACGGACACCGTCTACGCCATGAGCAAGGAGGGCGCCGGTTCGGCGTCCGCGCTGACCACGGCACTGGTCGGAGCACTCGGCGACGCGCTCGAGGAATACGGTGCGCAACAGAGCAACGGCCGCGTACCGATCCCGGCGACGGTGGTCCTCGACGAGGCCGCGAACATCTGCAAACTGCAGAAGCTCCCCGGCTGGTACACCCACTTCGGTAGCCGCGGTATCAACCTCTTCACCATTCTGCAGTCGGCCTCGCAAGCGAAAACCGTATGGGGAGAAGCGCAGTGGAAAACGATGTGCGATGCCGCCAACATGATGTGGTACGGCGGCAACGTCGACGACCAGGACTTCCTGACCTCGCTCTCCAACGACATCGGCGACCATTTCGTCCTGACCGAGTCCCGCAGTCGCAGTGCCGGAATGTTGGGCGGCGGGCAGACCACGATTTCTACCTCAGAGGTGAGAGAGAAGATCCTCACCGTTGACGACCTCAAGGCCCTGCCTCGCACCCGTGCGATCGTCACCGTTGCGGGCAGCAAACCACTGTTGGTGGAGAAGAACTACTGGGGGAAAACGCCTTTCGCTGAAGACATTCAGCGGTCCGTCGACGAATGCAAGGCCGGGAACCACCGCGTCGAGCAGAAAGCACTGCCTCTCGGAATCTCCGATCGCCCCGTGGTCGCTGATGATGCGATCACCGGCCCCATTCCCCGCGTCGTCATCGAGAAGGAGCCCGTCGTCGCTGACGAACCCCTGGTCGAGCTGCCGGTCCATCCGGTAGCCGCACCCGCCCCGCGAGTCGCAGCAACATCGAACTTGGACGACATTTTCGAGTCCGAGTTCTTCGGGGAAGGACCGAACTGATGGTCGATTTCGCATCCACAGCCGACGATTGGTCGACCCAGGATGACACCAACTACGAGGACCCATCGGACTACGGCGTCGAAGAATCCGAACCGGACACCGACAACGACGATGGTGTCGGAGCGGGGTGGGGTGTACCCGACGAACCTGACGCAGACGCCGAACCGGATGCGGAAGCCGCCGACGATGACGGTCAGGGTCCAGGTCCGACAGATCCGGAGCCAATGGTCTTCTCCGATCCCGCGCCGCATGGGGGATCGGCCATCGTCGGAGAAGAAGGCGAGATCGAACCCGCGTACGCCAACGTCGTGGAGTTCGTCGAACAGTTCTTCACGCAGGTCGTTCGCCGAAAGATGGGCATGGGCGGCGGAAGCAGCGGAAACGTTTGGGATCCCCGATGGGCGCTTTACCCCGAAGTGGCCGGCCGCCTGAAAGCGCTCTGGTTCGCGTACGAGGAAGCCCGTGCATCCGACGGGCCTTCGGCGATGTCTGCCTGGTGGATTCAGCACTTCGACGCGCATTTCCGCGTGATCTGCGACGGAGACAACGGCCCGATGTCCGACGCCACCGAAGACGGCTCGTGGATGGGCCACCCCGCGCTCAAGTACGAACCGGTACCGCGGGAGTTGCTCGACGACCTCATCGGTGACGGGGGTGACGCGTGATCGACATCGACGAGAACTTCAAGCGCCCGGTCGAGGACGCTATCGAGTCGCTACGGGATCTGGCGGACACTCCAGGTTGTCAGTGGGCTGCGCTCTACTTGGCTGAAATCGTCCGGAGCGCTGCGCTCGAAGTCGCTGATGACACGAAGCTGGAGAACATTCTGCGCTGTGCCGATGGCAGCGATACGGCGGCCGCGAGCGCGGTCATGACGGCATGGCAGCGGCATTTGAGAGAAAGCCCTGCCCTCACCAGCCCTGCCAGCGTGACGCGACTGTGCGATCGGATGGACGAACTCACCGACGGCACCCGGCGCGCTCTGGCGAACGAGGGCAACGAACATCAGGAACAGAGGAAATAGCATGGGGAAAGTCGGCATTCTCACCGAGAAACCCTCGGCGGCACGCAACTTCGCGGCCGCATTGGGCGGTATGAGTGGCACATTCGACGGCACGGACTACGTGATCGTGAATGCTCGTGGCCATCTGTTGGAGCTGAAGGACCCCGCAACGATGGTGCCGGCCCCGCTGGCGGAGCGGTACAAGAGCTGGGATCTGGAACACCTGCCGTGGAATGCCGGCGACTTCCGCTGGGAGCGCGAGGTCAGGCGCAAGGTCTCCGGCGGCAAGATGATCACCGACCCCGATGCGAAGAGCCTGCTCGCCGAACTCAAAGCGACCCTGTCGACGTGCGAGACCGTCTGCAACGCCGCCGATCTCGACCCGACCGGCGAAGGTTCGCTGCTGGGATGGGAAATCGTGGAGTACCTGGGCCTGGAAGGCAAGAAGCTCGAGCGGATGGAGTTTCTCGACGAAACCCCGGCGTCGCTACGGAAGGCGTTCACTACTCGCCGCGCGGTGACCTCGATCGAGTCCGAAGGCGACTACCGCAAGGCGGACTTCCGCGACCAGTGGGACATGCTGTCGATGCAGTTCACACGGGCGGCGACGAAAGTGTCCGGTTCGAGCACCGTTGTGCGCAACGGTCGACTCAAGTCGGCGATGGTCGTGATCGTCGGAGACGGCCTCGACGCGCACAAGAACTATGTCAAGAAAGCGTTCTACGAGAACCGTTTTCGTGACGAGAACAATGTCACCTACACCGACCCCGACATCGACAGGTTCGAGAACAAGAGCGCCGTCCCCGGTGGCCTCGAGTCCTCACCGGTGGTCCACGACGGGACCACCCGCAAGAAGACCGGGCCACCGAAATTGATGGACCTGGCAGCACTCTCGTCGCTGCTGTCGAAGAAGGGATTCGAAGCCAAGAAGGTCCTCGAGACGTATCAGAGGATGTACGAGGCGCAGGTGGTGTCCTACCCGCGTACCGAGGACAAGTTCATCTCGGTCGAACAGTTCAACGAGCTGCTCCCGCTGGTCGACAAGATCGCCAGCGTCGTCGGGGTGGATCCGGCAGCGCTCAGTCACCGCGGACCACGCAAGAGTCACATCAAGTCCGGCGGCGCTCACGGTGCCAACCGTCCCGGCCCGAACGTCCCCCCGAATTTGGCTGCGGTGGAGACGAAATTCGGTGCACTGGGCAAGGAAATCTACGAGCTCCTGGCGAAGAACTACCTGACGATGCTCGCCCCGGACTACGAGTACGACCAGCATCGCGGGCACGTCGAGAAGTATCCGAGTTTCGTCGGTTCGCTGAACGTCCCCGCGGTGCTCGGTTGGAAAGGCGTGTTCGTCGCCGAGGACGACGAAGACGAAGACGAGACAGCATCGGGTGCGACGGCTCTCGGGACCATCGCGAAACCGTTCGTCCACGAGGGCTTTCCGACGCGGCCGCCGCACCCGACGATGGGGTGGCTGATGAAGCAGCTGGAAAAGCGCAGCGTAGGTACCGGTGCTACCCGGACGAGCACCTACGCGGAAGTCACGAACAACGCCACCGGCAAGGCCCTGATGCGCGAGCAGCGCGGCAAGATCACGCTCAGCGTCGTCGGTGAACTAAACCACCGGATTCTGCCCGGTACGCACATCGGTGACCTGAGTATCACCGAGAACGTTTTCGATCAAATGGCTCAGATCGAGTCGGGGACAGCATCAGCGCCCGACTTTCTCGCCCTTGTCGAGGACTTGGTGCGCCACGACCTTGAGAAGATGAAGGCGAACGCACGCAGGTTGCCAGCCGAACTCAAAGAGAGAATGGCCAAGGCCGGAGTGACACGCGCACCGGTCGAGAACATCACCTTGCCGCCGGCACTGCATTTCACCCACGGCGACGCCGTTGCCACCACCGCCAAGCGTGTGTTCTGCGGGCACAGGTTCACCGATTCTGAGGTGGCCGCACTCCTTGCCGGTCAGATCATCGAGATCACGGCGATAAGCCCGAAGTCGGGAAAGCCGTTCACCTGCAAGGGCGCGCTCGAAGCCGGGGTGACGGACAAGGGCTACCCGTTCGTCGGTTTCAAACCTCAGTTCGAGGAACGTCCGCCGCGAACGGACCTGGTCAGCGGATTGTGGAAGGGCAAGAAAGTCGAGTTCAAGGGTCGCGGCTGGGGAGCCAACGAGCACTGGTCGGGCAAAGACTTCACCGAGCAGGAACTGGCAAAGCTGTTGGCCGGCGAAACCATCGAATTCGAGGCCATCGGGAAGAGCGGCAAGAAGTACACCGCCAAGGGCGCGCTGGCGGTGAGCACTCACAACGGTTACAAGAATTTCGGCTTCACCCTCAAATTCGACAACCGAACGCCCGCAACCAAGCCCAGGAAACGCAAAGTCAGCAGGTAGCAGCAGCCGCCGGGCAGAGAGTCGCTGCCCGGCGGACAAACGACCCCACCGATCCGGATGACAAATCGCTTCTGAGCCGACGAGGAACCGCTATGACCACTTCACCCGCTATCCCTGCACTTGGTTCGGAAGAACCCTGGCGCAGCACCGATCACTGGAAAGCCGGCGACAAGGCCTGGTGGATCTTCCTGACCGGAGACGGAGTCAGCAGGACGATGATCGACATCGTCGATCCTGCAGAAGGAACGGTCCGCGACCCGCGCGTCACCTACAACGACGGAGTATTCCGACTGTTCGACGGGATCGAAAGCGTTCGCCATCGCGGAGACTCGTGCACCTCATGCGCCGCCTCTGTACTCGAATTGCTCGCCGCCGGTCAGGACGAGGAGACCAGTTACTGGGGCAGATGGTCGCCCGCCGCGCACGACCGATTCGACGCGCTGGAAGAAAACATCCAGTGGCGCGAAGCAGACAAGTTCACTGTCGGCACCTTCACTTCTGCCGCTGATGTTCCTGCCTGGTTTCGGGAGGCCACCGCAGGACATCTCATCTATCCGGATTCTCCGTCACTATGTTTGGGACGGGTCTGGGAGCCGATCGACTGGCCTACCCTGATTGCCGAGCATCCAGACGATCTATCGGTCCTGGTCAGCGACGGATGGACGAAGGAGCATCTCACCTGGGAGATGCTCGTCGCAGCGTTTCGGATGATCGACGCGGCCGGACTCACCGCATGCTTCGATGCCACCGTGGAGATCGACATGGACGGTGCGCTTGCCTTACTACCTGCGGCGATCGGTAGCGACGGAATCGGGGAACATCCTGACCTCGTCGCTGAGGTGACGGCGACTCTCGGCGGCATCGAGTTCGGCGGGTGGGGTGGGGACTTCTGGATCCTCGACTGACTGCCCTCGGCCCGTCTCCTCATTCCCTCGGATCGAAAGGCGCTCCATGACTTCCATGAACGGCCAGACACCGGCACGGTGCTGGCCCGGTCGGCGGGTGGCCACGGCGGCTGCGTCCGGGTTCGGTGCCGCTCTCGCACTGGCGGGCTGCCAACTCGACATGCCGGGTCTCGCGCCTCCGGCGCTGGAGCGGGGCGCCCCTGGGCAGGTGGTCCATGTCGTCGACGGCGACACCGCCGACGTCCAACTCGTCGACGGTTCGCAGATCCGCGTTCGGGTGCTGGGCATCGACACCCCGGAAACGGTGAAACCGGATGCACCCGTGCAATGTTGGGGACCGGAAGCAAGCCAGTGGGCACACCAGATATTGGACGGCGCTCAGGTCAGGCTCGTCATGGATCCGGCGGCCGGTGACGTCGACAAGTTCGGTCGAGCGCTGCGGTACATCACTCTTGCGGACGGCACCGATTACGGCGTTCTGGCGGTGAGTGAAGGAATGGCGCGGGAGTACCCGAGCTACACCACGCCGCTGAGCAAAAGCGCGGATATCGTTGCCGCACAGACGAATGCCCAATCCCGTCAGGGTGGCCTGTGGGGTCCTCCGTGCAACGGAAGCTGACCCCCGCCACTTCGTTCGTACCGTCCTACCCTTCATCTAGGAGAGATGACACTCGTGCTCAAGTTCCTACGCAAACGCACCCGCCCGACGCCCTATCTGCCGGTGTCGGCCCACGACCGGCCGGCCGCAGTCTCAGAGAGCGAACACGAACGGTGTCGCAACATCCTGTTCGGAATTCCCGCGCCGGAGCCATTTGCACAGCCAGACGACGGAGAACGTGAACTGTGGCGAACCGGCAAGCTCGTTCCCTGGTACATCACCCGCCGACTCGACAGCGGCCGGCATAACGGCCCCGAAGTTGACATCGCTTGTGACGCCGAAGAACCCGCTGTCGACAACTGGGAACTCGGACGCCTCTATCCCAATTGGGGCCAAACAGTCGCACTCGCCCGACTCTTGAACGTCCGAGTCCGCAACCTCACCCACCCCGAGGCGCACCCGCACCACCAGCCGGAGAGACCTGTCCGCCGACCAGGGCGTCACATCGCGATCCTCTCGTTCGAGCCCTCGGCCGTCCAGGCGGTATGCGGGGGCCTCCATGTGACGGAAGGTGACAACTGATACCGAAACCGGCAGAGCGTGAGCTGAATAGCGCTCCCACTACGCGTAACTGTTCCCCGCACTGACACAGGTCAGCGGCGGAGATGCCGGTTTCGTGTCGGCGGATTGTCCTATGCTGCGAGGGCGACAAGAAAGAGGTCGCCGCATCTGCCTCGGAGGGCGAAGAGTCCTTCATCCTCCCTGGTCTGAGAGTTTTCTCGGATCGGCAGTATGCGGCGACCCTTTCTGTGTGCGCGATCGCCTGCGCCCCTGGTGGGGTGAGGTCGGCGAGAGTGGGCGGTACCGGGTACAAGGCAGACCTCGCTTCCAGCACTGCCCGCCCACCGTGCGTGTGGAGGAGTCGGTCAACGTACGAGTGATGCCACCGGTCGCCGCCGCTGGGCGTCGGTACGCCCTCGTCGTTGAGCCTGACCGCAATCCCACGCAGGCTCACGCCGGCGCGGCGGAGATCCACGACATACTCCAGAGTGCGATCCGAGCACAGGCGTTTCCGGCCTCGCCTGGCGGCCACAGTCGTGGTGTTCATCGGTCGCCCCCACGTCCAAACAGTCCCATGGAGAGAACGGGGAGGAGTGCGGCGAGAACGACTGATGCGCGCTCGGCACGCGCAGGATCTGATGTCGAGAGCGTCAGATTGACCGCCTTGACTGTCAGACAGAGGACCACGACGAGACGAAGGGCAGTCAGCACACACATCAGGACAGGACGCGCCGCGAACAGCACAGACATCCAGATGAGGGGTGGATGAAGCGTGGTCAGAGAAGAGAGTTGCGTGAGCAATGTAGTTCCTTTGCAGCTAGGGAGTTTGCTGCGGACTACAAAGTGCCCTTAGGCACCCACAACCAAGTCCGCAGATGATCGAAGAATCGACCTGCAGACGTTGGGGCCACGCGTGACCGCGGGGTGTGAAGTGACGATCTGGCCCGGCGTTTTGCCGTGCTGATCGCGGGTGAGGGTGAGGAGCGCCAGAATTCGGCCGATGCCGGGGTCAAGCCTCGCCCGGAGTGCATTGCGATACCCCGCGAGGAGAACGTCAAGTCCATCAACCGACTTGGGCTCGGATAAACCAATGCGCCAAGGATCAAGACCCGACGTTCGCCGAGGAAGTACGAAGTTGGCGGGCTGGATCGACGCAAGTGAGTCAAGAACCGCTTGGTGTGCCTGGAGGAGGCTGGTCTCCGGGATCCGGATGGTTTCGCGGATCTGCCTGATCGTGTCCAGCATCCGTGCGAACCCGGGAGTTGCCCTCAGCGCTTCGAACTGGCGGGCTTGAACGCGCACAGCGAGGCGAACCTGGATCTCTCCCGAGATTGCCGTCACTGTTGCCATGTCATTCACCCTAGATCGCAGGAACAAGTGTCCTGGTAATTGCTGAGACTCGGGTCGCTTGTGCTGCCCGTCGGTAGTTCCGTCCATCACTTTACCATGGTAGTTCTGAACTAGTTCTGATATAATGGTCACATGAGTAAGACAGCAGCAACCGCCACGTTTTCCGAACTGCTCCGATCCCCGAAGGATGTCCTCAGTGTTCTCGCAGATGCCGGCGAGGTCGTGTTGACTCGCAGGCAGGCGCCATCTCTTCGGTTGACTCAGGAATCGGACAGTCAGCAGGAGCTGTCCACGCTCGGAATTGTCGGCCAACTCTTCGCGGCCTCCCTCGACGAAGTGGCACTGGAGCGTGTCGCCAAGAACATGGCGGTGACGCTGCCGTGGATCGGACTGTTGCCGAAGAAGGTGCATGCGGAGTTCATTTCGGAGTTCCACGACACAGCCCGCGCCTGCATCGCCGTCAATCGTTTCGGCCGCTTGTCTGCACTCCTCAACGCTTGGGAAGCGACAGCAGAGGCATACGCTGATCCGTCTCTCAGTGCGGACGGCACGGATCTCGAGTATCTCGATGAGCCCGAGGTGGTTCCGGCACCGGGCCTCGACGCGTGAGCAAGCGTGAGTCGCCGGTTCCGCGGCCACTCAAGCGAACCGAATGGGAAATCTTTTTCGATACACGTGAGGCGCAGAAGGGGTGGACTGATCTACTCGCAACGGCGCGCAATGCCACGACCGAAGCGTGGAACACGCTGACGTGCGACCCGCTGACGGAAACAGCGCGTCTGTACCAACTCAAGGCCGACTTCGCGTACCTAACTCGCAATGGACGGACGTACGCCCGTTATCAGTACAAGGTCACCGACGGCGGGCGCATTTGGTTCTACGTCGAACCGGCGCCGAAAGGTACAAGGGCGAAGACGGCCGGGCGAGTGTTTCTCGAGCGGTGCGAAACAGCGCACCCGAAGGAAACCGAGACGTAGGTCTGTGAACAGCGCAGATGGCGGACGCACGTTCCTTCTCCCTGCTCGGAGGTGACGATCACTCATGACGGACTCTCGACCCTCAGGTGCTGCGCGCGTCACTGACGCGCAGATCAACGCGGCGCGGACCAAGTTGATCATCGACGACAAGTTGAAGAGGCGGTCGAAGCCGGAGATCGTCAGGCTTGCAGCGCTCGAGACTACGAGGGAACGCGGCCCGATCACCACTTAACTTCCACATGCCCTGACGGCCGTGTTTCGGTCGCATTCTGAAAAGAGCCAACGCCGCCCCGGTTCGGGACGGCGTTGGTGTTGTCTGTAGAGCTTTTCGCTCGGTTACACCGCGTGTTCGGTTTCGCGTTCTCGTTCCACACCGAGTCCGGTGTGCTGCTCGAACGCGAGATCGCTTTCCTCGTCCGGGGTCTGCACGATGTTGAGCAGTTCTTTGACCGATCGCGGGTGGCTGCCCATGGCGGCTTTCATCGCTGGTGCGATCGAGGCGGCCAGTTGCGCGAGCTCCTCGGTTACCTGATGGAGGTTGACCGGGGAGAGGTTCGGGGCGACCTCGTCGTCGCCGGCGACCGGTCCGACGGCCTGGGCAAGCCCCCGGCCTGCGGAGTCGAGAACGTTTTTGATCTGTCCGGCTTTGGACGGTCCGCTGTGCTTTTCCGGTTGTGGGGTCTTGTCGGGCGCGGGCGCCGGCGCTTCGGGCACGGGTCCGAGTTGTTCGTCGGCCAGCTGCGCGAGCTGATCGTGGGCAGGTAGTCCGCGTGCGGCGACGTAACCGGCGGCCACAGCGGCCGCGGCGTTGAAGACGTTGCGGTCATTGGCCGATTCACGGTCGATCCGATTCTGATCCCACTCGGCGATCTTCTCGCGGGGTGTTTCCTTCTCCCGATGTTCGAGTGCGGCTGTTCGGCGCTCGTGGTCGCGGATCGCGTTCAGCCGTGTCTGAGTCTCGACGACGAGTTTGTTCAGGCGCTGTGCGTTGGCGGATTGTTCGCCTTCGAGGGTCCGGGCAGCGGCGGCAGCGGCGAGGATCTGGATTCGGGTCTGGTCGATCGGTGCGCTCTTGAAGTGCCCGAGAACCTCTTTGATCGGCTTCGGGGGTTTGACGGCTTCGCCGGCGCGGGCTCTCAAGTTGGCGTTGTGCAGCCACGACGCGATGTCGTGGACTCGCTGATCCGGTTGCGGGACCGATTGTGTTCCCGGCCGGGCTGCGCCTGCGGCGATCGGGTCGACGCGTACGCCGGAATCGACAGGTACCTCGCGGGCGGGTTCCTTGTCGAGGTCGACCGAAGATTCGGAAACGGCGGCGTCGGCTTCGGCCTCGCGATCATCCGAGGAGAGATCGAGCTGATCCAAGCGGAATTCACGGGCGACGAAAGGATTATCGGCGGGAGGGAGTCCGGAGCCGGGATCGTTGCCGATCTCGACCGTCGGTTGCACGGTTTCCTGCACTGCGGAATCGGCAGAGATGCCGCTGTCAGCCTCGACGGAGCGGTTGCGAGCAATCGCGGCCTGACGATAACCCTCGACCGAATGGAGATAGTTCGTTCCCTGAGCTTGGTCGATTTCGCGAAGAATGTTGGTTGCGCACGCGTAGTCGACAAGGCGCGCCGCGTCGACTGCGTCGACGGAGCGTTCGACGATGGCGTTGACGGCTTCGAGCATGGATTCTTCTCGCTTGCCGTACTCGCCGGGGTACGGTGCGATGGGGAGCCACCCGCCGCCTTCGATGCCGGGGAGCAGCAGCCAGTCGGCGTTGCGCAGGTTGTGCGTTTCCACGATGTCGGCAAGCTGCGCGGGAATTTTGTTGGCTTCGTCGACGAGCCGCACGATCTCCTCGCCAATCCAGAGTGGGCCGCCCGCGCGTGGGGTAGGACCGGGGATCTCCTGGTCCGCGATGTAGTCGTTGTACCGCTCAGCCTCGTATTCGGGTTCAGGATCCCACACTGACGGGTCGTAACCCGCTTCACGCAGAAGGTCGGGAAGCCGACCATCGCCGCTCCCGTCGTAGCCGACGGCACGTACGGCGTCGTCCAGGGAATCCTGAGAGCTGTCAGGCTCGGCACTTCCGGCGGTCCCGGAGTCGAGCGGATTGTTCTCGGCCATGATCATTTCCTCGTTCCCCCCTCGCCGGGTGTGGGGCGAGGACTTTGATGTTTGGTCTGCTCTTACAGTTCCGGTCCGTTGTCGGTTCCGCGGTCGATGGTGGGCGGCTCCTGTTCTGGGTGTAGGTCGGTGTCCTCGGTTCGTGGACGTGGCCGGTCGGGCTGTGTGGTCGGGTTGCTGCGGCGGGCGAGCTTTTCCTTCTCCAGCAGTTCGAGCCGCTGACGATCGGATGCGAGCACTTTCTCCAGGCGGGCGATGCGGGTGTTCAGTGCTCCGATCACGCGGTCGTCGGTCTTGCCGGCACGCTCGCGTCGGCCCTGGTTGGCGCGGTTCGCGGCGGCCGAGATTTCGATCGCTCCCCATCGTTGCTCTGCCGGCGCTCCCGCTTCGGCGTCGGTCATGGCCGTGCGGGCCTGATCGCGCTGGGCGGCGGTCGCAGTGGGATCGCGCTGGATGCGGTCGTAGGCGTCGCGGAGTCGGCGGACTTCGGCGATCTTCTGGGCGTCGGCTTCGACTTCGGCGATCACGGAGTTCACGGCGCCGAGGGAGGAGTCCTCGGTTGCACGTGCGAGTTCCCGCTTGGCCTGTCCGAGCATTTGTCGGGTGTCGGAGATCCGGCGTTTTGCAGATGCGGCAGCGGTAGCGAGGTCACCGGTCGAGTAGGACGAGTACACGGTCGCGGCCGCGGGCTTCGCCTTGATCTGTTCGATCTGCTTGCCCACGATGTCGGCGCGGATCTCGCTCAGGTGTGCGTAGGGGTCGGTGACCTCGTCGCCGACATTGTTCAGGACGCGAGAGAGTCCCACTTCGGTAGCGGCGGTGTGGAGCAGCGCCTGCTTGCGGGGATCGTTTCCGGGGTTACCGAGGGCCACGATCCATGGGGCTTGTTCGCGGGTGGCCTTCTCGACGTAGGTGTCGACGAAGGCGTGCATCTGTTCGATGTTGGCGCGGGCGTAGGAGCCGAGGATCTTGTCCTGCGCTGCGACGGCGTCGGTGAGCGCGGGGACGCGGTATCGGGCGACTTCGTCGGATCGTTGCCGTGTTTCTTGGGACTTGATCGCAGAGTCGAGGGCTGCGGCCATGATCTTGCCGGGAGCGTTGTCGTGCTCGTCGATCTTGCCGGCCTTGCCCTTCTCTCGCATGACGTTGGCAGCGTCGACGAGCAGTCGGCGGGTGTCCCATCCGAATGTTTCGGCCTTGGCGACGGATTCGACGATGGAGTCCCAGCCGCCGAAAGTATGGACCCAGGTGAACTGGCGGTCGGGCAGGATTTCATTGAGCAGCGCCGAGGTGTGCTCTTCGTAGAGCGCGCCGACAGCGGAGAGGTAGGACTGCTTGATCGCTTCGAAGGACTCCGCGTGTGCCTGTGCTTCTTCCATCATCTGGTGCGCCGTGCGCTGCGATCCGTCGCGGGCGATGATTCCGGTGATCACGCCGAGTGCGCCGGGATGCTCGTCGGGGCGGTGCTCGAAGTCCCAGTCGGGAAGCTCATCCGATGCGGCGTAGGCGATGTTCTTCTGCTTGCCGCGAGTCATGGCGACATAGAACCCTTGGCGGTCCATGCCGGAGTCGGTCAGGACGTGGCACGCGCCGACGGTCATACCCTGGCTTCGGTGCACGGTAGCGGCGTAGCCGAGTTGGACGTTGTCGGCGACGTAGTCGGCCGCGACGACGACGCGGCCGCCGCTGACGTTGTTCTCCAGGCGCAAAGACCCGTCGACACCGACTTCGACGATCGTCCACAGATCGCCGTTGTTGACGCGACCGGTGCGCTTGCCTTGATCGTCCTTGACGACGTATTTGCTGTTGTTCTTACGGGTGACCACGACGTCACCGAGCGATCCTTCGAGCCCGTCGGCGAGAAGGATGCCGTCGCCGGTCACGGTGCCCTTGTCGCGGTAGTACGCGGTGGCTTTGAGGTTCAGTTCACGCACCAGGTCGTTGGTGGGGGCGACCATCAAGGTCACCTTCTCTTCTTCGACGTCTGCGACGTAGGCGGCGAACACCTTGTCCGGAAGCTCGTGCTTCATCGCTTCACGGATGCGGTCTTCTTTCTGGTACCAGGCGAGTGCGGACTCGTCGCCGTCGCGCAGCTGCAAGCTGGCTGCTGCTTCGCCGACAGTTTTGAATCGGTGGATCTTCGACAGGAATGGTGCGTCGGTGCGTTCGGCCAGATCGCGCAGAACACCACCGGATTCGACTGATGCCAACTGCAGCGGGTCACCGAGAAGTCGCACCACGGCACCGGATTGGGTTGCAATGCGAGTGAGGTCTGCGAGGTTACGCGCGGAGGCCATTCCGGCTTCGTCGACCAGGAGTAGATCGCCCTTCTCGATTCCGGTCGCCAGACCGTGTTGATCGCGGGTGAGGATGTCGGCGATGGTGCGGCCTTCGACGTCGATCTCGGCGCCGAGCACGTCGGCCGCTTTGGCGGACGGTCCGAGTGCGATGACTTTGCCGTTGGTTTGTTCCCAGGATCGGGCGACAACTTTGGCGGCGGTGGTCTTGCCGGCCCCTGCTGCACCGACAGCGACGGCGACCTTAGTCTTCGCGGTCAGGAAGTGTTCGATCATGGCGATCTGGTCGTTCCCGAGGGCGAAGTCCTTGACGTCGATTTCCTTGCGGGTCTCCTTTTCGATGCGTCGGATCTGGCGGCGGATGACGCGATCCGGAACGGTGAGGTCGCTCGCGGCGTCGGCCTTGTTGCGCATGTACTTCTCGGCGGCGAGGACGGATTCGGAGGTGTACCGCATGGTGGTGCGGTCGACCGTGTGCAACCGAACCAGGCCGCCCTCGACGCGTTCGGACAGGCTGTCGGGAGCGTTGTAAATCTCGGTGAACACCGGGATGCAATGGTTCTTCACCAAGGTCTCGACCGCCGCTTTCACGTAGACGTCGAGGTCTAGATCGTCGGCGAAACTGAACGCACGGACCTGACGTTGCACTTCGGCGGTCAGGCTGTACACGGTCCATGTACCGACTTTGCGGGACAGGTCTTCTTCGACGGTGCTGATCAGTTCGGGCAGGTCGGCCGGCCCGAAGGGAGGCCGCTTGTCGTGGCCGGTCTGGGCCAGGTCGACCAACTCTTGAGGTGATGTGTCGACGACGATGGCACGGGCACGCTCGTCCCATTCGGCACGAAGTTCCGCCATGCTACGCGGCGGGTTCTTGGCGTTGCGGGTGTCGAGCGTGGCCTGTTGCGCCTGTGCGTACTGGACCTTCTTCGGCGGGTTCTTGCCATGTCGCTCCAGGTACTCGTTGGCCAATTCGGCCTGTCGGTCGACGATGGCCTGACGACGAGAAAACTCTTCGATGAGGCTGATCGGGATGCCTTCGACCTCGTACACCGGTTGCTTACCGACCGGAGTATCGGCGCGGGGAGCGAAGGTCACTCCGAGCTTGCGAGCGACCAAATCCGCGACGCGGGTGTTGTAGCGTTCGGACGCTGCGACCGCTGAACGGTAGAACATGCGACCGTCGATGGTGGTCCACTTGTCCTCGGCGAAGACCCGGTTCAACACTGCGCAGTGCGTGTGCAAGTTGGGGTCACCGACTCGGTTGTCCCAGTGGTCGAAACGAGCCGCAAGCAGCCCTTCGGCTTTGATCACCCGGGCACCCGCTTTGCCGCGCCGGGTGTAAGTGACCTCGTCTTCGATCCAGCCAAGAGCCTCGTCGACGGCCTGTTTGTGGGCGGCCTCGATCGCTTCTTTCACACGGGGATCACCGAGTCCCCACAGGAGCGAAATCGACTTCGCGGGTGTGAACACCAGGTCGTAACCTGCGACCGGTTGACGCATCTTGTTGTAACTGTCGGTAATGAATTTCATTACCTCTTGTTCGCTGATCAGACCGGACTTCGGTGCCTGAACTTTCGTCAGATGCTTCACGGCCAGGTCGTGCTTGATCAGGTCCTTCGCGGCGGTATCCGGATATTCACCGTGAGCGCGTTTGTAGTCGCTGCAGCGTTCTTCGACCTCGTGCACGTACTCCTGAGATTCGGTGAACGAGCTGAATGCCGAACCGAGCGCAGTCGAGGCGGACCAGTCCAAGCGATCAGCCTGCGGTGCGGTGATTGGCGGCATGGTGTCGAAAGCGTTGGGCTTGCGCGCCGCGCCGAATGCAGCGCGCATCGCGTTCTCGGTGACTTCGTCGCCGACCGCCACACCGGCGCGGGTCGTCGCTTTTCCGAACCAACGCCCGGGCGGCGTGCCCTTGGCGTTGTAGTAATCGACGACATCCTTCTTCTTCGACTCGGTGGCGTCACCGGCGGCGACGTGCTTCGTCAGATAGGTATAGCCATCCCCAGCTGAGAGCTTGTGGATGGTCATCATGATGACCATTGTGCCAGTTCGCACCCCTGGTGCAAGAGGTGTGTAAGAGTTTGTTTGGCTACCGCAGGTAGCCCCTTGTTTTTCGATGCCGTAGGCATCGGTTCTTTCTCGCCTTCGGCGAGGGTGTTAGGCATTTGGTCTTTGATTTTCGGGTTTTTGGGATGCGCTCGGAGTCTGTTGATGCGCATCTTGCTTGACCACCAGGAGGCATCGCACGGTGCAAGAACCTCGGCCACGGACGGCGCGAGCCGATACACTTCGTGGCATGGCGTCCACAAATGAAGCAGCAACCCGATCCCGTCGACTACACACAGTCAAAAATGTTGAACAGAACGTGAAGGAAGCCCGTCAAAAGGCCCTCGCGGCGCAACAGCGCATCGAGAACCTCGCGAAACCGCTCAACGCGGTCTCCCAGAAACTCGCTCGCCTCGAACGTGAGTCGAGCAGCGTCGAGGCTGCCGGCGAACGCCGGATCGAGTCACTGCAGGAATCTCTGGACAAGAAGATCGAAAAGCTGAAAGCTGACACCGCAGCGAAGATCGAGCAGACCAAGAAGGACACCGCGGACAAGCTCGCAGAGCTTCAGAAGAACCAGCAAAGCTCCGAAGACGCGCTCGCTCTCGAATATGCGCAAGCGGTTGTTCAGTTCTCCTTCGGCGGATCAAACGCCGATCTGGCGACCGTTCTCGGAATCACGAACAAGGCTGCCAAGGAACTGATCGCCTCGTCGACCGAAGAACTCGAAAAGGCCGGCATCTCCGCGAAGCAACCCACCGAATCAGCAACCACTGCGGCCGACCAAAAGGAAGAACCGGCACCGGCCAGCGCAACGCCCGCCGACAGCGAAGCGGCCGCAGAGAAGCCCGCCGACTCCCCCACTCTCGCGTCCGCGTGACACAACAAAAGAGTGATCGGTGACCGAAGACTCGGAACCAGGATTGTGGCCGTCAGAACAATCTGACGGCCACACACCTGTCGACGAACCAACATCCACTTCGGCCCGCGCGCGCCGGTATGTGGACGCCTCACTGCCACCGGCCAAGAAGGACATCGCCCGCTTCTGGTCGAAGGTCGTGAAGTCCCCAACCTGTTGGTATTGGGTAGGCGCCATCAGCGCTCCGGACGGATACGGCCGCTTCAACTACCAACGAAAAAATCGTCAACGCACCGTCCTAGCCCACCGCTTCTCCGTGGAGCTGACACACGGCCTCCTCGACGAGGGCGTGGTGTGCGAGCACAAGTGCAACGAGCCTCTTTGTGTACGGGTAGGACCGAAACATCTCGTCGAGTCCACGTACGCCGAGAATGTTCGATTCGCCATCGCACTCGGCCGACTGTCCGGCCACACACTGCTCGACGGCAGCGGCCGCGCACGTTACGACCGCTCAGTCGCTATCCGCGAAGCACTCCGATATGGCTACGACGAAAAGGCGCTCTTCCGCGCAAAGACCGACCCAGGGCCAGGGCAATCCACGTTGTTCTAGCAAGCTCAGTCAACTGCTCCGTTTTCGCGCCTGACGTCCATCTGTGTGATCGCCGCTCGACTGATCGCGGACGTTGGCGGGTCGTAAGCATTCGGCCACTTGGTGTCATCCGTGTACACAAGGTCTTCGGGAATTTTGGCCCACTCAAGACCACGGACCGCCTCGAAATTCGCTCCGACAATGGTCGTTCCTGTGAAACTCGCGGAATTGATTCGTGCGCCACTGAGGTCGACATCGGTCAATCTCGCCATTGAGAAGTCCGCCCGCCTGAGGTCTGTCTGGACGAAATCAACACCAACCAGCACAGAGTGTTCTAGTTGGGCGCCTTGCATATCGGCGTACGAAAGTTTCGTTCGTTCCAGGTTGGCATGTCGAAGATCGACCCCCACCATTCGACACACTCGAAGGTTCGCTCCAGTTAGATTCGCCCCTCGTAGATTCGCTCCACTCAGATCCAGTGATAGCACCGGCAGCGACGCTCCTCTATCGTCCTGGAACCAGGCTCCGTTTATTGCACGCCACCCTGCGATCCGCTCCCGCAGGACTGCCACTGCTGTATTGCGAACCGAAAGCTCGGCGCGTGGAAAGCTATCGAAGACGTCGTAGCTGTCGTCATAGCGAAACTCGCCCATGTCACGGTTCGCTCGAAGATATGAACACAGAAGCCCGATACAAGACCGCGCCTGATTGAGCGCCAGTGCGTGCTGGTTCGAATCCGCCCCATACCTGAACCAATCGTCGATCAACGCTGAAATGGCGTAGATGCCGGCTTCACGAATCGCAGCGGAATCGTTGTCACCCATCTGTTGCGCAGCGGTTGTATACCGCGACCGCAGATCGGCGACTTCGTTCCGGTTGGTCGTATCGCTATGGTGCGAGGCGTCGAGCGACCGGGTCTTGGCGCCGTTGTGGAGTGCCAAGAGACCCGCAGCAATGGCGCCCGCCCCAGCAACCGTTGTGGCGAGCGGTTGCGCTGCAAGATCCCAGAATTCAGAGGACCCAGGGACCTCGAAACTCCTACCAAGCAGAAAGATCCCCGCGCCCACGACGCTGCCTACGGCAGCTCGTGCGGGGTAGGTTACCCATTTGGAAACGTCCGTATCTTTCGGCATGGATTGTTCCTTTTGCGTTCCTCTAGAGGGGCTAGACACGAAATCTCCCGCGATCTATTCGCTTGTTAAATCCTCCAGATCGGCTTGCCCTTGTCCGGCTGACGTGCTGGGAGCATTTCTGGTGACCTCGGTCAATCGCGATCCAAAATACCTGCTTCCCACAACACGACCTACGCCCCGTTCGACTACGCCCCGCTTCGTTTCGTCGTTTCTTTTCTGGTTTGGTTACACACCCGTTAAGAGACGACACCGATCGACAAGCTAGCTTTTCGGAATGGCCGACCTGATTAGGGATCTACTGCAACGGCGCTCAGACCTGAGCACTTTTCTGCACCACTTCACCAAGGGAACCCCTGCCGACGCCGAGGCCGCTCTTATGAGCATTCTGGGAGGCTTGTGCCTGTCCGCGCGCAAACCGTGGGGACTCGCGCGCGACTTCGACTCGGTCACGATTTCATCCCCTACAGTCACCCAGCGTGTGGTGTGCTTTACGGATACCCCGATTGAGCACTCCTGGATGATGGTCCGAGACATTGCGGGTAGGTCCTGGGACTTCCAGCCATATGGCGTGGTGTTTGCGAAGAATTTCGCAAGAGCACAAGGTTGTCATCCGATCTGGTACTTGGACGAGCAGGGCCCCGCGCCATCAATTGCGGCAGCGATGCGGCAACTCATTCAGACGTATCGTGACGCTCGCGCGAAAACGCCGGCGGACTATCCGCCTGAATCCATGGACATTCTTCGGATGACGCCGTTCATGGAGCTACGGACTGAGCAACAAGATTTCTTCTGGGAGCGGGAATGGCGACATCGTGGCGACTTTCGCTTCGCAACTACTGATGTAGTCGCAGTCTTCGCACCTGAGAAAGATCATGCCCGATTGAAGCCTCTAATTTCTGGCTTGAGTGTCGATTGGGCTACGCGTGATGTTCCTCTGCTCGACCCGGTATGGGGGACGAACTATATCTTCGGCGCCCTCTCCCGAGCTAGAAATGCTTAGTTGTCGCTACCCCCGCAGGTGGTTGTGCACGGTGGCCGCCAGCTGGCGGCCACCGTGTCAGCACAGCAGTATTCGCTGACGTAACCTCTAGGAGGAGCTGGGTGTTGCATTGTCAGACTGCGCGTTCGCCGTCCCCGTCTAGTCCGTAGTCGCGCTCGATCTGTGAGGTCGGTTCGTTCGTTTCTGGTCCTTGCTCGGTGTCGGTTGTGTGGTTGTTGATGATGTCGCGCAGTTTGCGTGGGTGGCTTCCGCCGGCGGCTTTGACTGCGTCGATCACGGACTGGTCGACCGTCGATGGTTGTTCCACGTCTGCTGCGGCACTCTGGTCGCTGGGTGCGATGTCGACGACGCTCGTTTGCTCTTGCTCGGCTGCGTTTGCTGCGCGGGTTTGTGCGCCGCGTTCGAGGTTCGCCTCGCGAATCTTTTCCCGCGGGACGTCGCGTTCTCGGGCCATCTCGTCGACGCTGTTCGAGGCGCGGGCGAACGCGTCGACGCGCTTGTTCGCGGTGCCCCGGTCGTGTTGGCCGGTGCCATCCCAGCTTTCCCAGTGCCATTGGCGGCCGTGCCAGTGGGTACGCGCACCGGGCATCCCGGAGTTCGGATCGAATCCGTAGCGCCATTCGACTTCGCTGGCGTCGATGCTCTGCCACGGCTGCGCGCGTTCGTTGTCTTCGCGGGCCTGCGCGTTCTCCTCCCACTCCTTACGCGCTGCGGCCATCTTGGCCGGCACCGTCGCGATGACCGCTTCGCGGGTCATGCCATTCTCGGATGCCCATCCTTCGGTGGGGTTGAGGTCGAGTGACCAGCCTGGGTACTGGCCGTCGGCGCGGCGACGTTCGGTGTCCAGGCGTGCCTGCCGCAGAGCATCGGGTGAGTTCTCTCGGGAGTTCACTTCGAGTCCGAGCTCGTGTGCTTCGAGCTTGGCGGCTTCGAGTTCGGCGTCGTGGGTGAACACCAGTTCCGGTTCACTGATCGCGACCTCGAGCTTGGCTTTGTCGCTGCCCAGTTGGTGTTCGAGGGCGTCGCCGCGATTGCTGACGGAGAACAGTTGGTTGCGCAGCGTTTGGATGACGCCGTTGGCCGCACTGTCGAGAGTGAAGAGGTCGGTCATCTTGTCGCGGGCGAGGTAGCGCTCCTCCCCCGCGATGTCGACGATGAACTCGCTGAGAGCGTGCGAGTAGCCGAGTGTCACCGGGACACCGTTGACGGATGCGATCGGTAGGAAGTCCCGTTTGAGGGTCACTTTCTCGCGGGCGGCGGCCAAGGATTCTTTGAGCGCGTCGCGCAGGTCGGGCACTTCACTGTCGGGGACCGGGCCGCTGGGGAAGTTCCAGATACGTTTGGTGCGGTCTTCGATGCCCAGCCACTCCTGGACCTTGGCGCTTTGCTCCTGCAGTCCTGGAAGTCGTTCGGTCGCGGCCTCGATCCGGCTTTGCAGCGACCGGATCGTCGCCTGCCGAGCGGCGTTGTTGTTGGTGATGGCGTTGCGTTGCGCTTCGAGCATGGTGACTTTCTGCTCGGCTTCGACCTGTTGGACGAACACCGGGTCACCGGTGGCGGCTGCCTTGGTCTGCGCCCAGGACAACGACAGGTCGCCGCCGACGTCTTCCATGGTCGGGGGCAGGTCTTCGCGGCGCAGCTGCGCGACGAACGCGGATTTCCGGGCCACGTACTGGTACATCATCGCGTCGTACGAGCGGCGGGCGACGACGTTGACGACGCTGACCTTGTCGAAGGTGTTGCCCTGGCGGATGATGCGCCCGATGCGCTGTTCCATGTCCGCTGCCGTCCAGGCGGGGTCGAGGTTGACGAGCTGTTTGAGTGCTCGCTGGACGTTGAGTCCGGTTCCGCCCTTCTTCGTCGATGTCAGCAGCACCCGGATCCTGCCGTCGCGGCACGCTTCCATCAGTTTGGCTTTGGCCTTGGGCGAGTTGTGATTGTGCATGAACGCGATTTCTTCGGCCTTCATGCCGCGCCGGATCAGCGCGTCCCGCATTTCGGTGTAGACGTTGCGTGCTCGGCTGCTGTCTCCGACCTTCGGTGTTCCTCGGTCGCAGAACACGACCTGGAACGCGCCGGTCATGTCGGGGCCGTGCTTGTCGGCCGGAATGAACACGTCGGCGTTCTCGGCGTGAACGTCCCAGATGGCGTCGGCGGCGACCTCGACGCGAGAGTTCTCCGGTGGCGGTGACGGCAGGTTCGCCAAGCGTGGGTGCATGGCGACGTTGCGGCCGTCGGTGGAGATTTTGAGGGAGTTGTCGATGTGCATCGCATCGCCCTTGACGTTGCCCAAGCGCTCGTCGAGGTCGGCGACGAAGTCGATGACGTCCTGTCCCTGGTCGAATTCGAGGATCGTCGGCACTCCCCCGTCGAGTTCGGGCAGCGGCACCTCGATCTGGTCGGAGGTCACCACGTCCCGGAACTGGTCGAGCATGGCCACGAGCTGAGGGACGTTCGCGTACTCGGCCATGCGGGTGACCATCCGCAGTTTGGTGCCGGTGATGTTCATTTCCACGGCCGTGACCGGCTTGGCGAAGGTGCCGGCCCAGTTGTCGATGCGGCCCATCCCGGTCCGGGTCAAAAGATCAGGGCGCAGGAACTTCGTCATCACCCAGATTTCGGACATCGCATTGGTGATCGGGGTGCCGGTTGCGAACCCGATCGCCTTGGCCGGCGCATTCGGCTTCCCTGCCCTCGCGTTGCGTTCTCGGGCTTGGTTGCGCAGGAACTGCGCTTTCATCTCCAGGTCGGTGGCACGCTGCGCCCCGTCGGGAACCGACAGATCGGCGGAGTTCGAGGGCCGCGAGAGGTTCTTGTAGTCGTGCGCCTCGTCGATGAACAGGAAGTCGCAACCGGACTGCTCGAAACTCAGACCCTCGTCGGAGGACTTCTGAGCAACGATCGCGTCGATGCGTTTGGTGGTCGCCTTGATCGCGTTCTCGATCTGCTTGACCGAGAACTCGGATCCGTTCGCGTTCGCGGCGTCCAACGCGACCCGCATCTCGACGATTTCGTTGTCGAGGTATTCGAGCTGCGCTTCTCGTTTCATCGCCACCAGCCCGAACACCGACTGCGGAACGATGACCATGTCCCAGTCCCCGACTGCGGTCTGGCCGATGAACCGTTGCCGGTCCTCGATGCCGTCCAGCTCGGACGCGACGAGGATCTTCGCGTTCGGGTACGCCTCGCGGGCGTCCTTGCCCCACTGCGAGAGCAGATGGTTCGGAACCACCACCCACGGCTGACGGACCTGCCCGAGCCGTTTGGCTTCCATGCAGGAAATCGTCATCGTCAGTGTCTTACCGGCGCCGACGACGTGATCGAGAAGGATCGTCTCGTCATGCAGGAACCGCTGTACAGCGGCCGTTTGATACTTGTACGGCGTGAACTTCGGGTTCAGACCTGGGAAGGACTTGAACTCGGTGCTGTACTTCGGTTTGACGAACGAGTTGCACAGTTCGTTGTAGGTGGCAGCGAGCTTGACGTAGCGGTCACCGTCGGACCAGAGCCATTCCGCGAACCGCTCCTGCAGCGCGTTCGCGTTCGAGCGTGCCGCTGCGGTCAGTTCCGGATGGAACCGCGGCTTGGGTGACCGTAGTTCTTCTTCCGTCGTCTTGAGGACCTGGATCGCACGGTTGTTGGCGATCAGGTTGAACATGTCGACACCGGCCAAGCGGGAGCTGCCGTACTTGTCGGTGTAGCCGCGGGCAGCGTTGACGTGGCGGTTGTCCTGCTCGGTCTTGAAGTTCCAGGTGCCGGAGACCTTGTCGAACTCGGTGGTCAGCGCGGCGGGATCGAGACCGAACTCCTTGACGAGGAATTCGCGGTAATACTCCATCGGTACCCACGCCGCACCCGGCCGGACGCCGATGTTCGCCGGATCGACGTCGACGGGCACGACCCGCTCCAACGCCTCGACGGCACCGCCGTACAGCTCGGGATCTTCGGCAGCGAGCCGCCGGGCTGCAGCGAGCTTGTCGCGGACGTGTCCGGAGAGGAACGTTTCCGCCAACTCCCACTCCCCGGGCTGATCGAGGGACGGGAACATGCGCCCACGCGCCTGGTCTACGACATCGCCGACCTCGCAGTCGAGCAACTCCCCCATCCGCTCGGGCGAGATGTAGCCGAGCTCGTCGAAGCTGATCGCCATCGCCTCGTCGACGTGCTCGGCCGATTCGGCGCGTTCCTTGAACGGGGTGGTGTCCTCGGTGAAGATCGTGGACTTGCCGGCCTCGGCGTCGGTGCCGTCGAAACGGGAGGTGAACGTCTCGATCGCCAGGACCATGCCCACACGGGGATCGCGGGCAATGGCGCCCTTGAGGTGGCTCTGGTTCTTCTGCGGAACCGGCTCCGTCGCGGCCTTTTCCTGCATTTCCTCGAGGATGTCCTCGGGTACCTGTCCGGTGTACGGACGGGCCTGATCGGCGGGTAGACCTTCCTCGCGGGCTTCGGCCTTGCCGATCTTGATGCGCCACCGTTCGATCGCCTTGTCGAGTCGTTCGGCGATCTTCTTTTCGGTCAGCGGCGCTGGTTCGGTGAGGGTGAACCGGTTGATCGGCCCCCAACGGTCGACATAACCGTCGTAGAGACTGTTCAGCTGGGCGCGCAGGGCATCGCGTTCGGCGCGGGTGGACTCGGTCGAGCGGCTCGCGTCGGTGATGTTCATGACGGTCTCACCGAGGGCGATGAGTACCTTCCACTGCTCGGCTTTGTCCTTGCCGGTGCAGTTGACGTACGTCCAGCCCTGCCCGATCTTGAACTGCTCGAACTGTCCCTTGACCTCGTCGAATCGGGTGGTTCCCGGTTCGATGGTCGCGGACTCGAGACCGGCGTCGGTCAGCAACCCTGCGCTGGTGAACGCTTCGGCGACCTGACTCGTCGGCGCGGGTGCGGTGAATCCGAGTCCCTGTTCGAGGGCCTGGTCGACGATCGGGTCGAGCTGGCGGCGCAGCTGCTGCGCCAACGGTGCCCGCAGGTTCGCCTCGACGATCAGATTGCGGTTGCCGTTCGCTCCGTGTCCGAGCGCCAACGTGCCCAGGACCCGCTCGGGGCGTTCGACGAAATAGGCGTTGAGGCCGTATTCCTCCGCCCGCTTCTTCTCCTCGCCTTCCTTGCCGCGGACATCGAGAGCGATGTTCTTCGCCTCGCTTGCCCACTGCGCGGTCTCCCGCGTCGGCTCCTGTCCCGCCTCGCGGCGCCGGAAGATCAACACGTCGGTCACGACGGCGGTCTTGGCTTGCCGGTCGAACGCGCCGGTGGGCAGCCTGACCGCTCCGACCAGGTCGGCGTCGGCGGTGATCTTCTTGCGGACATCGGGCCGGCGGGCATCGGAGGTGTAGGCAGAGGTCACCACCGCGACGTAGCCGCCGGGTGCGGTCAGGGCCAGGGATTTGAGGATGAACTGGTTGTGCAGTGAGTGACCGTCGGCGTTGTGGATCGGGTCCGGGACGCCGTGCTTGCCGAAGGGTACGTTGCCGATCGCTCCGGAGAAGGTCTCGTCGGGGGCGAATGCTCGCTCGAATCCGTGGTTACGGATCTGCTGGGACGGATACAGCTGGTGCGCGATCTGGGCGCTGATCGGTTCGATTTCGACGCCGACCATGTTCACCCCGGCCGGTGCGGTTCCGACGAAGTGCCCCGCACCGCAACCGGGTTCGAGGATCAGTGCATTCTCGGGCAATCCGGCGCGTTCGACCGATCGCCACAGTTCGGCGACGATCGACGGGTCGGTGTAGTGCGCGTTGAGGGTCGTCTCGCGGGCTTGCGCGAAACCTCGTTCACCGAGAACAGCGAGAAGGTCGGCGCGTTCGCTCGCCCAGCGTTCCTTGAAGCGGGGTCGGTTGTCGAAGACCTCCGGGACGGCGCCCCACCCGGACCACTGAGCCAGAACGTCCTGCTCCGCTGCGGTGGCGGTACGTCCTTGCTCGGTCAGCTCGGTCACGAGTTGCGCGGCCGCGATGTTCGCGCGTACTCGGGCTTTCGCGCCGGAAGGCACCAGTACCTCGGTGCCGAGTGCGAAGTCCTCACCTGCCTCTACCGGCGCAGGGGCCGGCTCCTGCAGCTGTGGCTGTGGTTCCTCGACTGTGGTCTCGAGGTCTGCGGTCTCCTCGACCGTGACGACCGGTGCGGCGTCGGTTTCGGCCACTGCCTGCGTCGGCTGGTATCCGTACTCGGCGGCGGTCTCCGGGGAGATCCAGATCGTTGCGCCGGATTCCTTGCGGGCCTGGACCAAACCGCCGTTGCGCCACAGGGGGCTGGTGATCGGTTCGCCGTGCAGCTCTTCCGGAACGATCAGCACACCGTCGTCGGCGACAACACTTTCCGCCGGCGGAACCGGTGCGGTTTCCTCGTCCGTCTCGACTTCCGCTTCCGCGTCCGCTTTGACGGCAGAATCGGTGCCGGTGGCACGTTCGGGTTCGGGCTCGACCTCTGTGGTCTTCTCCACTGCCCGTTCGGATGTGGTCTCCACCTGCGACTGGAGCGGTGCGCTCTGGTTCTCTGCGGCGCGTTTACGAGGTAGCTGTTGGCGGGCCTCGTCGATGGCTTCGCGCCAGGTGTTGACTCCTCCGTAGTGCTGGCCGTCGAGGGTGACCGGCCCGTCCCAGCCGAATCCCGGCTGGCGGAGCTCGATGTGTGTGCCCTCGGGGTCACCGACGATGACCGCCCCGGCTACCCCGGCGATGACATCGTTACCGAACATCGGCTGGGCGGGAACACCTTCGGCGTGCATCGCCTCCAAAAGCGGCTTGTCGACCTCGTGCAGCAAGGTCCAGTCCATGTCGAAGCCTTGGGCCTCGAGCAACGACATCTCGGCCGGGTGCATCCGGCGAAGATCGTCGAGAACCTGACGGCGGGCGAAGCGCTGCAGGGACGATCCGATGGCGTTGAAACTGCTGTTTCCGTTGCTCCACATCGGGGCGCTGTGCGCGCTGATGTAGTACAACTCGTGTCCACGAGCGAGGAGCACCGCGGTCGCGAGGACCTGCTTGTGTGCTACGTCGACCGGACGGTAGGCGCGTTCGATCCACTCGGGGATCGGCAGTTTGGCTGCTTCGAGTACGCGACCCAGCGCGAAACGGTGGTCTCGGCCGCTGGAGTACGTGTTGTAGCTCCTGTCGAACCGGTACTCCCAGAAGTTTCGGGAGGGAAAGAACTCGATCGAGAACCGTTTCTTCGAGCGCAGCCGGATCGCGGCACTGTGTGTGCTGAACGCGCTACCTTCTTCGAACACTGGGTGGCGATCTTCCGCCTTGACGTCGGCCGGGTACAGATTCGGAACGACGTCGCTGCGCAATTCCGCTTCGAGGGCGGCTCTGGGGATGTCGGCCGTTGCGTCGACAAGGTCGGGTCGCTCCTCGGCGAGCACCGTGAAAGCGACCTCGATGCCCGCTCCGAGCATCCAGTCCCGCGTGACCGGAGGTTTACCCGCCCAGGTGGCAATGACCGGATCTTCGAGGAGATGGTCGTGCATCCAGCTCTTCCACTCGGCCTCGACCTGAGGTGACCAGGTCAGCTCGGCGGCATGGTTGGCCTCCCAGGCGGTGACCAGCGTTTCGGTGAACCATTCCGGGGTGTGGACCTCGGGCAGCTGGTTGATCAGCTGAGCTGCGGCCTGACGCTGCGGTGAGCCGTTCTCCGCTAGCGCGGTGATGACCTCGGCGAAGACTTTCCGGTAGTCGTGCGCGTAACTGGCGGCGCGGGCATCGCGGCCGCCGGTGGACGCGATCAGCTCGGGTGAGGTCGCGGCCTCCTGGAACAGCTGCTCCATGTCGGCGGCGACGGCCTCGTTCTGTGCGCGCCGGGCTCCTCGCCACCACTGTGCATCGAGTGCACTGCGGGCTGTTTCGCCTTTGAGCTTGCGGCGGGCGGCACTGAATCCTGGATCGGAGTCCGGATAGGGCAGGTCGAGCGGCGTATCGGGGTTGAACAGGCTGTAGGCGCGGGTTTCCCAGTCGTCGATTTCGGGTGCGATACCCAGGTCCAGGGCTTCCTGCAACGCTTCGAGCTGGTTTTCCCGCTGGGCGATCGCGGTCTCGCTCTGTGCGGCTACCTCGTCGTTGGTGTCCTCGACGCCGGTTTCTGTTGCCTCGATCACCTGTTGTGCGGCGTGCTGCGCGGTTTCGAGGTAATCCTCGGTGACCTCACGCTCGTCGCTCTCACGTGCGGTGACGACCGCCTCGACGACGGCGGTGATCGTCGGGTTCTCCACCGGGGTTTCGGTGCGGGTCTGCCAGTACGCCTGCGCGGCGGTGGTACCGAGTTCATGCCAGCTGGCGCGATCGAGAAGCACTCCTCGGCAGGCCAGGAACATTTCGTCGGTCAGGGACCGGCGATCGGTCATCAGATCCGCCAGAGCTACCTGCGCTTTGCCGGTGAAGTGTCCCTCGGCCCACGCCAGGAACTGTTCGGCGGTGTTGATGTTCGGATCGGCGCGCAGGTCCGCATCGGCGTCCGGTTCGGCGAGCATCGCCAGAATCCGTGCCGTGACCTCGGCTTTGGGGTCGGCAGGCTCAGGGATGGGCGGGAGCGCGATGTCCGCTTCGGCGGTATCTGCTTGTGCTGCATCCGGTTCCGGTTCCACCTGCGGTTGCACGGTGGGCGTGATCGGCGGGTTGAGTAGTGGCCCTTGGGGGCGTCCGACGAGCTGAACTTCCTTGAGGTTGCCGCTCAGGATGGACGAAATCAGATCGTGCGCTTCACCTTTGGTGATCGTCAGGTCTACCTCGAACGGCTTGCCTGCCTGCCGGGAGAGTTCTTCGAGTTTGGTGACCTGTCGGGAACTGATCGGTTCGCTGCGCCAGCTCGGTTTCGGGGTTCGATCGGCTCCGGACACTTCCTGGACCAGGGCGCGAGGCACAGCGTGCGGGTCCACACCGAGCGCCTGGACTTCGCGTCGTAATCGGTTCTCGTCGGCGAATTGGACCCGCCACTGCGTCCGGAGACTGTCGAGTCGCCCGGTGATTCGGGCGACGTTGGCGAGATTGGCTTCGATGCCGGCGGGGAGTCCGCGCTCGCGTGCCGTCGCCAGAGCGCGCTGCGCTGCAGCGAGCCGTTTGGTGAGCTTGTCGCCCTGGAGTTCGAGTTCTTCGAGGGCGAGACTTGAACGCGCCCACTGATCTTGAGCCTCTAGAACGGTACGTTCGGATCCTTCGGCGGGTTGAGCCGGATTTCCTTCTCGATCATCTCGGCCAACTCGTCCGCGATCGGATCGAGCGCGGTCATCGGAACGCGTTGATCGTCCTCGATCCGCTGCGCTACCAGCGCCTTCGCCAACTGTCGGAACCACGCTGGCTTCTCCAGCCAGACCCGGTGCACGATCTTGCCGGCGATTGGTCGCGGGGCGACGTTCAGGCTCTTCCACCGATCCGGGTCGTGTGCTTCCCGCGCTCGGGTCTGCTCGGCGTCGATCTCGCTGTCCGCTTCCTGCGCCAGCTGGTCGATCTGAGCCACGATCTGCGGTGTCACCTGTGAGTACAGCTCCTGGGAGAGAACCATCTCCCGCGCTGCCCGCCACGCTGTTTCCTTCGCCCGGACCACGTCGAAGTACGTCGGGGTCTTGCCCGGATTCGACTGGCTCCACTGCTCGCTCGCCTGCCGCTCCAGCGGCTGAGCTGCGACCTCGGTCAGTCCCTGCAGTCGCAGCGCTTCCCGATCGATCGTTTCCCGGTCCGCGCTCGAATCCTTGTCCAGCCCGATCCACTCCACCAGAATCCGGAATGTCTCGTCCGCGATCGTCACGTCGATCCCCTCGACCGCCTCGGTCGATTCCTCGCTGAGCGGTCCCGCTGTTTCCTCGTTCACGGGTGCCATTGTCTGCTCCTTCTTCCTCGAATTCGAACGCGCCCTGGTTGACGTCTTCGCGTGCCACTCGACCTCCTCGACTGCGCCCATCCAGGGCGTAACTCCGCACGAAAACGGGGAGTTTCTGAGGTCGATTTTACTACACAGTAGGGACAAAAACGTGCCCTGACCTGCGATAAGTACCGATCGTTATCAAATTTGCGGGACGCTAACCACGCACCTGAGGACGAGCCAGAGCGACGAACACCATCAGCACGGCCGGCGCGATGAACAACCCTCCGATACCCGCCATGAAGGCACGCAGGGGTCGGCGGTGACGCACGTACGAGCGGCGTGCGCAGAACAACCCGCCCGCGACGGACAGCACGTTGAATGCGATGAAAACTCCGATGGCGAAACTGTTGCCGTCCATCACGGACCAACCTCTCTAGCGGGTGTTAGGTACCCCGGGCACTGGCTCACTCGTCGGCGGGTACTGCTTTGCGGGTCGCGAAACGGTTAACCGAGACAATCTGTGACCACGGGACGGTGATATTGAACGACCTTGGCAGCGCTTGGACTATCTCAAGGTGATCGCCTGTCAGCTCGAGACCTCCTCGATCTTCCAGCATCGCGACAATCGGATGTTCGATATCGAGATTGACGCCATGGGTCTGCTCAAGGCAATTGTCGACGAGCACGGTCCGCAGGCGGTTGGAGTTTCCGAGTTCGGAGTAGCCGATCATTCGATCGAATTCACTAACGCTGCCCGTACCCTCGGCGATTCTGCTCAGATAACTCTCCAATTGGTCGAGCCTCGCCGCGTCTGGGTAGTAGCGCATCGAAGAAACCGGGCCGTCACCGACGAAATGGACCTCGATAGTCATGACTTTTCTTCCCCCTCTGTTGGAGTGCTGGTGTTCGTCACCAGCGATATGAGCTGCCAGATCGTTGCGGCTGTACTGGCCGCATTGTTCGGGTCGACCCACTGGTCTGTGACGGTAACCCAGGACCCCGACCGTTTCTCCATGGCGCGGACCACGTGCTCGCCGTAGACCTCGACGATGGTGAACAGAATGTCGTGGCCGCCGCCGCTGTGCCAGATGAGGTCTCCGTCGTCGACGGTGATGTTCGAGGCCAGGGAATCGGTCTCGGCGTCCGGGTCGGTGCGCTCGTAGAACTCGCGCGCCACCTGGGCGAGCGCCTGGCGGTGTCCGGCGTTCATCGGACGATGAATCGGTAGCGCTTTTCCCGCGCTCTGAATCGGATCGCTGCCCGTGTACGAAATGGTCACCGCTCTGCCCTCCCCTTTGCCTTCTACTCGACTGCTGTGACCATACTCTATTTAGTACCAGTCTAAAATAGAAGCGGTGGGGTTTCTCCCTCCATCAGAGGGGGATGAATTGGAATGCGTCCAGTAAGCTGGCGCCGTATAGACGACGAACGCGCTGCCGTAGCTTCAGGCTCTGCAACGGAAAAATGCAGGTCGCTACCCTCTCTGCATGGCACATGTCGATAGCGGCGCCCGCGCAGGCAGAAACAACGCTGGGTTGATTCTCCCGCCTGGATTTGACCAAATGCTGGCTCGCAGGGAGCGAATCTCCGGCAGTCGTTACGATTCCATCTGGTCCAACTCCCCCGGTCCTGAGGGCAGGGGCACCCCAGACCTGAGCGCCACAGCTGACCAACTTCCACCGGGGATATGGCCGGATGCGGCTGATTCGCTTTACTCCCGTCTGGCTCAAACCTTCGGCGGTTACACACCGCATGTCTTCGGTGATCACGCCGCTAAGGCTTTCCCCGAGCTCGAAGACGTGTGCAAACCCCTGGTAGAAGCCACCGGCTATGACACAGGACGAATGGTCGAATGCAAAGCCCCGAATACCGCTGTCATTGCATTCGGGCGAAACCGAAAGGATGTGCCATTGCAGCGCTTCCGCGAGCGCCGGTGCCCTCTATGTCGCGGTCGCACACATTTGAATGCCATAACTCCCTGGAAAGTTACCTATATCGGCCCACCCCGCTGGTGTTTGATGTGTAGCGAAACGTACTTGGGTGTGTGGCCAACCTGGCCACACACCCAAGAGACGGCGATCGCGGCGCTTCAGCACTACGTGAACGTGGCAGGTTTCGTGCCTACCCTCTGGGAAGCCACTGTATCCGTCCCCTATGACATTCCCGACGTCCAGCGAGACAACGTCATGGCGGCCAAAATGGCCTTGCCTTATAAGGGAAATCTGAAACGGCTCGGGCTCAATCCATGGGCCAATTATGTTGACGCCGCAGGTTTCGGTGGCGAGTCGCTAATTCAATATCGGGGCACACAGAAGCGGGCAGCGGATGGGCACTGGTGCAGGTCACTCTTCGAGTGCGAGATCGATAATTTCATGACCCGAAATGGAATTGCGCACCAGCCCGAACCACTATGGCCCGCCCACCCTAAATACAACGCATCCGGCCGACGGCGAGCAGACTGGCAGCTCAGCGATGGAACAATGGTCGAAGCCGCCGGCATGATGGCGTCACCTGAGTACGCAGCGAAGATGCACGACAAGAAAAGGCTGGCTGCATCTACTGGAATTCCCCTCATGGTGATCCTGCCGCAGGATCTACCGCACCTGAATTTGATTTTCATGAAGTGGCTTTGACCGCCGTCTGGTGGCAGGCTAACTGCTCCTAGATGTCAGACTGGCCGTGTATAAGTGGATTTCACTTATCAGGAGGCGCTGCTGTCGTGACTCTCTCTCATCAACAGGCTGAATTGGCGATGGCTTCAGCTATGCGAAAGATGGGGTTCACCGACGCGCGGGCGACACCAGGGGGACCGGACGGCGGCATCGATGTGCTGTCGTCGAGAGCGATTGCCCAGGTGAAGATGCACAAATCGCAGGTCGGGCGCCCGGATCTTCAACGCTTGTATGGTGCGCGGGGGCGCGATCATCGAAGGTCGATGCTGTTCTTCTCGTTGGGTGGGTACTCGTCGCACGCTGACGAATATGCTGCGGGGAATGGCATTGCATTGTTCACTTTCGACGCGAAGGGTGCTGTGCGGCCCTACAATTCGGCTGCTCGTTCGATATCGAGAGGGGCTGATCTCGGTGCGCCCCGCTTCATTGTCGACGACAATCTGAGATGGCTTTTCTGGGGTGTCTTACTCATCTCCCCGGTTGCATTCCTCGCTGCCTTCGATCTGTCTGTGCCAGTTCTGGACTATATTTTCGCCCTGCCCGGATGCGCCGGTCTGGTGTTGATCGTCGCCGCAATCGGCGGGTTCCTGAAGAAATAGCGGCCTGTTCGTCCCTACTGGGTCCGTGATGTCCGCTTGCAGGCAGACTGGCGACTCGATGTGGCTCGGATCAGAACAAAGTGTCGTGGGCGTTCTGTGCGGCGGTGTCGGTACGCCGTTCATACTCGGCGGCACAGGATGCCCCCGAAAAAGTAGTGACGCCCTTTCAGGAGCCACTCAATGGATCCCGCGCCTAACGCGAGGGATTGCGCTGCTAGCTTTGCCCGCTGTACCGGCGCCATACGTAGGGGGCAGCGCAGAGGAGAACCAGCAACAAGGAGACCAAGGCCAAGATCATGCCGAGCTGCCACGGCTTCATCGCGTCCGGAAGGAACAGCCAGCCGATCAGGGTTCCGAGTACGAATCCGGCTACTGCTGCACCGGCTCCTGCTCGTGCGACTGGGGCAACAATGGTGGTGATCTCGTTGTTCATGGTGGTCCTACTTTCTTAGGTGCGGGTTTGATCCGGTCATTCGTAAGATCGGAGAGCCC
>NZ_JBJURM010000027.1:0-80192 GCF_046097995.1 Rhodococcus sp. 5A-K4
TTCAGGCAAGTGCGGAACTCCTGCCATTTGCCGACGAGAGTTTCGACATCGTCTGTTCTGCGTTCGGCGCCGTCCCGTTCGTTGCCGATTCGCAGCGAGTGATGAACGAAGTCGCCCGGGTTCTGCGTCCCGGCGGATCGTGGGTCTTTGCCGTCAACCATCCGATCCGATGGATCTTCCCCGACGATCCCGGGCCGAAGGGCTTGACCGCGACCCTCCCGTACTTCGACCGCACTCCGTATGTCGAGGTCGATGACAACGGAGTCCCCACCTACGTCGAGCATCACCGCACCATCGGCGACCGGGTTCGTGAGATCGTCGCGGCCGGACTTCAGGTGCGCGACATCATCGAGCCCGAATGGCCGGAGTGGTTGGACCGCGAATGGGGACAGTGGAGTCCCCTGCGCGGCCAACTCTTTCCGGGCACTGCAATTTTCAGCGCCGTCAAACCCTGACGGCTACAGCAGCTTCGACAGGAACGCCTTGGTCCGATCGTGCTGCGGATTGGCCAGGAGTTCCCGGGGCTCGCCCGCCTCGACCACAACTCCCCCGTCCATGAACACCAACTGATCTGCGACCTCGCGGGCGAAACCCATCTCGTGGGTGACGACCACCATCGTCATGCCTTCTTTGGCCAATTGCTTCATCACAGTGAGAACTTCACCGACGAGTTCGGGGTCGAGCGCGGACGTCGGCTCGTCGAACAGCATGAGCTTCGGGTCCATCGCGAGAGCGCGGGCGATGGCAACTCTTTGCTGCTGACCACCCGACAACTGGGCCGGGTAGGCGTTGGCTTTGGCGCTCAACCCGACCTGATCGAGGAGGTCCTTCGCTCGTTCGACAGCCTTCTTCTTACTGACGCGCTTCACCTGCGTCGGCGCTTCGATGATGTTCTCGAGAGCGGTGCGGTGCGGGAACAGGTTGAAGTGCTGAAACACCATCCCGATGTCGCGGCGTTGTTTGGCCGCTGCTCGCGGGTGGAGTTCGTACAGTTTGCCGTTCTTCTCCGAGTAACCCACCAGGTCGCCGTCGACGTACAGTCGGCCGGCGTTGACCTGCTCGAGGTGATTGATGCAGCGCAAGAACGTCGACTTGCCCGACCCGGACGGACCGACCAGGCAGAGGACCTGGCCAGGGTCGATTTCGAGCGAAATCCCTTTCAGGACCTCCAGTGCGCCGAAGTTCTTACAAACTCGGTCTGCTTTCACCATGGGTGTCATTTGCGTTCTCCTCCGGGGGTATCCGGAAGCGTTTCCACTACCGTAGCTTTTCCTTGCGCGTCGGCCAGTGCCTGAAGCTGGCGTGTGGTCAGTGCTCGGGTTGCGCCCTTCGAATAGTGACGCTCGACGTAGTACTGCCCGATCATGAGCAGACTCGTGATCGCGAGGTACCACGTTGCCGCCACCATCAACAGGGGAATCGGCTCGAAGTTGGCGCCCGAGATATCGCGCGCTCGACCGTACAACTCGAAGCTGTAAGGGACCGCCGTCACGAGCGAGGTGGTCTTGAGCATACTGATGACTTCGTTACCGGTCGGCGGAATGATGACGCGCATCGCCTGCGGTAGAACGGTTCGGCGCATCGTCTGACTCCACGTCATACCCAATGCAACAGATGCTTCGGTCTGGCCCTCGTTGACCGAACTCACGCCGGCACGGACGATCTCGGCCATGTATGCAGCCTCGTTCAGTGCCAAACCGATCACCGCAAACAGAAACGCTGCCTGCACGTCCTGGAGATTGATGTGCGCAAACTGATGTACGAAGGGAATACCGAGATCGATGCTCTTGTAGATCGACGGGAACAGGCCCCAGAAGACCAACTGCACGTAGACAGGGGTTCCTCGAAAGATCCACAGATAGCCCCAGGCCGCGGCACGAAGCACCGGGTTGGGAGAAAGTCGCATGACTGCCAAAATCACACCGAGGACGATCGCGATCACCATTGCCAGCACCGTCAGCTGGATCGTTGTCCACGCACCAGCGGAGATCCGTTTGTCGAACAGATACTGACCGTAAGTCCCCCATGCAAAGGCTTCGTTGGTCGCCGCGCCGTAAACGAACAGTCCGAAGAGGACCACGACGACGACCGCGGCAATCCAACGACCAGGTCTGCGTAGTGGAATCGCCTTGATCGGCACCGGATCGCCGGTCTCAGTTGTTGTCATGTTCATCAGCTTTCCGCGCCGTTGATCTTGGATACTTCGATGACGCCGGCCTCGACACTCCAGGTCTGCGCGATCTGTTGATAGACGCCGTTGTCGATCAGGTACTGCATTGCCTGCTGCAGAGCGGGCCCAAGGGCGGAACCCTTCACGATCGGCCAGCCGTACGGCGCCGAATCAAAGGGTTCTCCGGCAGCTTCCATCCGGCCCTTGCTCCGTTTGATCGCATAGCCGGTCACTGGCGAATCAGCGGACAGCGCGTCGACTCGACCGAGGATGAGCGCGTTGGCCGCGTCGTCCTGGCTGTCGTACTTGATCTTGTCGATCGGGGGCTTGCCCTCGGCCACGCATACCTCGCTCTTGGCAGGCACCTCGTCGATGTCCTCGGTGGTCGTGGTCTGCACCGCCACCCGAAGCCCGCATGCGTTGTTCGGATCGACTGGCTTGTCCGGCCGTTGCGCCCACTGGATACCTGCGCTGTAGTACGTGACGAAGTCGACCGTCTTCTCGCGTTCCTTGGAGTCGGTGAACGAAGACATGCCGAGGTCGTAGCTTCCCGACTGGATAGCGGGGATGATCTTGTCGAAGTCGGCTTGGTTGAAGACAGCTTCGACACCGAGCACGGCGGCAACGGCATTCATCAGGTCGACGTCGAAACCGACGATGTTGCCGTCCGCGTCCTTGAATTCGTTTGGCGCGTACGGAATGTTGACGCCGACCTGCAGCTTGCCCGAATCCGTGACCTTGGACGGCAGAAGTGCGGCGATCTCGGGCACCTTCTGGACATCAAGTGGCGGCCCTTCCGGAACGAGACCCTCGTTGTTGGTGACACATCCGCCGCACAGTGCGACGATCAAGCCCACCAACAGGACTCGCACCACGTTGGTGCGGATACGCCCGCCACTGCTCGAGCCATAACCCACGCCACGTGGCCTTGGTGCCCGTGCGTTTTCATCGACCACGACTCTGCTCTCCACTCGTCGATCGCCGCACTTGCAACGTCCATCCGAAATTCAGTCGAACGGTAGGTTACGGCAGGAGTTCCACCGTCGCCGACTTCGCAAGATTCCGGCCTGTCGTACAAGAATCAGCGACGCAGAGTGTGTGCGTACACGACTTCGGAAAATTCGCTGGTCGATGCCAAACCGCCGAGGTCGGCGGTCGCGATACCCGACGCGATGGTCGTGCGAACCGCGTCTGAAATGCGGCGTGCCGCCGCAGACAACAACCGATCTCCGCGCGCATCACCGAGCCAGTCGAGCATCATCGCACTCGAGAGGAACAGTGCCGTCGGGTTCGCCCGGTTCTTCCCGGCGATGTCGGGTGCTGCACCGTGCGCAGCCTGAGCCATGACCTGCGTCTCGGAAGCGTTGATCGACGGCGCGGTTCCGAGTGAACCGGACAGCTCGCCCGCCAGATCCGACAAAATGTCGCCGAACATGTTTTCGGTCACCACGACGTCGAAGTCTCCGCCGCGTCGAACGAGGTGCGCCGCCATCGCGTCGACGTGCTCGTCGTCGACGACTACGTGGGGGTACTCCGCGGCGACGGTTCGGCAGGCGTCGCGGAAGAGGCCGGTGGTCAGTGTCAGGACGTTGGCCTTGTGGACGATCGTGACGTGATTGCGCCGATGCGACGCCAACGCGAAGGCAGTGCGTGCGATCCGTTCGCATGCAGCGCGGGTGAACACACCGACGGCCAGGGCGATGTCTGGCGTCGGCATGAATTCGCCGCTGCCGACTGCCATGTTCCGATCCGCGTACAACCCCTCGGTGTTCTCGCGGACGATCACCAGATCCATGTCGGGGACCATCGCCTTGACGCCGGGGAACGCTACTGCCGGTCGGATGTTCGCGAACAACTCGAACTTTTTCCGGATGACGCCGCCGGGGGTGAGTTGTCCGCGAAACCTCTCGGGATACGACGCGCTGTCATGGGGTCCGAGGATCCAGCCTTGCAGCTGCCCCAACCCATCGATGGTTTCGTCGGGAATTGGCGTGCCGTGAGTGTCGATGGCCGTACTCCCGAGCGGAAGCTCGACCCACTCGACGGGCGGAGCGTGAACCGATGACAGCGCCGCATCCACGATCTGCCGTGTCGCCGGGACGATTTCGTGGCCGATTCCGTCGCCGTGCATGAGTCCCAGCCGCATGGCCGGAGTACCGATTGCGCTCGCACCTGTCATCAGGCAATCATTGCTCACCATGGTCCAGTCGGTGGAATTGCTCCTCGATCCGGTGAGTGAGTCGGCAGTGCGAGCACAATGGCAGCTACTCGCCGACGCCGGATTACCGAGTCAGGCCTCTCATCACAGCCCGTCCAACCGTCCGCACATCACGCTGTTCGTCGCCCGTGAGATCCCCGCGGAGATCGACGAACTGTTGGTGCGGCGCTTCTCGGCCCCGGACTTCGAGGTCCGGCTGGGTGGCTACGTCGTGTTCGGCGGCAAGCAGATGGTCTTGGCGCGCTCGGTTGTTCCTTCGCGTGCACTCCTTCACCTGCACCGAGAAATAGCCGAGTCAACGGTTGGCTCGACGGCACTTCCCGCCCACGTCGAGCCCGGCGCGTGGACGCCTCATGTGACGCTCGCCCGACGCGTCGAACCTGCACGTCTGGGTGAAGCTATCGCCCTGCTCGGCACCGACGTGATTCAAGGGCGCAGCGGCGGGATCAGGCGCTGGGACGGCGAACAGAAGACGGAATGGTTACTGACACCGCCGGTGTGACAGAGCGGGTTGCACATCGGGTCACCAGGATTCCCGCGATCACCGCCAGCGCACCAACCGGCTGATTCCAGCCAACGCTTTCGTCCAAGACTATTGCGCCGAGAGCGACGCCCACCACTGGACTGAGATAAGTGACGGTGGACGCCGCAGTCGGCCCCCACCCCTGAACGACGTTGGTGTTCCAGATGAATGCGAGCCCGGTCCCCAGTGCGCCTAGAGCAATCATCGACAGTACAACTGCCGGCGTGAGGTGCATCGGCGTGTTTGCGACGACCGGAGAGGCCAGAACCATCACGAAAGCACCGATACTGATCTGCACAAGCGCGACCGTACGAGTGTCGATGCTGAGAGGAAGCACGAAACGCCTGAGGTAGACAAACGAAATCCCGTACGACGCAGTCGCTCCCAGGCAAGCGACCTGAGCACTCACACTTCCGCCAACGCCGAGATTCCACGGCGCCAACACGATCAGCACCCCACCGAATCCGAGAAGCAACCCCAGCGACTTGTATCGTGTCAGCGTCTCCCCCGGCAGAAAGGCAAGGGAGACAGCCATAGTCATCAGTGGCGTGGTGGCGTTGTAGATGCTCGCGAGTCCCGAGGACATGTTTTGCTCCGCCCAACTGAACAGCAGCCACGGCACGATGCATTGCGTCGCTGCGAGAAAAGCCAGGTGCTTCCAGACACGAAATTCCCTCGGTAGGCCGATCCGGCTGACCGCTGACACGAGAACCAGCGCGAGCGCACCGAAGACCAAGCGCCACAGAACTACCTGCGTGAAGGACAGACCTTCGAGCCCGATCTTCATGAAGAGGAAACTGGCTCCCCACACAACCGCAGCTGCGGTGTATTGAAAGGCCAGACTTGCCCTCAAAGGGTGAAGTCTCCGTGCGGACTGACGTCGTGACGAGTGTCGGGCGTTCGGCCGGCAAGAGCTAGTACGTTCAGGACCACTAGGACCAAGAGGCTGACGACGATGATTGCCATGTGTCCAGCCTGACGGAATGTCCCACGTGGCAGTAGTGGCAGAAAAGCCAGACTTGGACGATTTTCTGCCACTTTCCCGTTTTTCTGTCACACTCGAAAGATGCTCGCGAAAGTGGTGGTCCCACTGATGCCGATGACCGAGGCGTTCGAACTCGGCGTGGCATGTGAAGTCTTCGGCTTCGACCGATCCGACGACGGCCTCCCCACGTACGACTTCTCGCTGATCGCCGCAGTTCCGGGCCCGATCCGAACGCGGTTCGGTTACAACATCGATGTTCCGTACAACCTCGATTCTCTCGACGACGCCGACCTCATCGTCGTTTCCGCCGGCGGAACCTACGACGCCGGCGACGCGTACATGTGCTCACCGAGTCCCGACTCGAGTGTCGATCCCCTGCTGGTGAAACTCAACGAGGCCGTAGCCCGGGGCGCCAAGGTGGCGAGCCTGTGCACCGGAGCGTTTGTCCTCGGCGCGGCTGGACTACTGGACGGAAGGCGATGCACGACGCATTGGCGGCACGCAGAGAGGCTTGCCCAGACGTATCCGGAAGCCAAGGTCGATCCGGACGTGTTGTACGTGGACGAAGATCCGGTGTTCACCAGCGCAGGCACCGCGGCAGGAATCGATCTGTGCCTGCACATCGTGCGAAAGGAACAGGGTTCTCGTGTCGCCAACGGCATCGCGAGAAGGATGGTGGTGCCACCCCACCGTGACGGTGGGCAGGCCCAGTACGTCGCCACTCCCCTCACCTCGACGCCGAGTGCAACCCTTGCCCCACTCCTCGACTGGATGACGGAGAATCTCGCCCTCGACCTCACTGTCGGAATGGTCGCGGCCCGAGCGAACATGTCCGCTCGCACATTTGCCCGCCGTTTCCAAGCGGAAACGGGAACAACTCCCGCCCGCTGGCTCAGCGATCAGCGAGTACTGGCCGCCCAGCAACTCCTGGAGAATTCGGACCTCTCCGTCGATGTCATCGCGGAACGCGTCGGTTTCGGCGGCGGCGCCGTGCTTCGCCAGCACTTCATCCGGCTTCGCTGCACCACGCCCCAGGCCTACCGCCGGACGTTTCGGGCGACCGAGAACGCAAGCTGAAATCGGCTCAGGGAAGAATCAGCGGTTCCGGGGCGTTGCACACACCAACAGCCCGCACAATGGAAAGGACCCCTGTGGCCACCCAGACACTCACCCAGCAGAACTTCGACGAAACGATCAACGGCAGCGACGTCGTCCTCGTGGACTTCTGGGCCTCCTGGTGCGGCCCGTGCCGCCAGTTCGCACCGACGTTCGAAGCCTCTTCGGAGAAGCACGCCGACGTCGTTCACGCCAAGGTCGACACCGAGGCCGAGCAGGGAATCGCAGCGGCCGCGAACATCCGCTCCATCCCCACGATCATGGCCTTCCGCGAAGGCGTACTCGTGTTCAACCAGGCCGGCGCTCTTCCCGCCGCTCAACTCGAAGAGCTCGTCACTCAGGTCAAGGCACTCGACATGGACGAGGTCCGCAAGCAGATCGCAGAGCAGACCGCTTCAGCTGAATAGCGAAAAGAGCGCGCTCCGAATCGAATTCGATTCGGAGCGCGCTCTTTTCGTAGCCAGACTGTCTTGACGCCGACTCAGTGAGCCGCGCTGTCCCAGCTTCGACCGGTTCCCACCGAAACATCCAGGGGTACCGACAACTCGATGGCTGTGGCCATCTTGTCCTTGACCAGTGCGGTGACTTCCTCCAACTCGGAGGCGACCACTTCGAGCACCAATTCGTCGTGCACCTGCAACAGCATGCGCGACTTCAATCCGGCTTCGGCGAGAGCCTTCTGAACATTGATCATCGCGACCTTGATGATGTCGGCTGCGGTGCCCTGGATCGGCGCATTCAGGGCAGCCCGTTCGGCCACCTCACGACGCTGACGGTTGTCGCTGTTGAGGTCCGGCAGGTAGCGACGACGGCCGTAGAGCGTCGAGGTGTAGCCGTCCTTACGTGCCTGCTCGACCACCGCGTGGAGGTAATCCCGCACGCCGCCGAAACGAGCGAAGTACGCATCCATCTGCTGCTTCGCTTCTTCGGTCGAAATCTTCAGCTGCGACGCCAATCCGTAGGCACTGAGCCCGTAGGCCAGACCGTAGGACATCGCCTTGACCCGGCGACGCAGTTCAGGAGTGACCTCTTCGATCGGAACTCCGAATGCGCGCGAGCCGACAAAGCTGTGCAGGTCCTCACCGGTGTTGAATGCCTCGATCAGTCCCTCGTCGCCTGACACGTGCGCCATGATGCGCATTTCGATCTGGCTGTAGTCGGCAGTGAGCAGAACGTCGAACCCTTGCCCGACTACGAATCCGTCGCGAATCTCGCGCCCCGCGTCGTTTCGCACCGGGATGTTCTGCAAGTTCGGATCGGTCGACGACAGACGCCCGGTCGCGGCAACCGTCTGGTTGAACGTCGTGTGGATGCGACCGTCTTCGGCCACGGCCTTGAGAAGACCGTCGACGGTCACCTTCATGCGCGTCGCATCACGGTGCGCGAGAAGGTGTTCGAGGAACGGGTGTCCTGTCTTGTCGAACAGACCCTGCAACGCCTCGGCGTCGGTGGTGTAGCCCGTCTTCGTCTTCTTCGTCTTGGGCATGTCGAGTTCTTCGAACAAGACCACCTGCAGCTGCTTCGGCGAACCCAGGTTGATCTGCTTGTCGATCACCTCGTACGCGGAGTTTGCGGCGTCGGCGACCTGGGAGGCGAAACGGCTCTGAAGATCGTGCAGATGCGCGCTGTCGACGGCGATGCCGGTGGCCTCGATCTGAGCGAGCTCGATCGTCAACGGCAGTTCCATGTCGGAGAGGAGCGACTTGGACTCGATCGACTCCAACTCGGTGTCCAGTGCAGCTGCCAAGTCGAGAACGGCCTGAGCGCTGAGCATCGCGGTCTCGGCTGCTTCGGCATCGAGCTGTTCGGTGTCGTCGAGCAGTGAAAGCTGTTCCTGGCCGGATGTTTCGGCGCGCAGTTCACGCTTGAGGTAGCGGAGCGAGAGATCGTCGAGATTGAAGCTGCGCTGGCCCGGCCGGACGAGATACGCGGCCAGAGCAGTGTCGCTGGTCAGTCCACCGAGCGTCCAACCACGCCCACGCAGAGCATGGATCGCCCACTTGGCTTCGTGCAGCGCCTTCGGCTGCGATGCATCGGCGAGCCAATCACCGAGAGCTGCTTCGTCTTCCGGTGTTGCCGTCGACGCCGCGATGTACGCACATTCACCGTCGGAGGCCGCGATCGCGAGTGCAGTGACGTCGCCGGCAAACGGAGTTCTGGTTCCGAGCACCGTGACGCCGTGACGCTCACCGGTTCGCGCGTGGGCGTCGAGCCACGCGGCAACCGCACCCGGGGCAAGTGCGTCGCCGCTGACCTCGAACCCTTCCTCTGCTTCGGGCTCGGACGACGACAGGGTCGCGAACAGTCGATCGCGGAGAACCTTGAACTCGAGATCGTCGAACAACGCATGAATCTTCTCGCGGTCCCACGGGGCCAACACCAACTGCTCGGGCGTGTACGGCAACGGAACGTCGCGAACCATCTCGGTGAGCTGACGATTGAGCAGGACGTTCGCGAGGTTCTCTCGTAGTGAGTCGCCCACCTTGCCGCGGACCTTGTCCACATTGTCTACCAGTCCCTGCAGGTCACCGTACTCACGGATCCACTTGGTAGCGGTTTTCTCGCCGACGCCGGGGATACCGGGGAGGTTGTCACTCGGATCGCCGCGCAGGGCAGCAAAATCCGGATACTGCGACGGAGTGAGGCTGTACTTCTCCTCGACGGCCGTCGGCGTGAATCGGGTGAGCTCCGAGACACCCTTCTTCGGGTAGAGCACAGTGACGTTGTCGGTCACCAGCTGCAGCGAGTCGCGGTCGCCGGTCACGACGAGAACCCGGTACCCGAGTGCCTCCGCCTGCGTGGTCAACGTGGCAATCACGTCGTCGGCCTCAAAACCTTCCTCGGCCATGACCGGGATGCCCAGCGCGCCGAGAACGTCCTTGGTGATGTCGATCTGGCCCTTGAATTCGTCCGGAGCCTTCGCGCGCTGCGCCTTGTATTCGGGGAACAGGTCGGCGCGAAACGTCTGACGCGACACGTCGAAAGCCGCGGCCAAGTGGGTGGGCTGCTCGTCACGAAGAAGGTTGATCAACATCGACGTGAAGCCGTACACCGCGTTGGTGGCCTGCCCACTGTGTGTCTTGAAGTTCTCTGCAGGCAGCGCATAGAAGGCGCGAAATGCCAACGAATGCCCGTCGAGAAGCATCAGAAGAGGGCGATCGTCCGCCTTGCCGGTGGTGCCGGCTGAAGCGGTGGACGTGCTGGACCGAGTTGTGGTTGCGGGGCTCACGGTTCATCAGTCTAGGGATCGCGACCGACATCGACGCCTTCGCCGTTGTTTACGCAGGAACAGACATAAGAATCGGACAATTGATGCAGCCTTCGGCCTTCGATACGGAACCGAAACATCCCGGAAATCGCAGAACCCCATCTGAAGCGAACGGAGCCGTTAGAGTCCGGAAATCGCAGCAACGAAACAATCCCTGTGCTGCGCGGCACCTTTGTCCAGACGCGCTATTCCCGACCCGCTCGGAGGACGTACGTGGCCCCACCCGTAGTGAAACGGCAGACCCTCGCGACACTCAGCCGACTACTGGCCTTTGCATTACTGACGTTCTTCGCATTACTCAGCCTGGCCGGAACTGCTTCGGCTCAGGAACCGACCACTTCCCCTACACCGCCGACCCCGACAGCATCCGCAACACCGACAGCACCCGCAACACCGACAGCACCGGTTCCCGACAACGCTGTCCCCGTCAGCGGCAATCTCAACAACGGCGGCACACGCCTCGAGGGCGTCACCGTCCGTGCGCTCGATTCTTCCGGTACGGAAGTCGCCACCGGAGAATCGGCATCGAACGGCCGTTGGGAACTGGCCGTGGCACCGGGCACCTACACCTTCGAGATCGTTGCCGACACACTTCCAGACGGGGTCAGTGTGCAAGCCGCTGTCGAACGCGAGGTGGTGGCCGGCCGCGCGAACACCGTGATCTTCTCGTTCGGCGAGGTACGTACCGCCTCGAATGTCAGCTTCGGCGAGAAGCTGATCCGCACGACGGTCGACGGTCTGCGGTTCGGCCTCGTGATCGCGATCGCCGGTGTGGGTTTGAGCCTGATCTACGGCACCACTGGCCTGACCAACTTCGCTCACGGCGAGATGGTGACGTTAGGAGCCGTTGCTGCCTGGGTGATCAACACGTCCTTCGGCGTTCCGCTGATTCCCGCCACGATCCTCGCGATCTTCGTCGGCATCGGCATCGGCCTGCTGACCAACGGAATCGTCTGGAAACCACTGCGTAAGCGCAAGACCGGGTTGATCGCGCAATTGGTGGTCTCGATCGGTCTCGCGATTTCATTGCGCTACTTGATCCTGATCTTCTTCTCCGACCGCGCCGAACCGTTCCACGACTACCAGGGCCAGGTCGAGAAGAACTGGGGCCCGATCGCACTGACCGACGCCAACGCGATAGTCATGATCGTCAGTCTTGTCGTCCTGGTCGGCGTCGCACTGCTTCTGCAGAAGACTCGCATCGGAAAGGCCATGCGTGCCGTCTCCGACAATCGTGATCTCGCCGCTTCGTCCGGTATCAACGTCGAGCGCGTGATCATGTTCGTCTGGGGTCTCGGCGGCGGACTGGCCGCCCTAGGCGGTGTGCTGTTCGGTATCTCCGAACTCGGCGGACGCGTCCAGTGGGAAATGGGCTTCAAACTGTTGCTGCTCATGTTCGCCGGAATCACCCTCGGTGGTCTGGGAACCGCGTACGGGGCGCTACTCGGCTGCGTCATCGTGGGACTTCTGGTCCAACTCTCGACGCTCATCATCAACCCCGATCTCAAATACATCGGCGGACTTCTCGTCTTGATCGTGATCCTCGTGGTTCGCCCCCAGGGCATCCTCGGATCCAGACAAAGGATCGGGTGACGAACATGGACATCATGGGAGCTTTCCAGGTTTCCTTCGCCCAGTTGATCGGGCCGTCGGCAATCTTCTACGCACTGCTGGCAATCGGGCTGAACCTGCACTTCGGCTACGCCGGACTGCTCAACTTCGGTCAGATCGGTTTTGCCCTCCTCGGCGGCTACGGCGTCGGCATCATGACCGTGACCTACGACCAGCCGTTGTGGCTCGGCATCCTCGTCGGACTTACCGCAGCCGGGCTCCTCGCGCTCGTGCTCGGTATCCCGACGCTGCGTCTGCGCGCCGACTATCTCGCCATCGTGACCATCGCCGCTTCGGAGATCCTGCGTCTGATCTTCCGCTCGACCGCGTCGGATTCGGTGACCGGTTCCACCAATGGCCTGTTCGGTTTCGCAGACCCGTTCACCGCACTGAGCCCCTTCGACTCGGCCAAGCAGTACTCATTTCTCGGCGTGAAGTTCTACGGAGACGACCTCTGGTCGATGGTCGTGGGGTGGACGCTGGTCTTGATCTTGTGCGGATTTGTCTACCTGTTGACGCACAGTCCGTGGGGGCGCGTCCTCAAGGCGGTTCGCGAAGACGAGGACGCAGCGCGATCGTTGGGCAAGAACGTCTTCGTGTACAAGATGCAGGCTCTGGTTCTCGGCGGCGTGATCGGTGGCCTGGCCGGTGTGTTCAACGCCCTGCAGACCAAGTCCATCAACCCGGACTTCTACTCGACCGCGCAGACGTTCTTCGCGTTCGGCGCACTGATTCTGGGCGGGGCGGCAACGGTATTCGGCCCGGTGGTCGGCGCAATGTTGTTCTGGTTCCTCCTCGCCATCCCTGATGCCTTGCTGCGTCAGGCGATCTCCGGCGAAAATCCGCTGCTTTCACTCACGGAACAGCAAGTCGGGGCCACCAGATATGTCCTGCTCGGATTGATGATTGCTCTCCTGATGGTCTTCAGACCGCAGGGAATACTGGGTAACAAGCGGGAGGTGCAACTCAATGCTTGACGCCGATACCAGAGCACAGATCTTTGCCGACGTTCCTCACCTTCCCGGATCGGCGAAACCCGACCCGGTGTTGGTCGCTGACAACGTCTCGCGGACGTTCGGCGGTCTCAAGGCCGTCGACGTCGATCACCTCGAGATTCAACGAGGGTGCATCACGGGTCTGATCGGTCCAAACGGTGCCGGAAAAACGACGCTCTTCAACCTCCTCACCGGATTCGACCGGCCGGACACCGGTACGTGGTCGATGGACGGTCAATCGCTGGGCCGCATGTATCCCCACCAGGTAGCCAGGAAAGGAGTGGTACGGACGTTCCAGTTGACCAAGGCGCTCTCCAAACTCACCGTGCTGGACAACGTACGTCTCGGTGCCACCGGCCAACGAGGTGAACGCATTTTTGCATCCCTCGTTCCGTGGATCTGGAAAGGGCAGGAACGCGAGATCACCGAACGCGCCAACGAACTCCTCGCACGATTCAAACTCGACACCAAGGCAGACGACCTCGCCGGTTCACTCTCCGGTGGGCAGCGCAAACTGCTCGAAATGGCTCGCGCACTCATGACCTCGCCCTCGGTGGTGATGCTCGACGAACCGATGGCGGGGGTCAATCCTGCTCTGACGCAAAGCCTGCTCGGACACATCAAATCATTGCGCGACGACGGAATGACGGTCGTGTTCGTCGAACACGACATGGACGTGATCCGGGATATCAGCGATTGGGTGGTGGTCATGGCGCAGGGCAGCGTTATCGCCGAATCCACCCCGGACGAACTCTCGTCCAACACAGCCGTCGTCGACGCATATCTGGGCAGCCACCATGACCAGGCCCTCGAGTTCGACGACAACGGAAATCCGGTGGGCGAGACGGCCGTTCTGGCCGCCGCCCTGGCTGAAGCCGAGGTCGAAACCCTCGAGTCGGGCGGGGACCTGTCGGAACCCGACGTCGACAGCCTTCCGGCCGATCTCGCCGCGACGCTGGAATCGAGTCCCGAGGAACCGCGCGGAAGGCACGAGAAGCCATGAGCGAGAACCACGCACGTTCACTGACGCCTGCAGAGTTCGCCGCGACGGCCGAGGAGCATCAGCGACTGTCGGCAGGTGCCCTACTCCGCGCCGACAGCCTCGTCGCGGGCTACATTCCCGGCGTCAACATCCTGCGTGAATGCAACTTCTTCCTGAAGGAAGGGGAAATCGTCGGGATCATCGGACCGAACGGCGCAGGCAAATCGACACTCCTGAAATCGCTGTTCGGACTGATACCGGTACGCGAAGGGTCGGTCACCCTACGCGAGGACAACATCACGTCTGCGCCCGCTCACGTCCTCGTTCAGAAGGGAGTCGGGTACGTCCCTCAGACACAGAACGTCTTTCAGACTCTGACCATCGAAGAAAACCTCGAAATGGGCATTTATCTGCGTCCCAAGGCATTCGCGGAACGATTCGCCTTCGTGAGTGAACTGTTCCCTCTTCTGAGTGAACGGCGAAAGGTGAAGGCCGGCGCACTCTCCGGCGGCGAACGCCAGATGGTCGCGATGGGCCGGGCCCTGATGATGGATCCGTCGGTGCTGCTGCTCGACGAACCGTCCGCGGGCCTGTCCCCCATGTTCCAGGACGAGGTGTTCATCCGCTGCAAGAAGATCAATGCTGCGGGTGTCTCGGTCATCATGGTCGAGCAGAACGCGCGCCGCTGCCTTCAGATCTGCGACCGCGGCTACGTACTCGATCAGGGTAAGAACGCGTACACCGACACCGGCGCCAATCTGATGAACGACCCCAAGGTGATCGAGTTGTACTTGGGAACGCTCGCCGGAAGCAAAGAGAAGTAGGACAGACACGAGAATGGGCCAGGGTCTCTCGACCCTGGCCCATTCTCGTTGGCTGCTTACTTGCCCACCACCACGAATCCTTCTGTGGTCAGCGTGTTCTCAGGGCCGAACTTGAGCTTTCCGTACGAACCGATGGACGGTTCTCCCGAATCGTTGAAGTCCAACTCACCGGTGATGCCGTCGTAGTCGATGTCGGTTCCCGCCTTCACCAACGGCAGGCACTCGACGTAGGACGTGCACTTGGTGCCGCCTTCGGTGACGCTGTTGATGTTGGCTGCGATGTCGGTACCGGCCGTCGACTTCGCCTGCTCGGCAGCGAGCGCTGAGATCACCACCGCGTCGTACGACTCTCCGGCGTAGTTGAAGTCGATCAGAGAGGGGTTCACAGCCTTCAGACGATCCTGGAAGGCAGCTCCGACGTCCGTCAGGGGCGTGGTTCCCTGCATGGTGTCGAGCAACGGCTTCGCCACGGATTCGCCGAGCGCGTTACCCATGTTGCCGTCGACGCCGTACATCGCCATTCCGTCCGACGGGCCGATGCCCACTTCGTGCATGCGCGTGATGATCTTCGCCGACTCCTCGAAGCCCACCAATGCCACTGCATCCGGATTGAAGTTCTTGACTTGATCGACTTCGGAGTTGAACGACTGCGCGTTCGGGTCGTAGATGATCTTCTCGATCTGATCGGAGGGGACGCCCGAATCGATCAGATTCTTTTCGATGTTGTCCGCCAGACCCGTCCCGTACGGGTCGTTGAGGGCCATGATCGCTACGCGCTGACCACCGTCGTCCGAAATGAGCTGTGCGACGGCCTGAGCCTGCAGTACGTCCGTCGGAGCGGTGCGGAAGTACATGCCCTTGTCGGGGTAGCAGACGAATTGGTCCGAGGTGTTGGCAGGCGAGAACATCACGACGCCTGCGCTGGCGATCTTGTCGATCACCTTGAGCGAGACCGAAGACGACGCGGCGCCGACGATGACCTGAGTGCCTGCAGCCAATTCACGGTCGACGGTGGTGTTGGCGGTGTCCGTTGTGGTGTCACCCGAATCGCCGGGAATCAGCTGGACCGGTTGGCCGAGAACGCCTCCGGCAGCATTGACGTCGTTGACTCCCAGCTGGGTGCCCGCGACCATCGGCGGCCCGAGGAACGACAAGCTGCCTGTATCGGGAAGAAGCGTACCGATACGCAGCGCTTCCGTGGACGGGGTGGCGCCGGCCTTGGCCTGCTCCGGGGTGCAATCAGTCGTGACGGATGTCGTCGCGGCGGAAGCGCCGGACGTAGAGCCACTCGAAGACGAGTCATCCGACTTGTCCGAGCTACAGCCTGCAAGTGCCAGTGATGCCGCGCCGAGAACTGCAGCAGTACGCACAAGTGTTCGTCTAGCCATCCCACGCTCCTAAGATCAGCCGGTGCTCGCGCCACCCGAACTGGCGCTCGCTGTGGGATCAGACGCTAGACCTTGGAACCGTTTCGCGATCCTTCAAGAAAGCCCTGTGACCTGACTGTTATCTGAAGGCGCACAGTGTTTACACGGCTGTAGCGCTGCGCGACGTTTCGACGGTCGACGCAGCCACTCAGTGCAGCCGGATAACCCGGACACTTTGCTCAAGCGTCCGGTTCACCGCCCAGAGTTTCCAGTACGACCTGTGCGACCGCCTTCATCGTGGAGCGCCGATCCATCGCGGCGCGCTGAATCCACTTGAACGCCTCAGGTTCGGTGAGCGCTTGGCGAACCATCAGAACACTCTTGGCTCGCTCGATCAGCTTGCGTGCTTCGAGCCGGTCGGAAAGATCAGCGACCTCACGCTCGAGCGCCGTCACCTCGCGGAAACGACTGACCGCCAATTCGACAGCGGGAACGAGGTCACTGATCGAGAACGGCTTGACCAAGTAAGCCATGGCGCCGGCATCGCGTGCGCGCTCGACCAACTCGCGCTGACTGAACGCTGTGAGAATGACAACAGGAGCGATCCGCTTGGCGGCAATCTCCGAAGCGGCGTCGATGCCGTCTCTCCTGGGCATCTTCACGTCCATGATGACCAGATCAGGCTTGAGCGACTCGGCCAACTCCACCGCAACCTGCCCGTCACCGGCCTCACCGACGACGTCGTAGCCCTCTTCGCGGAGCATCTCGACCAGATCCATGCGGATCAACGCCTCGTCTTCAGCGACGACAACACGACGGGGTGCGAGCTGATTGCCTTGCGGCTGCGGCGAATTCATGGCCACCATCCTCCTCCATCGAACCGCCCCGACACGAGACGCGAACGATTAGAGGGTACCGGTGTTTGACATTGAAATCGCATCTTCTAATGTAGTCATCGCAACAAGCCCTCGTATCCCAATTGGCAGAGGAAACGGATTCAAAACCCGTCCAGTGTGAGTTCGAGTCTCACCGAGGGCACCACCTGCCGCAGTTGGCCGTACCGCAAGGTTTCGGCATTCGGCTGTACCCCAGATCGACCGCAGTTAGATTCGATCAATGAACGGTCGTCGCCTGATTGCTCTGCTCGGAGCCATATCTGTTTTCGCGCTGCTCACCGGGTGTCAGACTGACGACCAATCCAACACGGCCGGCGAATCCAACACTGCAGGCGAATCTTCCACCCAGACCGTCCTCGATGCTGAAACACAGACAGGCACCCTTCAGGTCGGCACTCCCCCGATCGATGCCCCACCAACCGAGATCTCCACGCTTGCTCCGTTCCCGAACGACACGGAGATCCCTTCACCGAATCCGCGCGTCGACGTGACCGAGATCGACGTAACCGATCACGACGGTTTCACCCGAATCACCTACCGATTCGACGGAAATGGATCAGTGTTCTGGAAAACCGAATACGTCAGCGAAGCAATCCGAGCGGGTGACAGCACAGTCGTGGACGTCGGAAGTCGATCGATACTTCAAGTCGACCTGATGGGAGTCCAATCGGATTCGTCGCTCAACTCCGTATCTCACGAGGGCGAAAACATCACGCGCATAGACAGTGCGGCCAGGAACAGTGCGATCCTGCAGTCGTTTGTCGGCACGGTCGACATCCATCCGGCATACACCGTATCGACATCCGATTCACCGTCCCAGTTGATGATCGACATCCCCACGGCAGACAGCTGACTGTCGAATACCCAATTGCGCGCTCAGCTCAGCCATTCCAGCGCAGCGGTGCTCGACGCGGTAATTCGGTTATCGAGGGGCGGATGAATACTCCGTCTCGAAACCGAGGTCTCACAATCGATCCGAGGCGATTGCTGGGTCCGGTCCAACACGACTGTCATGATTCTCACTACATGCCCGAACTCTCACTGCATGCCCGAACTTCCGCTGCTCGAACTGCTGCTGCCAGTGTTTGTTCCAGCAGGACGGCAACCGTCATGGGGCCGACGCCACCCGGCACCGGTGTGATCGCACCGGCATGTGGGAGCGCAGCGGCGTACTCCACGTCTCCGACGTTGCCCTCGTTGTACCCCGCATCGATCACCACTGCCCCCGGCTTGATCCACGCCCCTTTGATCAGTTCCGGAACACCGACGGCCGCGATAGCGACGTCTGCCGAAGCGACGTGGGCGGCCAGCCCGACGGTTCGCGAATGGCAGTACGTCACCGTTGCGCCTCGACGCAGGAGGAGCATTCCCATCGGCAATCCGAGTATCGGGCTCCGGCCGACCACGACAGCATGCTTCCCGGAGAGTTCGACGCCTGTGGCGTCGAGCAGGCGCAGGATGCCACTCGGTGTACATGATTCGAATCCCCCACCGGTCAACGCCATTGCCGCGAACGCTGCCGAGGTAACGCCGTCAACGTCTTTGTCGGCCGAGATGGCATCGAACGCAACCCGTTCGTCGATGTGGCCTGGCACCGGGTGTTGCAGCAGTATGCCGTCGATCGAAGGGTCCGCCGACAACGCTCTCAGCACGTCGACTAGTTCTTCGGTGGTTGTACTCACCGGGAGTTCGACCGTCCGCGACGTCATTGCGACGGCGACAGACCGTTTGGCCTTCATCTGTACATACGCCTTCGAGGCCGGGTCCGCTCCCACGATGACGGCGGCCAGGCAAGGAACGTGCCCCGTCTCATCACGAAACTGCCTCGTGCGCACTGACAGGTCCGCGAGCGCAGCATCGGCAATTGCGCGTCCGTCGATTATTCGAGCGGCCACGTTCTGGCTGGGCAGATTTTCGGTAGACAGATCTTCAGTAGACAGATCTTCGGTAGACATGAATCCCCCTTCACACAAGATGTGTGAAGCACCCAGGCGGTCGATGCCTCGCGATGTGCACTCCCCGGTGGTAATTCCCACCCGCGCCAGTCGTGCTTGGTCAGCGTACCGCGCGTTTGTCTCACTGCCACGAAACGCATCCGGAACGCCGCTCTCAAAACGAGACAAATCGACATAACCTATCAATAGGTAACGATCTGACCTGCAGTTATTCCATCCCAAGCAATTAGATGGCACGATGGGGGCAACCGCACGGGCACCAAGCATTGGAGGCACCGATGGACAACGGCAAGATAAACCTGACCTATGACGGTCGGGTGTCACTGAGCTTCCAACTGGCAATTCCGCACGCACCGGACAAGGTCTGGAAAGTGATAACGGAACGCGAGTACCTCGACGCCTGGTTCCCGGCGGACGTCGATTTCAATCTCACTCCAGGCGCGGATCTGCTGTTCAAGGTGACCCCGGAACAAGTCGAGCGATTCGGACTGCCCGCAGATCACGTGACGCGCGGGACGGTCATCAGCGTCCACCCGCACCGAATTCTCGAATTCCTCTGGGACGCAGATACTCTGCATTGGGAACTGGCACCGGACGGCACCGGCGGTTGCTGGCTGACCCTCACCCACACGATGGAAGACGAAGAGTCCGCGTACGCCCACGCCGCCGGCTGGCACGCGGGCTTGGAAGTTGTTGCGGCCCAACTCGATGGACGCGAAGTCGACTGGTCTCCGTGGGACCGCGCCGACGAACTCTCACCGCAATATCGCAAGTCTGCTTGATTCTGGGCCCGAGTTCAGTCTCGGGCCCGCATCTCATTCCCCTTTACGCGGGAAATGCCTGATCATTCCTTCTTGGACCACCGTCGCCAACAGCAGTCCTTCCACCGAGAAGTACCGTCCGGTTGCCAGACCGCGCGAACCTGCGGCGACCGGCGATTCGGTGGCGTACAGAACCCAGTCGGTGAACCGGAACGGGCGATGGAACCAGATCGAATGATTGACCGTCGCCGCGACGATACGATCATGACCCCAGGACAAACCATGAGTGGTCAGAATCGAATCGAGTACGGTGGTGTCGGACGAATATGCCAGCGTCGCAGCGTGAATGAGCGAATCGTCCGGCAGATCACCGTCGGGGCGCATCCACACCCGATTGTGGTTGAGTTTCTCGCCGGTGCCCTTGAGGATCCACGCCGGATCGTTGGCGTACCGCATGTCGATCGGCTTGAGCGCCGCGCTGAAATGCGGCAGTTTTTCCTCGTACCCCACCAGATGATCGCCGATGGGAGGCAACGACTCCGGAAGTGGAACATCCGGGATCTCGACAGCATGGTCGAGCCCCTTGCCGGAGTCCTGGAACGCCGCGAGCATCACGAACAATTCGTTCTCACCCTGATAGGCAGTCACCTGACGGTTGGCGAATGCCCTCCCGTCACGATGACGCTCCACCCGGTACTCGATAGGCGCCTTCACATCTCCGCCCCGAATGAAATGGGCGTTCACGGCATGGATGGGGCGATCACCGTCGACAGTCCGTCCGGCGGCCATCAGTGCCTGAGACACCAATTGACCGCCGAACGTCCGCGAACCTACCTGTTTCGGGTGGTATCCACGGAACGCGTCGTCACCGATCTGCTCCAGATCCAACAGACCGAGAAGAGTACCGAGGTCGGTGGACGCGTTCGCGTGGGTCACTCAGTGGTCCTCTTCGCCGATACGGTGGACGTGAATGAGGTTGGTGGAACCGACAGTTCCCGGAGGGGATCCGGCAACGATGACCACGAGGTCACCCTTGACGTACCGCCCGAGGGAGAGCAACGCACTGTCCACCTGACGCACCATCTCGTCGGTGGTGGCCACCGCATCGACCAGGAACGTCTCGGTTCCCCACGTCAGCGTCAACTGACTGCGCACCGCGGGCAGCGGTGTGAAGGCGAGCAACGGCAGCGGCGTGTGCAGACGAGCCAGTCGACGCACCGTGTCACCGGACTGAGTGAACGCAACCAAGGCCTTGGCGTCGAGACGTTCGCCGATGTCGCGTGCTGCGTACGAGATGACTCCGCGCTTGGTGCGCGGGACGTGGGTCAACGGTGGGACACGGGTTGATTCGTTCTCGACGGCCTCGACGATGCGGGCCATGGTGCGAACGGTTTCCATGACGTACTTGCCCACCGAAGTCTCGCCCGAGAGCATGACTGCGTCGGCGCCGTCGAGAACGGCGTTGGCGACATCGGATGCCTCTGCACGAGTGGGACGTGAGTTCTCGATCATCGACTCGAGCATCTGCGTCGCGACGATGACCGGCTTCGCGTTCTCACGAGCAATCTGGATTGCGCGCTTCTGAACGAGCGGGACCTGCTCGAGCGGCAACTCGACACCGAGGTCACCGCGGGCGACCATGACGGCGTCGAACGCGAGCACGATGGCCTCGAGATTGTCGATGGCCTCGGGCTTCTCGAGCTTCGCGATGACGGGAACGCGGCGCCCGACTCGATCCATGATGGCGTGAACCAATTCGACGTCCGCCGGTGAGCGAACGAAGGACAGTGCAATGAAGTCGACACCCAGCTTGAGAGCGAACTCGAGGTCGGCGATGTCCTTGCCCGACAGGGCTGGAACGGAGACATTCATACCGGGCAGTGAGAGGCCCTTGTTGTTGCTGACCGGACCGCCTTCGGTGACCCGACAGACGACGTCGTTGCCGTCGATGGACGTGACGACCAGGCCGACCTTTCCGTCGTCGACCAGCAGTCGATCGCCGGCCTTGGCGTCGCGCGCCAATTCCTTGTACGTGGTCCCGACGCGATCGTGCGTTCCCTCGACGTCGTCGACGGTGATACGAACCTCTTCACCGTTGGCCCAGGTGGTCCGCTCGTCCTTGAATCGGCCGAGGCGAATCTTGGGCCCCTGAAGGTCGGCGAGAACACCGACGGCCTTTCCGGTGGCGTCCGACGCGGCGCGGACGCGAATGTAGTTTTCTTCGTGATCGGCATGCTCGCCGTGGCTGAAGTTGAGGCGCGCCACGTCCATGCCGCTCTCCACGAGCTCACGGATGCGGTCGCCAGAAGCTGTCGCAGGTCCAAGTGTGCATACAATTTTTGTCCGTCGGTTCACGGCTCGAGCCTAGTCGCTACCCCACCGCACTTCTATCCGGCATTTGCGACCTGCACTTTCTGTACTTACTCGATTCAGTTGGTCAGCTCACGAACAGCGGAAATGCCTTTGGATGAACCGGAGCCGGAAGCGCCGACTCGCCTGTGAGAAACACGTCGACGGCACGTGCGGCCGACCGTCCCTCGGCAATCGCCCAAACGACCAGCGACGCCCCGCGATGCGCGTCGCCGCAGACGAATACGCCGGGTGTCCGGGTCTGCCACCCGACATCACACTCGATTCTGCCGAGTGGATCGGTGCCGACATCAAGGTCGGTGAGCAGTGGGGCGGTTTCGACGCCGTCGAAACCCAGAGCGAGCAGGACCATCTCGCACACCAGATCCGTCGCGTCGCCGGTCTCCACCAGGGTCCGTTGTCCGTCCTTCGCTCGTGACACGGCTACCGGAACCATCCGGATTGCGCGGACCGCACCCCCACCGTCGTCGAGAAATTCCTGCGCCGCCCATCGGAATCGTTTGTCACTGCCCTCCTCGTCTGCCGGCGAGCTGCGTAGGACCCGCGGCCACAACGGCCATGGGTCGCGATCTCGATCGCGGCGTGCCGGAGGTGGGACGTGGTAATCCAATTCCGTCACCGAGAGGGCGCCTTGGCGATGCACCGTGCCGAGGCAGTCGGCGGCCGTGTCGCCGCCACCGATGATCACGACGTTCTTACCTCGCGCCGAGATGCTCGAGGCTCCGTCACCCTCGCATTTGCGGTTGGCCGCACGCAGGTACGTCATCGCACGATGGATTCCGCGAAGACTACGACCCGGTACGTCTGTGTCTCTGGCACGGTCAGCCCCGACCGCCAGGACTACCGCCTCGAATTCCGTCGAGAGGTCGTGCGCGCTCACGTTCACTCCGACGGCGCAGTCGGTGACGAATCTGGTCCCCTCGGCGGTCAGTTGTTCCAGCCGCCGGTTGATGAGGGCCTTGGGCAACTTGAATTCCGGAATTCCGTAGCGAAGCAGTCCCCCGATCCGATCGCTCCGCTCGAACACCGTGACACTGTGTCCGGCTCGTGTCAGTTGTTGAGCCGCGGCCAGTCCCGCCGGTCCCGAACCGACAACCGCAACACGGTTTCCGCTGTGAACTACCGGTGCCTGCGGCCCCAACCAACCCGACTCCCAGGCGTTGTCGACGATTGCCTGTTCGATGCGCTTGATGGTGACACCCCCCGACGTGTGCTCGCCGTCGAGTGCGAGAACGCACGCCGTTTCGCACGGTGCGGGGCACAGATGTCCGGTGAACTCGGGGAAATTGTTGGTGGAATGCAGATTCTCCGAGGCTTCGGACCACCGTCCACGCCGAACCAGGTCGTTCCATTCCGGAATGAGATTGCCGAGCGGACACCCCACGTCGGCCGAATGGCAGTACGGCACAGCGCAGTCCATGCAACGCGAGGCCTGTGCAGATACGTCTCGATTTCGCACGACGGGATCCAGCGACTCGTATACCGACGCCCAGTCGCCGACACGCACATCGGTCGATCTGGTCGGTGAGCCGGATCGTTTCACGTTGAGGAACCCGCGTGCGTCAGGCATGAGCCGGTTCCACCAGTTCGTTCTCTTCCACGACCTTCCGGTAGTCGACAGGCAAAACTTTGGTGAATCTCGGACTCTGGCCAACCCAGTCGTCGAGAAGTTTTGCCGCCACGGGCGAGCCGGTCGCAGCCAAATGCTCGCCGAGAATTTCGACCAGCTGACTGCAGTCTTCCGCCGAAGGCCGCTCCAGAACGACCATGTCGCCGTTGACCTTCTCTGCCTTCACGTCGAGTACGAAGGCAATTCCGCCCGACATTCCCGCAGCAAGGTTCCTACCAGTTGGACCGATGATGACGACGCGACCCCCGGTCATGTACTCGCACGCATGGTCTCCGACGCCTTCCACCACAGCGACCGCGCCCGAGTTGCGCACTGCGAATCGTTCCCCGACACGCCCCCTGGCATACAGCGCACCGCTCGTAGCGCCGTACAGCAGCGTATTGCCGGCAATCACCTGATCCTCCGCCACGAAGGGCGCGTCCTCACTCGGCCGAAGCGCGATTCGTCCACCGGAGAGCCCCTTCCCCACGTAATCGTTTGCATCGCCGACGACGACCAGCGAGATGCCGGGCGGCAGGAACGCACCGAGTGACTGGCCTGCCGTTCCACTGAGCACGACGTCGATGGTGCCTTGAGGTAGCCCGACGGCGCCGTAGCGTCTGGTCACCTCTGCGCCCAGCCTCGTCCCCACCGCCCGATCCGTATTGTGTACTGGCAGTTCGATATGCACGGGTCGAGCGTCCTCGAGTGAGTTCGCGGCGCACTCGATCAGGGTGCGTTCGAGTTCGCTCGAAACAGGGACACACGGCGGGTAGGCCGCGCCGGTCGGCGCGGCCGGAACGTCGAAGAGTGGTGAGAGGTCCAACGTGCGACTCTTCCAATGCGCCACCGCCGGAGACATTTCCAATACGTCTGCGTGGCCCAGAGCGTCGTCGATACTTCGAAACCCCAGTTCTGCCAACAAACGTCGTACGTCGTCGGCGATGAAGCGAAAGAAGTTCTCGACGTACTCCGGCCGGCCGGTGAATCGCTCTCGCAGTTCGGGATTCTGCGTCGCTACTCCGACGGGGCAGGTGTCGAGGTGACATACCCGCATCATGACGCAGCCGGCCGCGATCAGTGGCGCCGTGGAAAACCCGTACTCCTGCGCCCCCAGCAACGCGGCGACGACGACGTCCCGCGCCGTGCGCAGACCCCCATCACACTGGACGACGATCCGATCGCGCAACCCGTTGAGCACCAAGGTCTGCTGAGTTTCGGCCAGCCCGATCTCCCAGGGCGTACCAGCGTGGTGGATGGACGAGAGTGCCGCCGCGCCCGTCCCGCCGTCGTGACCGGAGATCAGCACCACGTCGGCGTGCGCTTTGGCCACACCTGCCGCAACTGTCCCGACTCCGACTGCGCTGACCAACTTCACGTGTATCCGCGCACGATCGTTTGCGCATGCGAGGTCGTAGATCAATTGGGCGAGATCCTCGATCGAATAGATGTCGTGGTGCGGGGGCGGAGAGATGAGGCCGACTCCAGGTGTCGAGTACCGGGTTTCCGCGATCCACGGGTACACCTTGGACCCCGGAAGCTGCCCTCCTTCACCGGGCTTGGCGCCCTGGGCCATCTTGATCTGAATGTCAGTGGCATTGACCAGGTAATCGCTGGTCACCCCGAAGCGACCACTCGCGACCTGCTTGACTGCGCTTCGACGCTTGTTGTCACGCAACCGCTCCGGTGACTCTCCGCCCTCACCGGTGTTCGAACGTCCGCCGAGAGCATTCATCGCAACCGCCATCGTCTCGTGCGCCTCGGCAGAGAGGGAACCGTAGCTCATCGCACCGGTGTTGAATCGAGCGAGAATCAACTCGACGGGTTCGACCTGATCGAGGGGAATCAGCTGACGAATCTCACGCCGAAATCGAAACAATCCCCGAAGTGTTCCGCCCTGCGCGCTCAGTCGATCGACTTCATCGCTGTAGCGACGAAACATCTCAGTTCGCCCCGTCCGGGTCGCATGCTGAAGGAAGAACACGGACTCGGGTGTGAACACATGCAATTCACCACCGCGGCGATACCGGAACTCTCCACTGCTGCTCAACTGACGATGCTGCACCGTACGATACGTGGCCGCGTGACGCATCAGAACTTCTCGCGCGACTTCGGTGATACCGATCCCGCCGATCCGGCTCCGTGTGTTGCAGAAGTATTCGTCGACCAATTCTCGGCCCAAGCCCACTGCCTCGAATACCTGTGCGCCCGTGTAGGAGTGAACCGTAGCGATTCCCATCTTCGACATCACTTTGAGCACACCGGAATTTGCCGCTCTCAGATAGTTGTCCGATGCCATTTTCGAATCTATCCCGGGAAGCTCGTCTTGCTCGCTGAGTGCTTCTACCGATTCGAGAGCAAGATAGGGGTGGACAGCCGCCGCACCGTAGCCGATCAGCAGCGCGATGTGATGAACTTCGCGCGCGTCACCCGACTCGACGACGAGGGAAACCTTGGTTCGCAGGCCATGCCGAACCAGATCGTGGTGCACGGCAGATACTGCGAGCAATGACGGAATGGGAGCCTGCTCAGGGCCCGATCCACGGTCGGAGATCACCAGAATCTCGATTCCGGCTGCGGCGGCCGTTCGGGCGGACTCACGAAGCCTCTCGACGCCTTCGCCGAGACTGCCCCTCGGATCGAAACCTCCCCGTAGGACAGCGCTTCTCGGAGTTCTTGCGCCGCATAGTTCGGCGACCTTCGCCATCTTCCCCGGTCCGATCACCGGTTTATCGAGAACAATCCTTCGGCACGACAGCGCCGACGCTTCGAACAAGTTCTGCTCAGCGCCGAGGGTGACACCAAGCGTAGTGACGACTTCCTCGCGAATCGCGTCCAAAGGCGGGTTCGTCACCTGAGCAAAGAGCTGGACGAAGTAGTCGTACAACAGCTTCGGCCGATCCGAGAGAACGGCGAGAGGTGTGTCGACTCCCATCGATCCCAACGGCTCCGAACCTGAGCGAGCCATTGGAAGGAGAACTTCCTGCAAGTCCTCTGCCTGGTATCCGAAGAGCAGCTGCCTTTGCAACAGCGGAGCCGGATCGCCTCGGGCAGGCGCCGACTCCGGGATTTCCTCGAGATCGACCAATCCCCCGTCGACCCATTCCCGGTAGGGGGCTGTGCTCGCGAGTTCGGATTTGATCTCCGCATCGGAAACGATGCCACGGCGAGCGGTGTCGACGAGGAACATTCGACCCGGTTCGAGGCGCCCCTTCTCCATCACCTCGGACGTCGGAGCGTCGAACACACCGCTCTCACTCGCCAACACGATACGGCCGTTCCTCATCCGCCACCATCGCCCTGGGCGAAGACCGTTGCGATCCAACACCGCCCCGACAACAGTGCCGTCGCTGAACGTCACCGACGCCGGACCGTCCCATGGTTCCATCAGGCAAGCGTGAAATTGGTAGAAGGCCCTCATCTCGTCTGGCATCGAAGAATCGTTCTCCCAGGCACCGGGAATCATCATCGCGATGGCGTGCTGCATAGTGCGGCCCCCGAGCGTCAGAAACTCGAGCACTTCGTCGAACGACGAAGAGTCGGATCCACCCGGGGTACAGATCGGAAACATGCGATCGATGTCCCCACCCAAAAGTGCGCTCCGCAACATCGGCTCGCGAGCGCGCATCCAATTCCTGTTTCCCACAATCGTATTGATCTCGCCGTTGTGAGCGATGCAGCGATACGGCTGAGCAAGTGACCACGACGGAAAAGTGTTCGTGGAGTACCGACTGTGCACGACTGCCAAGGCAGTTCGCATTCGGGCGTCGCATAGGTCGGTGAAGTAACCGGGTAACTGCGTCGGCGTGAGCATGCCCTTGTACACGATGGTTCGGGCGGACAACGAGGGGAAATACACTGCATCATCGGCCGAATGAATTCGCTCGACTTGTCTCCTGAGCGCGAACACTCGTCGGTCCAAGGCAATTCCGCCCACACTGCGATCTCTTGGCTCGGCGCACGTCACAAAACATTGACTGATGTACGGAGCGCACTGCGCGGCAACGGTTCCGACGCAGTCACGGTCGACTGGGACCTCCCGCCACCCGATAATCCGCAGTCCTTCTGCCGCTGCGTACCGGTGTATCCGAACTACCGCCCGCCGACGTGCTTCCTGATCCACCGGGAGAAAGCAGTTTCCGGCTGCGTAGGTGTTCTCACCCATCGCGTTGGGTGGTGGAAGCTCGAACGCGGTCACCGCGTCGAAGAATTCCGTCGGCAGCTGAAGAAGGATGCCCGCGCCGTCACCACTGTTGCACTCGCGCCCGACCGCGCCACGGTGGGTGAGATTGGTCAGGACCGCGAGCGCCTCGTCGACAATGGAATGCAGGTGACGTCCAGAGGTGTCTGCTACCACGGCTACACCACATGAATCGGTTTCCTGATCGGGGTCGTACAGGCCTCGAGGATCAGGTATTCGAGAAAACGGCACTCGGCGACCTCCACACGGTCATGCAGCCGACGTTCGCTAGTTTATCAGCACATAACCGCAGGTCGCGAGAGTAAAACTGTGACCCCCTGACGACGAGCGTCAGGGGGCCACAGTTCCGAACATCGTTTTCGATCAGCTACGCAAAGGTCGGTTGTACTGATCGCGCACACTGCCGGTCAACATCATGATTCCGTCGATGAGCGGCCAGATGCCACCGATTCCACACGTCAACCAAGTGACCGCGATCTGTGCGACAGCCATGCCGGGCTGGTTGAGGTAAAAACGTCCTGCTCCGAAACCGCCGAGCAGAATGCCCAGCAATCCGGCGGTCGTCTTCGACTTGTCCGAATACGGTTCGCCGGTCATCGGGTCACGTCCGTAGGGTGCGGACGGGTCGACAAGGCCGAAACCAGGCTGAGGATAACCCTGAGCTTGAGGGTATCCCTGAGGCTGGCCGTAACCGGGCTGCGAATATCCAGGCTGGGGGTAGCCCTGCTGCTGACCGTAATTCTGGCTTCCCTGCGGCGGAGCCGCGGGGTAGTCCTGCGGCGGAGCCGCGTAGGGATTCGGAGTCTGATCTGCCGGCGCACCGTAGACGGGACCGTCCGTCGGGGTTTGGGTCGACCTCGAGTAGTCCGGCGCCGGATAGTCGGTCGCCGGATAGTTCTGGGCGGCGTAACTTTCCTGCGACGTGTACGGCGCCGTGGGCTGATTCGGGGTGGAATCAGAATCGGCAGTGGGAAACGCTGTAGTCGATTCGGTTCCGGTCGGCGGCGGGTAGATGGGGTGGTTTCCCCAGCCCGGGCCGTTCCCGACTCCCGAATACGTGTCCCAGCCTGGACCGGTGCCGGTGGTCTCCGTCGACGGAGTCTTTTCCGTTGGCGCCGAGGTTTCCGTCAACGACGCATCCGCCGTCGCGTCGTAGTCGAACGGCGACCCGAACTGGGGTGGAACCGGCGGCTGCGATCCTGACGAGTCCCCCGACTCGGACGGTTCCGGATTCTTGTTCAAGTTAGGCAACGTACTTTCCTTCGATTCGACGACGGTACGTAATAGCTTTTGTTATCGGGCCACGAGACGGGTTCGGCCTTCGCGTGGCCGGTCCCCCACAGATCTTTCCTCGGTTCGTGCTCCCGGATCATCCTCGTAACGGCCGGCGAACACCGTCCCGCGCATTGCCCGAAAGTATCACGATGCCGTCGACGAACGCCCAGATCCAAATTCCGATGGCAAATGGAATTCCGATGAGGAACGCGGACATGAACAGCGCGAAGAACATGCCGAGCAGTTGGCACAGTCCAATGCCGACGCTCCCGATGTAAAGACGACCGACTCCACAGATTCCGAAGAAGCCCAGCAAGATCTGCAACAGTCCAGCTGTAGCTTTCGACTTGTCGGAATACGGTTCCCCCGTTACCGGGTGCCGACCGTACGGCGCATAGGGATCTCCGAACCCGTACATCGATTGAGCGGGCGGTGGCTGCTGATATCCGTACGGATTGGGCGCGCCGTAGACCGGTCCCTGATCCTCGGGGAATCCCCCTTGCGAATAGGGACCTGTCACGGCTTGTCTTTCTTCGACAGCTTCACCGCGTCCGACGACTCATCCGACGCTGCCGTGGAGGCGCTTGCCTCACTGGAAGCGGATTCAGCAGCATCGGATTCAGAATCTTCAGCGTCGGTGCCTTTCGCGTCGGCCTTCGCCGAATCAGTTTCGGTAACTGGCGCCGCGACTCCTGCTTCGCCGGCAGCTACCGCAGCGACGTAGTCCTTCGACTTCAAATCAGCCGGATCCTCACGACCCTTCTTCGCCAGGAAGAAGTAGGCCAGTGCGGCGAAGAACACGATCCCCGAAGTGAATGTGTTGACTCGAATGCCGGCGATCTCGTATGCGAAATCGTCGCGCATCAGTTCGACGACAAACCGGCCCAGGCAATAACCCGCGACGTACAGAGCAAACAGGCGTCCGTGACCGATCTTGAATCGGCGGTCGACGAGGACCAGCAGGATCACGATCAGGACGTTCCACACAGCTTCGTAGAGGAACGTCGGGTGAACGACCCGAATGACTTCTCCGTTGGAGACACCTGCCAGTTGATCGAGCTGGCCGGAGGAGTTCACACGCTCGAAGATCTCGAGGCCCCATGGGACGGTGGTCTCGCGACCGTACAACTCCTGGTTGAAGTAGTTGCCGATACGACCGATGGCCTGCGCGAGCAGGATTCCGGGCGCAATCGCATCACCGAGCGCGGAAACCGGAATGCCGCGTCGACGGCAGCCGATCCACGCACCGATGCCGCCGAGGAACACAGCTCCCCAGATTCCGAGGCCTCCCTGCCACACCTTGAGTGCATCGAGAGGCTGACCGTTCTCGCCGAAATAGACGGGCCAGTCGGTCAATACGTGATAGAGCCTGCCACCGATCAGACCGAACGGAACAGCCCAGATCGCGATGTCGAGAACGGTCCCCTTCTCGCCGCCGCGGGCGACCCAACGACGATCTCCCCACACGATCGCGACGATGATGCCGAGGATGATGAAGAGCGCGTAGGCGCGCAGCGCTACCGGTCCGACGTACCAGACGCCTTGGGGCGGGCTGGGGATATAGGCCAGTAGGTCCACAGTTGAGGTCACGACGCCACGGTAGCCGAGCGGACGCCCTCGGCGAGTTCTTCGGTGAGCGAGCGAACCGCTCCCAAGCCGTTCTCGACCGCGGAGACCAGAGCCGAGCCGACGATGACGGCATCGGCGTACGCCGCGATTTCGGCAGCTTGTGCGCCGGACCGAACACCCAATCCGACGCCGACGGGAATGTCGGAATGCGCGCGGATTCGTGCGGTCAGTTCCGGAGCCATCGAAGACACGGCGTCTCGAGCGCCGGTGACACCCATTGTCGAGGCCGCGTAGATGAATCCACTACTCGCGTCGAGTGTCATCGCGAGCCGTTCTTCCGTCGAGGACGGGGCGACAAGGAAGATCCGGTCGAGGTGGTGCTCCTCGGATGCTTCCATCCAGGCGCCTGCTTCTTCCGGAATGAGGTTGGGGGTGATGAGTCCGAGCCCGCCGGCGGAAGCGAGGTCTCGTGCGAACTTGTCGACGCCGTACTGCAGTACCGGGTTCCAGTAGGTCATCACGACGGCCTTGCCGCCGACCGAACTGATCTGCTCGATCACGGTGAAGATGTCGCGAAGGCGAACGCCGTTGGTGAGTGCGGTTTCGGCTGCACGCTGGATGGTCGGACCGTCCATGACCGGATCGGAATACGCGACACCGACTTCGATGATGTCGCAGCCACCGTCGACCATCGCCTTGAACACGTCGATCGATTCGGGAACGGTCGGATAACCGGCAGGCAGGTAACCGACGAGGGCGGCACGCTTGTCAGCCTTGCACGCTGCAAAGGTGGGTGCGAGGCGTGATGGTCGTTCGCTCACTTGTCCGAGCCTTCCGTGTTGTCGTTCTGGTCTGCTGCATCAGCCGGAGCGGTTGCCTGACTCGAGGCGCCGTCGAAGAGACCGAACCAGCTTGCGGCGGTGTCCATGTCCTTGTCACCGCGACCGGAGAGATTGACGACGATGATCGCGCCCTCGCCGAGTTCCTTGCCCAGTCGGAGCGCGCCGGCAACGGCGTGGGCGGATTCGATGGCCGGGATGATGCCTTCGCGGCGCGAGAGCAGCAGTAGAGCATCCATCGCTTCGCTGTCGGTGACGGGTTCGTAGGTGGCACGCCCGATATCGCTCAGGTAAGCGTGCTCGGGTCCGACGCCCGGGTAGTCCAGACCAGCAGAGATCGAGTGCGATTCGATGGTCTGACCGTCTTCGTCCTGGAGCAGGTAGGAGTAGGCACCCTGGAATGCGCCAGGGGTACCGCCGGCGAACGTTGCTGCATGCCTTCCGGTTTCGACACCGTCGCCGGCTGCTTCGTAGCCAACCAGACGTACCGACAGATCGTCGATGAACGGATGGAAGATTCCGATTGCGTTGGAGCCGCCTCCGACGCAGGCTGTGACTGCATCGGGCAGGCGGCCGGTCAGTGCCTGAACCTGGACGCGTGTTTCGAGGCCGACCACTCGCTGGAAGTCGCGAACGATGGTGGGGAACGGGTGCGGGCCTGCCGCGGTACCGAAGCAGTAATAGGTGTTGTCCGCGTGGGAAACCCAGTCGCGCAAGGCTTCGTTGATCGCGTCCTTGAGCGTGCGCGAACCGGTCTCGACCGAGACGACCTCCGCGCCGAGCAGGCGCATGCGTGCGACGTTCAGTGCTTGACGTTCGGTGTCGACAGCACCCATGTAGATGACGCACTCGAGACCGAGCAGTGCACAGGCGGTGGCCGATGCCACACCGTGCTGGCCCGCTCCGGTCTCGGCGATGATGCGGGTCTTGCCCATACGCTTCGCCAGCAGAACCTGACCGAGAACATTGTTGATCTTGTGAGAACCGGTGTGGTTCAGATCTTCACGCTTGAGAATGATGCGCGCACCACCGGCGAACTCGCTCATTCGTGTTGCCTCGAAAATCGGCGACGGACGCCCGGTGTAATCGCGCTGCAAGCGATCGAGTTCGTTCAAGAACGTGTCGTCCGCGCGAGCCTTTTCGTACTCCGCAGTGACTTCCTCGATAACCGCCATGAGGGCTTCCGGCACATGCCGTCCGCCATAGACGCCGAAATGCCCTCCGGCATCCGGGTCGTGAGAGCGCTCGGTGAGTCCCGCGCTGGCCGGCGGCAGATTGCCGCCCTTGAATACTGCACCGGAGCCTGGTTCCTGAGTACGTGAAGTCACCCCACCAGTCTGCCCCAACGGTGTCGCTGGTCACCGCCCGGGTGCATCAAAGCACGCCGGGCGGGTGAAGCGCTTTATCGAGACGGTTTGGGGCAGGACGGGTGTGCACCGGCATTGACCAGATCTGCGACGGCCTTGCGAGGGTCGCCGCTGGTCACGAGGCCTTCACCGACGAGCACTGCGTCGGCGCCCGCACCGGCGTACGCCAACAGATCGGCAGTTCCGCGAACACCCGATTCGGCGATCTTGATCGTCTCGGTCGGCAGACCGGGAGCAATGCGACCGAAGGTGTTCTTGTCCACCTCGAGGGTTTTGAGATTGCGCGCGTTGACACCGATCACCTTGGCGCCGGCTTCGAGCGCGCGGTTGGCTTCTTCCTCGGTGTGCACCTCGACGAGGGCAGTCATTCCCAGAGATTCGGTGCGATCGATCAGCGAGGCGAGCGCCTGCTGTTCGAGTGCCGCGACGATCAGCAAGATGACGTCGGCGCCGTGAGCGCGAGCTTCGTGAATCTGGTACGGCCCCACGATGAAGTCCTTGCGCAGCACCGGAATGGTGACCGCTTTACGGACTGCGTCGAGGTCGGCCAACGAGCCGTGAAAACGGCGCTCTTCGGTGAGAACACTGATGATGCGTGCGCCACCGGCTTGGTAAGCCGCGGCAAGCTCTGCGGGATCGGCAATGTCGGCCAGCGCACCCTTTGAGGGGCTCGCTCGCTTGACCTCGGCGATGACGCCGATGCTCGATTCCAGAAGTGCTGCTGCAGCATCGAGTGCAGGCGGTGCAGCGGCCGCAGCAGCCTTGACTGCAGCGAAGTCGAGTACGGCTTCGCGGGCGGCGACATCAGCGCGCACCCCGTCGAGAATCGAGTCGAGTACGGTCATCGTGGCCCGAATCCTTTCTGGGCAAGAGCCCGATGTGAGATACGTCATCAGGGTGGTCTCAGCCTAGTGGGACGAAATTTTGCTACTCCGCCGGGGTACCCACGCAGGTGAGGGTTCAGTCTTACTCAGTGCGACGACCCCGGTTTCGCACCGTTGCCTCCCCCAGCTCCGTCGTCCCCGTCAGCCACTGTCGGGTCCTCTCCGGCATCGAGCGCGTCCCACAACATCCGTTGTGTCACAGGCTCGTCCGACGCGGGCGTGTCTCCCTGACCGAGCTTGGCTGCAGCTTCGCGGCGCGCGGCCGGGTTGTCGTACTTCGACGACAACCCGCCTCGCACTGGAGGTTTGCGCATCAGAAGTACTGCTGCGCCGAGCGCCGCCACCGCTCCGAGCAACGCAAGCAAGGCAGGCAGTACCGAAACAGTCGTCGAGAGATCTTCCGGGTGACCGGACAACTCGGCCAACTCCACCGCTCGGTCCGCAGAGGCTCCGGACACCAACAACTGCACCGCCGGAACCGCTACCGCGACGGCGACGAGTGCCACCAACAGTCCGACCACACGAAGCGCCCAACCTCGCACCGCGAACGACGCCGCGATCGCCGCCAGAAGCGCGAGCGCGAGCGGAGTCATCGCCGCCGCCCAGGTGCTGCCGTCGAGGTCCGTCGTCCGCTCCAGCGTCTTGCCGTCGCTCGAGGTCAGATGAACCCACGTCATTCGTGAGCTGCCCCACAGAGCTGCTGCCGACAGTGCAAGCAAAAGCGTCCTCGGCACAGCGGTGCCACGAGAAGCCCTTGTAGGCTGCTCCGCTGCAATCGACTCGTTCTCACTCACTGATCGTCACCTCCGATGGTGCGCAGGGTGTGCGCCGACGCGATGGCGCTCAGCACTGCCATCGCCTTGTTGCGGGCCTCGGTGTCCTCGTAGACCGGATCGGAGTCGGCGACGACGCCGGCGCCCGCCTGGACATATCCGATCCCGTCCTTGATCAATGCCGTTCGGATCGCGATCGCGGTGTCGGCGTCGCCGGCGAAGTCGAGGTAGCCGACGATGCCGCCGTAGATACCCCGCCTGGTGGGCTCGAGTTCTTCGATCAGCTGCATCGCACGCACCTTGGGTGCCCCTGACAGGGTTCCAGCGGGGAAGCATGCGGTGACCGCGTCGAGAGCGTGCTTTCCCTCGGCCAGATGACCGGTGACGGTCGATACGAGATGCATCACGTGGCTGTACCGCTCGATGTGCCGGTAGTCGTGCACCTTCACCGTGCCCGGGCGACAGACACGACCCAGATCGTTTCGCCCCAGATCGACGAGCATGAGGTGCTCGGAGTTTTCCTTCTCGTCGGCGAGGAGGTCCTTCTCGAGCAGGATGTCGTCCTCCTCTGTGGCACCGCGCCATCTGGTTCCAGCGATCGGGTGTGTCGTCGCGACGCCCTCGGCGACGGTGACCAGTGCTTCAGGGCTCGAACCGACGATCGAAAACGCCGTCTCTCCGTCACCGTTCGGCACGTTGAGCAGATACATGTACGGGCTGGGGTTCGACGCGCGCAGCATCCGGTACACGTCGATCGGTGCTGCAGTGCAATCGATCTCGAATCGCTGCGAGAGAACTACCTGGAATGCCTCGCCCGCTTCGATGTCGCCGATCAACTTTTTGACGTCGACACCGAAGCTCTCGGTGGTGCGTTGACGACGGTAGTTCGGAGTCGCTTTCGAGAATGTCGACACCGTCGATTTCGCCGGCGCCGCGAGAGCGCGAGTCATCGCGTCCAACCTGGCGACCGCGTCGTCGTACGCCGTGTCGACACGCTCGTCGGTGCCGTCCCAGTTGACCGCATTGGCGATGAGGGTGATCGCCCCTTCGTGGTGATCGACAGCGGCGATGTCGGCAGCAAGCAGCATGACCATCTCGGGTATCTGCAGGTCGTCGACCGCGGAGTCACCCAATCTCTCGAGGCGCCGCACCGCGTCGTAACCGAGGAACCCGACCATTCCGCCGGTCAGCGGGGGTAGGTCGGGAAGTCGCTCCGAACGAAGTAGTTCGAGGGTGGCACCGAGTGCATCGATCGGGTCACCGCCGGCCGGAGCACCGGCCGGAACATTGCCGTACCAAGCCGCCTCTCCGTCCACGACGGTCAGTGCAGCCGGACTCCCGACGCCGATGAACGACCACCGCGACCACGAACGACCGTTCTCGGCCGACTCGAGCAAGAAGGTGCCTGGACGATTGCCGGCCAACTTCTCGTACGCCGAGAGCGGAGTTTCGGAGTCCGCCAACACTTTCCGAGTGACCGGAACGACCCGGTGCTCAGCTGCGAGGGCACGGAACTGCTCCCGAGTGGTGGTGGAATCGGACGCGTCACCGACGATCGCGGTGTCGGACGACCGTGCGGACATGGAGGTGGGCTCGCCGTGCATGCCTCCATCATCCCAGGCTCCCCCACACGGTCGTCGTGCGCGGGTAACCTCGGCCGAATGAAACCAGGCCAACTCGCCCCCGATTTCTCGCTGCCCGACCAGGACGGAACTCCGCGCTCGCTGACGAGCCTGCTCGCGAACGGCCCCTTGGTCCTCTTCTTCTACCCGGCAGCCTCGACGCCGGTGTGCACCGCCGAGGCGTGCCACTTCCGTGACCTGGGCAGCGAATTCGCCGCGGTGGGCGCTTCGCGGGCAGGTATCAGCACCGATACGGTCGAAGCTCAGTCCACCTTTGCCACCGCACAATCCTTCGACTACCCCCTGCTCGCCGACACCGACGGCAAGGTAGCCGAACAGTTCGGCGTCAAGCGCGGACTCCTGGGCAAGCTGGCTCCGGTCAAACGCTCGACCTTCGTGATCGACACCGACCGCACCGTTCTCAAAGTCATCTCGAGTGAACTTCGCGCCAACACGCACGGCGACCAGGCACTCGAGTTCCTTCGCAATCGAAGCTGACTCACCTGGGCGAAATGATTCTCTGAGCAACCTGATTCTCTAGGCGACCTGAATCGAGCGCTTCGCAAGTCCCATCCAGAATCCGTCGATCACCTGGGTGGGCACCTGCTCCGGATCGGACGACGCACCGAGCGTGACGAACAACGGGGCGAAGTGCTCGATGGTCGGATGCGCGTACGGCATCCCGGGAGCTTGGGCGCGGAAGTCGATCAACGAATCGACGTCTCCGGCAGCGAACCTCTCCCCTGCCCACGCGTCGAATTCCGCCGACCATCCCGGGGCCTGCGCCTCCGGTGACGGATCGCGCAGGAACGGCAGCCCGTGCGTGGTGAATCCGGATCCCACGATCAGCACACCTTGCTCACGGAGTGACCGTAGGCGTTCTCCGAGATGGAGCAAACGCTCGGGATCGAGGGTTGGCAGCGAAATTTGCAGTACCGGGATGTCTGCGTCCGGGTACATCACCGTGAGCGGCACGTAGGCACCGTGATCCAGTCCTCGATTCGGCTGCTGAACCACTCGTTCGTTGTCCGGCATCAACGCGGCGACCTGAGCTGCGAGTTCCGGAGCGCCGGGAGAGTTGTACTTCGCGCGGTAGAACCTCTCGGGAAAACCACCGAAGTCGTAGATGAGCGGGGTGCCCGTGGTCGTCGAACCGATCGTCAGCGGTGCTGATTCCCAGTGCGCCGAGACGACGAGGATTGCCGTCGGCCGCGGAAGATCGCCGGCCCACGCCCCCAATTGGTCGACCCACAACGCGCTGTCCACCAGCGGCGGAGCACCGTGGCTGAGATACAGCGCAGGCATGGTTGTGGTGGACATATGGGCTCCTCGGGATAGACATTCGTCGTTAAGTTGAAGGTTCAACCTAATATAGGACTCAACACTTGCGTCCCGCAACTATTCCCCGCAATATTCTTCTGGACATGCGTCTGAGACGCTGTACACCAGCACGCTCCGTGCACGAAGAATGCTCGACCCGAAGGAGAAGTCACCGATGAGTGAACCGACCGCGCAGCCCGACGCGCAGTCTCAGACGAAGTGGCTCACAGCCGAGCAGCAGGAAGCCTGGCTGACACTGATCGCTCTCGTGACACGGTTGCCTGCCGCACTCGACACTCAACTGCAACGCGATTCGGCACTCACCCACTTCGAATACTTCGTGCTCGCCGCACTCTCGGACGCCCCCGACCACAAGCTCCAGTTGTCGGTACTGGCCCAGCGCGCGAACGCTTCCCTGTCCCGCCTCTCGCACGTCGTCACGAAGATGGAGAAAGCCGGCTGGGTGAAACGGGAAGTCATTCGCGGCAGCCGCGGCTCCAACGCAGTACTCACCGACAAAGGAATGACAAAGGTCGTCGCGGCCGCGCCGCCACACGTCGCCTCGGTTCAAGGTCTCCTCTTCGAGGGCCTCGATGATCGCCAGGTCGCCCAGCTTTCGTCCTTGGGGACTGCAATGCTCAGCCAACTGGACAAGGGAATCGCCGCCGGACTCGGCAAGGCCTGACCCCTTTCCCGACACGAGCGGCCCGATCCTTACGACGGCGGCTTCGTGAGGTCGAGTGCAGCCAGGTGACTGAACAGCATGCTCGCTCCGATCGGGTTTCCACCTCCGGGATACGTAGTCCCGCTGGCCGCTGCCATCGTGTTCCCCGCCGCGTACAACCCGGCAATCGCCGTACCGTCGGCTTTGAGCACCCGCCCGGTTGCGTCGGTACGTAGACCACCTTTGGTCCCGAGGTCGGAGATACCGAAAGCGGCCGCGTGAAACGGTCCTTGGTCGATCGGTACGAGCGGTGAAGCCCCCTCCGAAAAGGCACGGTCGTACGCAGTGTCTCCTCGGCCGAAGTCCGTGTCGACGCCGGTCGCCGCAGACTCGTTGAATCGCTTCACGGTCTGCACCAGTTCCGCTGCGGGAACATCGATCTGGGCGGCGAGGTCTTCGAGCGTCTGGGCACTCTTCCACAACCCCGCATCCACATACTGCTCCGTCTGCGCCATGGGCACGTTGGGCGCCTTCACCGGCGGCACTGCACCTTCCCTGTTGTCGTAGATCATCCAATACGGTGTGGTTACTTCTCGTGCCAGCATGTGTTCGATGACGGAGCGACCCAAGCGGTCGTACGGCGCAGACTCGTTGACGAATCGACGACCGTTGTCGTCCACGAAGATTCCGCCGGTGAACCACAGCGCAAACGCGGAGCGGCCATCCGGATGGGTGAGCCCCGGCGACCACCAGGCCTCCCCCATGAGGTCGGTATCGGCGCCCACGGCGATGGCCGCCTGATGCGCCTTGCCGAGATTGCCGGGACAACCCATCGTGTCGAGCGCCGAGCCGGGAACACCGAATTCGGCACGCAGGGTCTCGTTCTGTTCGAATCCGCCCGCGGCCAGAATCACTCCTCTGCGGGCTCGGATGGTTCGACGCCGACCACCTTGTTCGACGACCGCGCCGACGACCGATCCGTCCTCGACGACCAATTCTTCGAGGGTGGTGTTCAGGTGCATGGCGGCGTTGGCGAATGTCGAAAGTGCCAGCAAGAATCGACCGATCAACGACTGCCCGCCGACGAGGTACGCCGGCAACTCTTCACCCAACCGCTCCGTCGCGAGCGGCGATCGAAGTGAATCACGAAGCACACCAAGCTTCTTAGCGTTCATCGGCTTGGGAACGATGTGTCGACCGCTCGCGCGAGCCTTGGGTTTTTCCCCGAAGTAGTCGGGCCACGGCAGTATCTGGAACTCGAAATTCGAGTCCTCTTCGAGATAGTCGATCAACCCGGCGCCGCCTCGAACGTATGCCTCCTGGACGTCGGCAGGTGTCCGATCACCCACCACCGAACGGTAGTACTCCAGCGCATCTTCGATGGTGTCGTCGTCCCCGCCCCGGCGAAGAACGGCGTTGCACGGGAACCACATTCCGCCGCCGCCCGAGTACGCCGTTGTTCCGCCGTACTTGTCGGTCGCTTCGATCACAATGACGTCGAGGCCTTCGCGTGCTGCCGTGTACGCGCCGGCGAGTCCGCCGCCCGATCCCACAGCGAGTACGTCGCATGTCTCGTCCCACTTCGTCATAATCAGCCTCTCCGATCCTGGGCACATTTCCGAACGTGTTCTAGAAATCGTTCTAACACATGGACTTAGCGATCGCGGGGGATCGAAATTCTGTCCCACCGAGCGGGAGCGAGACATGACGCCGAGCGGGAGCGAGACATGACGCCGAGCGGGAGCGAGACATGACACCGAGCGGAGAGCGAGAACGAGCGGTGATAGCGCACACTTTGCCCGCACGGGTCTGATCCCGTAGTGTCTGGACACATGTCTGGTAAGACCAAGTTCGAGTCCACTCGTCGACGGCTCACACAGCAGCAAGCCGAAACCGTCGATCGATTGACCGCGGCAGCGATCACGGTCCTGCGCGACAAAGGGTTTGCCGATCTGACTGTGCGAATGGTGGCAGCGGAAGCCGGTGTCGCAGCAGCCACGGCATACACCTATTTTTCGTCCAAGAGTCACCTTGTGGCAGAACTGTTCTGGCGCCGACTCGACGCGGTACCTCACGAACCCTCCCCCGAGGCGGAACGAGAAGCGCAGGTCTGCTCGGTCCTTCGAAGCGTCGCACTCCTCGTTTCCGACGAACCGGAGCTGGCCGCGGCCGTGACCACGGCGATGATGGGCAACGATCCCGACGTCGAACACCTTCGGGGACGTATCGGCAAGAACATCCGCGAGCGGCTCATCGAGGCGCTGGGGCCGTCATACGATCCCGACGTACTCGAAGCACTCGAAATCTCCTGGTCCGGAGCGCTTGTCCGAGCCGGCATGGGATACGAGTCCTATTCGCAGATCGCAGACCGGCTCGAAGTCACTGCCAGGCTGATCATGGCGGGCCGCGACAACCTTCACTAGACGGGAGTCATGGCACTCACCAACCATGTGCCGTCGACTCGATCGAGTGTCACCTCGACTCGGCTCGACGTCGACGCTGGTGCCGGCCGCGCGATACTCGTCGTGATCTGATCGACGAACAGGAGCAATTCCGCTCGGTCTGCAGCAGCGGAGAGCACTCCCACGTCGACTACTCGCGCCTTCGTGCTGATTCCTTGCTCCTTCGACTGGGGTGCAACGGTTTTCGATCCGAATTCAGCGAAGCGGTCCTGAAATGTTCCACTTGCGCCCTCGGCAGCATGTGCAAGATCCTCGTCCACCGTGTCGCTGTTGTAGGTCAAGAGATTCTCGACGAGCATCGGCGCCACACCGATCACCTCTACACGTGCGGTTTCAGCGGCTGCCGAACGGTGGTGACTCCAGAGCAGAGTCCCGCCGACTCCCACCAAGATCAGCGCTGCAAACGCCAAGACCACGCGCTTCACGGGACGAACTCCACACTCGACATCAGTACCCGACCGTCGACCTCTTCGACACCGACGCGAAGACGGTAGGTTCGCGCCGAAGATTCTCCCGCCGAATTGCCGACCTGAGCCGATGCCGCGATCAGTACCACCCCCGAGGTTCCGGATTCCGATGCCAGGGCTGCGGTGTCGACACGACCGTCGGAATCGACGGCGAAATCACGGATCGATGCGACGAACGCAGATTCACCGGACTTCAGTTCGTCTGCAAAAGTTCCCGTAGTCAGCGACTTCAGCTCCGCGAGATCCTCGTCGAGCGTGGCAGAGTGAACGTCGATCAGAGCAAGGGTTCCTGCGACAGCACCGTCGACGAACCCTTGACGCTGGGACTCTCGCGCGCGGTCCGATCGAACTGCCAGACAACCGAAGACGACAACGACGCTCAGAGCCGCGAGTGCAATCCAGACCAGGGCAGTGAGTACACCGCGCTTCCCTCCGACCGGATCCAGCACCTCACCTCTCAGCGATTCGTCGGCGTCAGCAACTGTTGCCACGGCTCACCCTCCCCCGGACCGGAGTCAGTCGGAGTCAACTCCGTGTGTTGATAGTCGACTCCGTCAGGCCCGGTGTACAACTCGCCGGGCGCATTCGTCCCCGACGGCACGTACGCTTCGGGGCTCCGGCAGATCTCCGGGCTCGGTGCTCGTTTGCCCGGTACCTCCATGCAGGGAATGTTCCGAGATCCACGAACGGCGAAGACCGAGTTCTGTGGCACTTTGCAGTACAGATCAGCCGGGGTGTCCGGCACACTCGTCTGGGTCGGGTCCCGTCGCTGATCGGCAGGAAGGTAACCGGTCGAGCACGCCGCAGGGTCCTGCGCTTGGAGATGGAAGTTGACGTTCGCGGCGCCGTCCACCTGCCCGCGTTGTACGACGGTTTCCTGTGCCGCGACCAGTGGCGGCAAGATGACGAGCACCTGTTCCAACCCGGCGTTGTACGTCAAAGCCACCTGAGCGGTGCTGGTGAAATTGGCAAGCAGCACAGGCAAAGTGGGTTTGAGGCCTTGAAACAGCAGGTCGGCTTCAGTCGCGAAGCCCGGTCCGGTCTCGAGGATATTGCGCACGGACCCGTCGGCGACCTCCAACTGTCCACTGAGCTGAGCGACACTGGACGCCCACTGGCGAATCTGATCGCCCGTCACCACCTGTGTCTGCAGGAGCGGATCCAACTGCTGTACGAGCGTCGTAGCCGGCGTTGTGGCAGCGGACATCTGATCGACGAACGAAGTGGTCGAATCCAGCAGACGAGCCAGATCCTCTCCCCTGCCTCCGAAAGCTGCCGCTGACTCGTCGATCACCGATCGCAACTTGTCCTGCGGTACGGATGCGAGCATCGCCTGCGCCTGATCGAGGACCGGTCCGATCTCGGTCGGGATCGTGACAGCTTCGGGGCCGATCACGTCTCCGTCGGCCAGAAAGGGTCCGTCCACGGTGCTCGGTTGCATGTCGACGTATTGCTCACCGATTGCCGACACGCTTCGCACCGCTACTGTGAGTCCGCTGGAGGGAACGGGAACCGCACTCTCCAAAGATAATTCGGCGCGTACCACTCCCGGAGTGAGACGCACCGACCTGACCTGACCGATGGTGTCGCCGCGATAGGTCACGTTCGCGTTCCGATACAGGCCGCCGGCGTCGGGCAGTTCGACTGTCACCGAATAGCGCCCGATGCCGAGCATGGTCGGAACTCTCAGGTACGAGATAGCCGCTGCGCTCATGCCTATCACCGCCAGGATCGCGAAGATCGTCAATTGCCTTCGCACCAACTTCGTGAGAATCATCGTCCACCGTCCTGGGCGGTCCGCCCTGTGCTACTTGGGTCGGTCCGCCCGGTGTCACTTGGGGCGGCCCGCCCGGTGTCATTTGGGGCGGCCCGCCCGGTACCCAGAGGCGCGGTCAAAGGATCGACCAGTATTCCGTTCTCCACCGGAGTTTGCGGCGCCCCGAACGGAGTACCGAAGCCCAGACCTGACTGAAGGCGATTACTCGTGAGGTCGATCAGCGCCCACAAATTGGTGTAATCACCGCGCATTCCGTCGTCGATGGTCGTCTGAGGGAAGGGGAAGGTACTCAGATTGCCCAAATTGTTGATCAGGTCCGGTCCTGTTTCGACCACCTTCTGCAGCGTCGATTCCAAGGCGCTCAAATTGGCTTTCAAATCGTCGCGGGTCCGGTCGACCAGATCGGTACCGACGTCCCCGAACCTGCCGACCGCATCGAGGGCGGTGGTCAGGTCGACGCGTTGGGCGCTCAGTTCCGCCAAGGCCGGATCAAGGGTCTCCAACGCCTCACCGAGAACGTCTCGCTGAGCCGTGATCTCGCCGGCGAACACGTCGAGATTCTCCATGGTCGTGACTATCGCCTCGCGTTGACGGTCGAGTGTCTCGGTCACGGTGTCCATCTGGCTCAGCAGGTCGCGCGCCGCATCGGTCCGCCCGCCGAGAGCAGTGTTCAGTTCCGTGGTGATGCTGTGAATCTGGGCCAGCCCACCGCCGTTGAGCACCAAGGACAGTGCCGTCAACGCTTCCTCGGTGGTGGGATAGACACTGGCCGATGCAAGGGGAATCACGGATCCCTCCGACAACCGCCCTTCCGGCGCCACCTCGGTGGGCGGCGCGAGCGCGACGTGTTTGGATCCGAGCAGACTGGTTTGGCCGATCTTGGCAGTCGCGTTGGCGGGCAGCGACACCGAACCGTCGAGCGCAACCGTCACCCGTGCGTGCCAGTTGTCGGTCTCGATCGCACTGATACTTCCGACTGTCACATCGTTGACCATGACCGGAGAGTTGGGACTGATCGACGTGACGTCCGGCATCTCGATCACGACCGAGAAACTTCCCTCACCGCGGCCGGCCGCGCCCGGCAGCGACACCGAATTCAGCCCGCTCCATTGACAACCCGTCAGAACGAGCACGGCGCTCGCCGCCACACACACTGTTCCCCACCGGCGGCCAGTCATCGTGATCCTGTCGACGGCATGAGCAAGCCGGTCAGATCAGACGCCACCCGTACCGTCGGAAAGCTCAAGGCGCCAGTCGGTTCCAGATCAGGCTCGCTGTACACCAGTTGGTCCGGAAGAGCGCCGAGCGCCCGGGTCGGGTTGATGCTCAGGTCCGGGTAGTTCGCCTTGATCGTGTTGAGCAACGGGCCGAGGTATTCGATGCACAAATCCGCGCCCTTCTTCGAGGTGTCGTTGGCCAGGCCGGCGATTCCGCCGCAGATCAAGTCGATCGGGTTGCCGACGTTCTGGAATGCGGGCACACCCACCATCGCTCCTTGGGCCGGCCGGTAGACGTTGTAGTAGTTCGACAACGCTGTCGGAGCCAGATGCAGTACCTTCTCGAGACCTGCGCGCTTGTCGACCAATACCTGGGACACGTCGGCCAACTTCGCGATCTGCTCCGTCAAGCCGGTTCGGTTCTGTTCGACAAACCGCTGTACGTCGACGACGGCGGCGTCCAGATCGGCGAGAGCCGGAGCCAATTGCGTCCGGCTCTCGGCGAGCACACTCGAGACATTTGCCAGTCGTCCTTGGAACTGAACGATCTGTTCGTCGCTTGCGGCGAGTGCGGTCGTGAAGGTCTGCAGGCCGCGGATGGTGCCGAACAGATCGGCTCCGCCTTCGTCGAGTGTGCTCATAGCCTCCGAGAGTTCGGTCACCGAGCGCCCCAGCGCTTCCCCGTTGCCGGCCAGTGCGGATCCGGCACCGTCGAGGAAGTTGGCGGCGGGACCGCGATCGTCCCCGTCGGGACCCAAAGCATCGGCAGCCCGGCCCAGCTGTTCCTTGATCTGGTCCCACTCGACCGGGACGGCTGTTCGGTCGAGCCCGATCTCCGCACCGTCATTCAGTGCGTCGGCGCCGTCAGTCACCGCCGGCGTCAACTGCACGAAGCGGGCCGAGACCAGCGACTGGGCAACGATCACCGCTTTCGCGTCCTCGGCGACGGGAACCTCGCGCGCCAATTTCAGTTCGACGCGCATTCGATCTCCCTGTGGGGCGATCTCGGTGACGCGGCCGACGTCGACTCCCACGACACGAACGTCGTCACCGACATACAGGCCGGTCGTCGAGGTGAAGTAGGCGGTCACGTTGTAGTAGCGCAGATGTTGCACCGCAAGGTATCCCGACAAGACGACGATCGCCGCGCCGACGACGCTTCCACCGACGACGGCGATTCGACGCCAGTTCACCGGTTTGCGAACTCGTAAGGCACCCATCATCGAACCTCCGGAATCGGTAGCGGCGCAGGTGGTAGCCCGAACATCGCGTTGATCAACGGTTGGGTGTATTGCGCCGGTACCAGGTTCTGGACGTAGGCGTAATAGAAGGGACCGCTGGCCACGGTGTCGCCGAGCGTGCCCACGTACGTACCGAGACCGTCGATTCCCTGAGAGAGGTTGTCCTTGTTGTTCTGCAGAATGCCGACAACCGTGTCGAGTTTGCCGAGGACCGGTTGCAATTGCGCCTCGTTGTCGTGGACGAGTCCGCTCAGCTGGGTCGACAACGCCGAGATGTTCGTGATCACTTCCCCCAGCGCCGCCTGTCGCCGATCCAGTTCTCCCAACAAGGCGTTGCCGTCGACGAGTAGCGCGTTGACCTGTGGTCCACGCTCGGCCAGCGTCCCGGCGACGTCGTTTGCATCGGACAGCAAGGTGCGCAACATGTCGTCGCGTCTATTGACGCTGTCGGAGATCCGTGCGACACCGTCCAGCGCCGGCCTCAGGTTCGGCGCACTGTCGGACATCACCTGCCCCACTGCGTCGAGCGATTCGGAGAGCTGGTCGAGATCGATGTCCTCGACCGTCGTGGTGAGGTCACCGAGCACGTCGGTCAGCGAGTACGCCGATCTTGTTCGCTCGACCGGGATCTCGCCGCCGACCGCGATCCTTCCCGGACCGTCCAGATCGAGCGATACCGCTCGCTTGCCGAGCAACGACATCGTGGTGACGGCTGCCGACGTGCTTTCTCCCAAACCGATCGAGCCTTCCAGTGTGAAATCCACGCGCGCGAGTCCGTGCTCGACCTCGATCCGGTCCACCGTTCCGATCTTCACTCCGGCGGCGTTGACTTCGTCTCCCGGCGCGAGACCGCTGGCGTCGGCGAACACCGCGCTGTACCCGACACCCGATTTCAGGAACTGCAGATTCTGATACTGGAGCGATGCCAATACGACGGCGGCCGTGACGACCAATCCCACGACCCCCACGCGTACGGCCTGGCTCGGTGCCATCTCTCTCATCGTGGTGCGCACCTTCCGGTCGTCTGATCCACCAGGTCGACAGTGAGCGGCGTACCGTCGGCACCGTCGACCTTCAATGCGATTCCGCACAGATAGAAGTTGAAGAACGACCCGTACGAGCCGACTCGGATCAGCTGCTTGTAGTTCGAGGGCATGGACGCGAGAATCCGATCGAGCTCACTTTGTTGCTCGATCAGCGGATTCAGGCTTGCGTCCAGCTTCGACAGGTTTCCCGCGATGTCCGGGCGAATTCCGGCGAGGAGATCGGCGAAGGTGCCTGATGCGGTGTTCACACTCTCGACGGCAGTCCCGATCATCTCCCTGTCCGCCGCGAGCCCGCTGACCAGCTGTTGTAGGTGATCGAGAGTGTCACTGAACTGACCACCGCGGCTGCGCAATTCACTGAGCACACCGTCGAGGTTGCCGATCACTCGACCGATCAGTTGGTCGCGGTCCGCGAGAGTGTTCGTGATCGATCCGGTGTGCGCCAGCACCGATGCCACAGTTCCGGACTGGCCTTGAAACACCTCGAGCAAGGACATCGACAACGCGTTGACCTGCTCCGGGTCCAGGGCTTGAAACAGCGGCTTGAAACCACCGAGTAGCGCATCGAGGTCGAGTGCCGGCGCGGTGCGATCGACGGGAATGCTCTCGCCCTGTGGCTGCGGTTCCGCGATCCCCGGATCGTCGAGCAGTTCGAGGTATCGATTACCCACCAGATCCTGATATCGAACAGCGGCTCTGGTCGATACAGTCACGGTGTCACCCGTATCCACACTGAAACTCACGTGGGCACGGTGATTCCCACCGAATTCGACGGAGCCGACAGAACCGACCGGCACACCCGCAATGCGCACCTTGTCGCCGGCTCTGAGCCCGGAGGCGTTGACGAACTCCGCCGAGTACGACCTCGCGTCGCCACCTCGCATCTGGCCGAACACGAGGATCAGCCCGGCGTTGACGAGGATCATCACCAGAACAAAAATTCCGAACTTGACGGTGTACCCACGAACTTTCATCGGATCTCCGTCCCGAACAGGTAGCTCATCAGATCCGGGACCGTGTTCATCGGTTGCCCACCGTTCGGCTGACGCTCGGGCGCAAACGGATTCACCCCGGTATCGGTCACCAGGTACGGAGCATTGACGTTCGGGTCGCGCAGTGGAAGACCCATACACTGCGGGCCACCTGTTGCCGCGACCTTCGGAAGGTCGTCGGGATATCGGTACGGTTCGGTTCCGGCGATCAGACCGATCGACATCTTGATTCCTGGTTGTCCGTTGTAGGCACCGTCGCCGATCTTCTTGCTCTCCTGCAGTCCGTGGAACATGCAGGGAATCACCGGGGAGTATTCCTCGAGCAGTGCGGTGGTCGGCCGCAGTAACGACAGAACGGTGTCGATACCGTCGGCGTTGGCTCCCAGTACATCTTCTCCGGTGCGGGCGACCCCGATCACGTTGAGCAAGAGGAGATCAAGATTCTGCTGCTCGTCGAGAACAGTGGTTCCCGTCGTCGTGAGCGAGTCGAGGGTGTCCATCAAGTCGAGAACAGCGTCGCGGTAGGTCTGTGTGACGGCTGGTAAATCCGTCAACACATGATCGAGAGCCTCACGTGCAGTGTTGAATTCGAGCAACGAGGAATCTGCTTGTTCGAGTGCGACCCCGAGCCGTTCGCCGCGTCCTTGCAGAGCAGTCGAGAGGGCACCCAATGTCGAATCGAGCTTGCCCGGGTCCACCGTCCGGAGCACGGTGGTGAGTTTCTCGAACACCGTGTTCAGCTCGACGGTCACCCGGGACGCGTCGATCGTCGCCCCGGCGGCAAGTCGCGCGCTGCTCGGCTGCTCCGGCGAGGACAGGCTGACGAACTTCGCGCCGAAGGCCGTGTTCGACGTGATCGCCACATCCACGTTTGACGGAATAGATTCGAGCGCTTCGGGATCGATCGACAACGACAGTTGTGCGGTAGCGTCGTCAGTCGGCGTGATGGACTCCACCGAGCCCACGGTCGCCCCGGCCATCTTCACCCGCGCGCCCGGATCCATCACGAGCCCCGCGCGCTCCGCGATCACCGTGATCGGGACGCGAGCGACAAACACCTGGTTGAAAGACGCGACCGACAAAGCGATGACCCCGACGATCGCCGCAGCCAAGCCCAGAGCAGCCAACTTGTAGCCGTATCTGTGCACGCAGTACCCCTAACCGGACAGATTGAAGTTGCCGGAACCGCCGTAGAGCGCGAGTGAGACGAGCAGGGTCACCGCCACGACGCAGATCAGCGAGAGCCGAACCCCGCGGCCCACTGCAGTTCCCACGCCCGACGGTCCCCCGGACGCGTTGTATCCGTAGTACGTGTGGATCAGCATCACAAGTAGTGCCATCACGAGCACTTGAACGAAGGACCATGCGACGTCGACCGGATCGAGGAACGTCGTGAAGTAGTGGTCGTAAAGACCGGAGGATTGACCGAACAGCACGACCGTGGTGAATCGTCCGGCCAGAAATGATCCTACGAGCGCCAGTGAGTACAGCGGCAAGATCGCGATCATCCCTGCGGTGACGCGGGTGCTGACGACGTACGGGACCGAACTGATCGCCATCGATTCGAGGGCGTCGATTTCCTCACTGATGCGCATGGCACCGATCTGCGCGGTCGAACCTGCTCCGATCGTGGCCGACAGGCCGATTCCCGCGATGACCGGCGCAGCGATACGAACGTTGATGAAGGCGGAGAAGAATCCGGTGAGCGCTTCGACTCCGATATTTCCCAGCGAGCTGAAACCTTGGATCGCAATGGTGCCGCCCGAGGCTAGAGTCAGAAATCCTACGACCGCAACCGTGCCGCCGATCACTGCCAAAGCTCCGGTGCCCATGCTGATCTCGGCTACCAGCCTCAACACTTCTTTCGGGTGTTTGCGAATTGCCCACGGGATGTGAGCGATGGCGCGCGCGAAGAAGACAGCTTGTCGCCCGACGTCGTCGATCGAGCGTGACGTTCGAGCCACCCGCGCCCGCGTGCGTCCGAACTTGCCGATTTGTGCCAGCGAATCCGACAGCGTCACCTCGATCACCCCGCCGTCAATCGGATGCCGACCGCGGTGACGATGGTGTTGACGACGAACAACGCCATGAATGCGTACACCACCGTTTCGTTGACGGCCTCCCCCACGCCTTTCGGCCCACCCCGTACCGACAGTCCGCGATAGCAGGCCACCAATCCCGCCAGCATCCCGAACAGTGCAGCTTTGACCATCGACAACGCCACCTCGGGCAGGCCGGTCAGCAACGTGATTCCCTCGACGAAGGCGCCAGGGTTCACGCCCTGGAGAAACACCGAGAAGGCGTAACCGCCGGCGATGCCGATGACGCAGACGAGTCCGTTGAGCAGCAAAGCCACCACGGTCGACGCGACCACACGCGGAATCACCAACCGATTGATCGGATCGATCCCGAGCACCTCCATGGCGTCGATCTCTTCACGAATCGTTCTCGATCCCAGATCGGCGGCGATGGCTGTCGCGCCCGCACCTGCCACGATCAGCACCGTCACCACCGGACCGACCTGAGTCACGGCACCGAGCGCGGCCCCGGCGCCGCTGAGGTCGGCGGCACCGATCTCGCGGAGAAGGATGTTGAGGGTGAAACTCACCAGGACCGTGAACGGCACGGCTACCAACACTGTCGGCACGATCGACACCCGGGCGATCATCCAACTCTGCTCGAGAAACTCCTGCACCTGAAAGCGGGTGCGGAACAAGCCCACTGCGACATCGGCGCCCATCCGGTAGAACTGGCCGAGTTCGCGCATCGGGCCCGCAAGTGCAACTCTTCCGCTGTACACGTCAATGCCCCGAAGGACATGACGTGGAGTTGCCGTAGTCGACCTTGAATTCCTTGATCCCGTTGAGCCAACCGGACGAGAGCCTGCTCGGATCGCCGAGCTTGCTGATGTCGGGCATGTGATCGGCGATCTTGCCGAAGATCAGATCGACCTCCATTCTGGCCAGGTTGGCGCCGACGCAGTAGTGCGGTCCGGTTCCTCCGAACGCGAGGTGCGGGTTCGGGTCTCGGGTGATGTCGAAGACGTCGGGGTTCTCGAAGACGGTTTCGTCGAAGTTCGCCGAGCCGTAGAGCAGTACGACACGCTGCCCCTTCGCAATCGCCGTGCCGGCAATCTGTGTGTCCACCACTGCTGTTCGTTGCATGGACGTCAGTGGCGAAGCCCAGCGGATGATCTCGTCCGCGGCGGTGCGCGGACGCTCACGCTTGTACAGTTCCCACTGATCCGGATGCTCGAGAAATGCCATCATGCCGAGTGTCGTTGCGTTGCGCGTCGTTTCGTTGCCCGCGACAGCCAACATGATGACGAAGAAACCGAACTGTTCCGGGGTGAGTTTCTGCCCGTCGATGTCGGCATGCACCAAGCGCGAGATGATGTCGTCGAGCGGTTCCTCCCGTCTCGCCTCGGCCAGTTGATAGGCGTAGCCCAGGATCTGCGCCGACGCCATCCGCGACTCGCCGGCGAGCGACTCGTCGTCGTATCCCGTCATCTGATTCGACCATTCGTACAGCTGACGGCGCCCGTCCTGCGGTACACCGATCAGCTCCGAGATCGCCTGCATCGGTAACTCGCTGGCGACCTGGCTGACAAAATCACCGCTACCTTCCGCCACGGCAGCCGACGCTATGTCTTCTGCCCGCGCTTCCAGCCCGGCCCGCATCGCTTCCACCGACCGCGGAGTGAACAAGCGCGCCACCAACTTGCGCAGCTGTGTGTGCTCAGGGGCGTCCATGTTGATGAGGACGTGTTTTGTCGCCTCCAACTCCTCCGCCGAGATGTTGTCTTCATGCCGCGGAATGCAGCCGTTGACGTTGCTCGAGAACTCCTCGCTGCGCAACGAGACGTCGCGGACGTCTGCGTGGCGGGAGACAACCCAACAACCACCGTCGTGAAATCCGCCGGTACCCGGTTCCTGGGCGTTCCACCAGACCGGAGCGCATCGTCGTAGTTCGGCGAACTCGGCAAGCGGGACGCGCTCGCCGTACAGATGCGGGTCGGTCACGTCGAACCCGTCGGGAAGGTCGATCTCAGGCATTGCAGATGCTCCTTTACGGATGGGTGCCGGGTGCCGGGTGTTGCGTGTGAGCGCTAGTCGATCCGGTGGACCGGGTCGCTGTTCTGTGAGAACTCCTTGGCCCAGCGGTAGTCCGGCTTGCCGCTCGGCGCTCGAACGACCTCGTCGGCGATCCAGAAGGAACGCGGAATCTTGTAGCCGGCAAGCTGAGTGCGGGTGTGTTTTTCGATGGAATCGAAATCCGGTTCCACACCATCGCGGACGCGGAGCACCGCCGCCACCCGATTGCCCCACCGCTCGTCGGCAATGCCGATCACTGTTGCGTCGTAGATGTCGGGATGGGCCTTCACCACGGCTTCGACCTCTTCCACGAAGACTTTCTCACCGCCGGTGTTGACCACCATGTTTCCCCGGCCGAGGAGAGTGACCGAGCCGTCGTCCTCGATCCGCGCTCGGTCTCCGGTCACCACTGCCCGCGCGCCGTTCACCTCTCGGAATATCTCCGCCGACTTCACCGGATCGTTGTAGTAGCCCAGTGGGACGTTGCCGAGTTTCGCCAACCATCCTTCGGCCCCCGAACCCGGCTCCAACACACGGTTGTCGTCGTCGACGACGACCGTGAATCTGTTGGCGCCCACTTTGGGTCCGCCACGCTGCTCGAGCCCTTTGGTTGCGAATCCGATTCCGCCGAAGCCTGTTTCGGACGATCCAACCGAATCGGAGATCATCAGATTCGGAAAGACGTCGAAGAACGCGTCTTTGACCGATCCGGAGAAGAGCGCAGCGCCGGAGGCGAGCACGGCCAGGCTCGACGCATCCGGTTGCAATTCGTGATGGGCTTCGACCAGTGGACGGCCCATGGCGTCGCCGGTGATGACCATGACCTGCGGGCGATATTCGGCGACGACTTTCCAGACCTGTGCCGCATCGAACTTCGGTTCGAAGATGACAGTGTTTCCGGAGAACAGAGCGTTGAACGTCGGCATCAGTGCCGAGGTGTGGATCAGCGGTGGAAGCATGCACCACCGCATCGGTTCGGCTGCCGCGGCGCCACCGCGCGACTGCTGGTACTCGTCGGCGATCGGCTCACCCGAATAGAAGTCGTAACCGCCGGCCAACACGCGCCAGATGTCTTCCTGCCGCCAGACGACGCCTTTCGGTCGTCCGGTTGTTCCGCCGGTGTAGAGAACGTAGACGTCATCGCCGGAACGCTCGGGAAAAGCATGTTCACCTACGCGCAGCGGGGATTGGTTGCCGAGCGCATCCTCGTACGCCACTGCCCCCGGAATCGACGGTTCGTTCCCGAGAGCGAGTTCGTCCGCCGCCTCGATCACGTACTTGACCCGCGGCGCGGACACCAACGCCTCGGCGACCCGCTCAGCGAAACCACGATGGAAAACCAACGCCGTGAGATCCGCATTCTCGTACAGGTAAACCAATTCGTCGCTCGTGTAGCGGTAGTTCACCGTGACGGGAACGCCGCGGATCTTGAAGGCCGCGAGGACAGCAACCATCGCCTCGATCGAGTTGTGCAGTTGAATACCGATGTGCGAACCGACACCCAACCCGACGGACTGGAAGTAATGCGCCAATCGGTTGGCCCGCTCGTCGAGCTCACGGTATGTCACCTCCTCGCCGGAAACGATCAGCGAGAGGCGATCGGGCATCACATCGACGGAATGCTCGAACAGGTCTGCAAACGTGTACGCCATAGGTTGAGTCCTTCGGGTTCGGCCGGTCAGACGACGAAGAGAGGCAAAGGGATTCCGCGATCTTCGAATACGAATGCCGCGCCGGTACTGACCTTCGTAATGGCGACTTCGACGCATTCCGGAGCGGGAGCTTCGGTGATGTCGACGGCCAGAAGGAGCCCCGCGGCATCTTCGGCCACCACTCTCACGGTGAAGTGCGGATTCACGCCGCGGACCAAAGCCTGGAGGGGATCGAGGTGCTCGCTGCCGAGCAAGGTCGGCCAACCGCCGTCGCGGTCGACAAGAGCGTCTCGCGAGATCCACAGCTCCAGAGCACCGCCGTCCCGTCGGATCTCACTCTCCACATACTGCTTCGGATTCAGCAAGGGATGCACGGACAGGACCAATGCCAACGATTCCAGAGTCGAAGGAAGCCCGAGCGCATCTCGAATACGCTGTGCCGCAACTCCCGCGATTCCGGTCAATTGCTTTCGCGTGATCTCGCGCGCCTTGTCTTCGTCGGCACGGCGGCGAACCGCTGCCAGAAAGCCCAACGCCAACAGATGATGCTGCACGCAGATCTCCTCTGCGATACGAACCAAGGCCGATCGCGAGAAGTCGGAAAATCTCAGGTCGGACAACAACGGACCCGAGTAGTCCGCCTTACCGTCCCCACCGTGATCGATCGGGCTCAGCTCGACCGTCACCGCGGCGGTGCGTCCGATCTGCTCGGTGTGCGCGGTCATCACGGGAGGCGTGTGCGACGGGTCGATGGAAACGGTCCAGGCACAGTGCGGATGTCGGTCCGCAGGCCTGCGCGGTGGTCGGTGAATCGGACGGATCTGGGCGTGCGGGTTGGTCGCGATGGCCGTCGCATCGAAAGTCGGATCCTCGATGTCGTGACACATCGAGGTCACGAACTCATCGCCCAACGGCTCGACGTCCATGAGTGCTCCGCAATGATCGAGCCAGAATTCACCGTGCAGCGGATCGTCGACCCGGTATCGAAAGTCCATGAACTGTGGCGGAGCGCCGATGTCGAGTTGTAACCCTTTGAAGATCGTCACGACGTCGTCGCCCTCGTATCCGAGAGCCTTCTGCATGCGGCGGGTGTACCAGGGGCTGGCCGATTCCCACTCCTCGACGGCCACCTGCGCCATACCCTCGCGTCCGAATTCGACGATCAGATGCGCCATGCCCGAGCGATCGATCAGCTGCCCGCACAGGAGCAACTCGGGCACCAACACGGCAAGGTCGCGCTGCGAGAGTGTCTCGAAGGAATCGCGCACCGTCATCGGACTCACCACAGCGGGACCGGCGCGGTGCCCACCGGATACCAGCCCGGTAGCGGGTCGCCTGAGATCGATCGCTGGATCCGGCCCTGCATCCCCTTCGAGAGAGCGTTGTTGCCGATCATCTCCATGAACAGTGCCGACACGTTCCCGAAGTCGAAGAAGTCACGCTGCCAGGACCATTGGAAGTCCCCGCCGTAGCGGAACCAACTACCGCCGATACCGTAGACGGAGTAGTTGCTCCCGTCCTCACGCTTGGCATCGGAAATCTGCTTCCACAAGCCGATCACGTTTCCACTACGTTCGTCGATCACAAAGTCTTGATACGGGTACTCCCAGCCTTCGAGGCCCTTCATCTCGAGGCCGAGCGCGACTTCGCGAATCTCCTCGCGCCCCACCGCCATGAAATCCTGCTTGGGACCGTAGTTCCACCCGTACGTGGCGTCCTCGGTGTACATGTCCGCCAACGGTTTCCAATCACCGGCGGCTTCGGCCTTCTTGTTCGCCTCGATCCAGCGTTGGACCATCTCGTCGAGCTCTGCGCGGTCGAAACCCGTCATCTGAACTTCCTCCCTCGAGTACTTGAATTCGCTGCAATCAATCGACAATCCGCTGTAATCAGTCGACAATTCTCAGGGCGCCGGTCGGGCAGTACCTGACCGCCATCTCAGCTTCACCGCGGAGCGACTCGGGTGGGTCCGAGTCCAGAAGACTGACCTTCCCCCGCTTCGGGACGACAAAGATCTCCGGTGCCTCGAGCTCACACGCCGCATGGCCTTGGCACAGGTCGAGGTCGACTTCGACGTGCATGATCACCCCTCACGCCCGGGACGTGTTCTGCGCCGGTACCTCACCGCGCACGGCTGCTGCAACTGGACGACCATCTTGCTGTGGTCGTTTCGGTAGGACTCCGACGGCTGCGCCATCTCGAACTCGAAGTCCCGCAGCAGGATCGAGAAGATCGCTTTGAGCTGCATCTGGGCGAATGCAGCGCCGACGCAGCGATGCCGGCCGGCTCCGAACGGAATCCACGTCCAGCGGTTGACGATGTCCTCTTGATTCGGGTCGATGTACCTCCCGGGATCGAAGGTGTCCGGTCGGGGGAAGTCCTCGGCGATTCGATTGGAGATCGCGGGCGTCGCGGCGACAAGATGGCCCTCTCGGATCTCGAAGCCGCCCACTTCGAAATCTCCACGTGCCACCCGCAACAGGATGATCAACGGCGGATGCAGTCGAAGGGTTTCCTTGACCACAGCCTCGAGAACCGGAATCTGGCGCAGGGCATGAAAACTGATGTCGGCGCCGTCGGAGTACAGATTGTCGAGTTCGTCGACGACGTCCGTCATGGTGTCGGGATGCCGCAACATCTCGATCAGCGACCACGCTGCCGTGCCGGAAGTCGTGTGGTGGCCGGCGAACATCATCGAGATGAAGATGCCGGTGATCTCGTCGGCACTGAACCGGAGGTCGCCGTTCTCGTCCTTGACCGAGACCAACACGTCCAACATGTCGCGGTCCTCCTTGCCCTGCGGAGGATTCGCGATGCGCCCGTTCATGATGTCCTGTACCAGAGCGACCAACGCCAACCTGGCCTCGTCGCGGCGGCGGAAACTCTCGATCGGCGCGTACGGATCCACGAAAGCCAATGCATCCGTTCCCTGTTCGAGTTCGTGATACAGCTTGGCGAAGCTATCGTCCAGTTCGTCGCGGAACTTCTTGCCGATCAGGCACGCCGACGAGGTGTAGATGGTCAGCTCGGCGAAGAAGTCGAGCAGATCGATCTCGCCTTCGTCTCCCCACTGCGCGACCATCGCCTCGACCTCGCGGCCGATCGTGGCGGCGTGCCCACGCATCTGTTCGCCGCGCAGAGCCGAGTTGTGCAGCATCTCTTTGCGCCGCTCCGGGCTGGCATCGAAGACGACGCCTTCACCGAATATCGGCTTCATGAAGGGGTACGCAGCTTGTTGGTCGAGATCCTCGTCGGTGGAGCGGAAGAAGAACTCGTTTGCCTCAGCTCCGGACAGCAGGATCACTGTGCGGTCGGCAAGTTGAAAGGCGCCGACGTCACCACATTCCTCACGCACCCGGCGCATGAGCGCTATCGGGTCGGTTCGCAGTTCCTCGAGATGCCCGTGCGGGAGATCCCCGCCGGACACCCGCGGTGGCTCGGGCAGTGTTCGCGACGTCTCCTGCACTCCGTGCGTCATGTCGTCTCCTGTGAGTTCGCAGTGGGAAGTTTGTCCAGTGGTGCCTCGGGCTGAACTTCGACGAGCACGATGTGTGCTCCTCGCGGCGCCGACACAACGGCGACGATGGCATTGGCGATGTCCGAGGCGCGCAGAAAGTAACCATGGCGGGCGAACCCCCACTTACTCCACGATTCCCCAACCGGTCCGATGATCTCCGGCGTCGTGTCCATCCCCATGCCGGTCAGTGTCGGCCCGGGTCGCACGATCGACGCACGAATGCCTGTTCCTTCGAGCTCCATTCGCATCTGGCGCCCCATTGCTTCGAGCCCGGCCTTGGCCGCGTCGTAAGCACCCATGAGTGGACGCTGGCGCTCGGCACAATCCGAGCCGATCAGTACGAAGTCACCGCGCTGTCGTTGCCTCATGCCGGGGAGTACGCGATGCGCCAATCGCTGCGCACCAACGAGGTGGACTTGGATCTGCCGTGAAAACGCCTCTGGATCCATCTCGTCCGCAGCCCCGAATTCGAGGTCACCGGCACCGGAGACGACCATTTCGGTGGGACCGTGGACTGCCTCTGCGGCCGAGACGAATCCGTCGACCGAATCACCGTCCGTGACGTCGAGGAAGTGGGCAAACGCTTCACCACCATTGCTGCGGATCTTCTCGGCGATGGCTTCGCATTCGGTGACTCGACGCGCACCGAGCGCAACCGGATGGCCGAGTTCGGCCAGGGCATACGCAGTAGCGGTGCCGATTCCCGACGATGCACCACTGATCAATGCCGGCCGGCAAACTGGATTGGGTTCGAAACGAGGCATCAGCGCACCTGCACTTTCACCGGCAGGGCCGCAAAGCCCCGGACGTTTGTCGAATGAACACGCTCGATTCCGGACTCGTCGACTTCGTAGTCGCTGACCCGACGCCCGAACTCTGCGAGGGCGATCTTGGCTTCGAGCTTGGCAAGGTGGGCACCGAGACAGAAGTGCACGCCACCACCGAAACTCGCGAGTTTTCCCGACGAACTCCGGCCGATCTGGAAGCTGTCGGCATCCTCGAAGACGTCGGCGTCTCGGTTGGCCGATCCGATCAGGAGCAGGACCTTCTGCCCCGCCGGAATGGTGCGTCCGTGATATTCGAGGTCGACAACCGAAGTCCGAGCCACGATCTGGCTCGACGTGTCGTAGCGAAGAGTCTCTTCCACCCATTCCGAGGCTCGTTCGGGATCGTCGAGAACCGGTGTGATCTGCTCCCGGTGGTGCGAACCCCAGTACAGAGCGTTTCCGAGAAGCTTGGTCGTGGTCTCGTTTCCGGCCACGACCATCAGAAACATGAATCCGAGGATCTCCTGGTCCGAGAGTTTGTCTCCGTCGATCTCGGCATCGAGCAAGGCCGAGGTCAGATCGTCCGTCCGCGATCGGCGACGCTGCGCGATCATCTCCTTGTAGTAGCCCATCAAACTGATCGAAGCCTCCACCGCAGGTTGCGGCACGTCGAGAACACCCGCCTCTCGATGCACCACCAGATCCGCCTTGCGCCGCAGTTCGGCTCTGTCGGGTTCGGGGACCCCCATGAGTTCGGAGATGACGTCCATCGGCAGCTTTCCCGCCACCTCCGTAATCCAGTCGAACTCCCCCGCGCCCAACGCAGGTACCAGATGTTGCTTCGTGAGTTCGAGGATCCGGCCGGCGAGCTCCGCAACCCGTCGCGGCGTGAATCCGCGAGAAACCAACTGGCGCAACCGCATATGGCGGGGATCGTCCATCGCGAGAAACGACATCACATAATGCGCGTGTGGACCGTAGGCTGCGGGGTCGAGCGATACCCCGTTGGCGCTCGAGAGACGCTTGTTGTCCTTGAATCCGTCGACCACGTCCGCATATCGCGACAACGCCCAAAAGCCAACGTCCGGATTGTGATACAACGGTGATTCTTCGCGCAGACGCTTGTACGTCGGATACGGATCGTCGTGAAAGTGGTAGTCGTACGGATTGAAGACCACCGGATCGATCAAAGCTTCTGTCATGATTTCTCCAGGATCAGTAGAGCTGAGGCCTCGAGGCGTCCAGCGATTTGCGCGTAGGTTCCGTAGCCGATCCCTGCTCGCAGAAGCGCCCCGGCATAAAGCATTTCGAGCGCTTCCAACACTTCGGGTTCGCCATTCGGATCCAGCGCCGAAGCGAGTCGTTGATGGATCTCGAGTCCGATCCGCCCGCGAAGATGTTCCACTTCAGGATCGGATCCGAGCAGTGCATTGGTCACGGCGGCCGATACCTCCGGTTCGTCCGCGAGAAGCAGCGCGATGTTTCGAAGTACAGACAGCACGTGCGCGGTGCGATCCAACCCTGAGCCATCAGGCGCCGACGAGTTCTGAAGTCTTCGCCAGAAAACCTCTGCGACCAGATGCTCCTTGGACGCGAAATACGTGTAGGCGGTCGCAGTTCCTACACCCGCTTCGGCCGCAACCGAACGGACAGTCAGTCCGGAAAACTCTTGTTTGCGTAGAACTTTCACTGTTGCTTCGGCAAGCCTGGCCACAGTTTCCGCCTGTTTGCCCGTGAGGCGCCTGCGAGTGGATTCATAGACAATCGATCCCCCGCCACTTGAATCGCCCCGTTTGCTGGACACGTGTCTGGACGTTACTACAGCACCCTGTCCAGGGCAACGAAATGGGGAAACTTCGAAAATTCACCACTCACAGGCAGCCACGAAGCGAAAAGTTCTACTACAGACCGATCTTCATCCCGGCACCAGCGTCCACGCGCAGTTGCTGGCCGGTGACGAATCGCGACTCGTCCGAGGACAGGTACACGACCGCATGCGAGATGTCCGCGGGCTCGACCCACGGGGTCGGCATCGCCTGCATGAACGGGAACGTCGCTGCCGCATCCTCGGCGGTCGGATTCTCGAGGTCGGGACGGAACGTGCGGTACATCGGCATGCTCTGCAACATGTCGGTGTTCACGTTGGTCGGATGAATCGCGTTGACGCGAATGGAACTCGGCCCGAGAGTCAGTGCCAACGAACTGGTATATGCCTGAATCAGCTTCTTGGCCAGTCCGTATCCGTCGCCACCCGGACCCTGGAGCGCCTGCTGCCCGTTGAATCCGGTCTGTGGCACCAGACCGGCAACAGAGCCGATCGCGATGATCGAACCCCCTTCGCCGAGGTATTCCATCGACGCGTGCACTGTATTGACGACACCGAGAAAGTTCACATCGAACGCGTCGACGAAACCGGCAGTCGACACGTGCTTGCCGAGCGGACAGATACCGGCGTTCGCCACGACGACATGCAATCCGCCCAACTGACCTACCGCCTCGGCAAGTGCCGTTTCGAGTCCGGCGCGATCGCGGACGTCGACACGTGCCGTCACCACCTGCTGTCCGGTCTCTTTCACCAGTCGAGCCGTTTCCTCGAGATCGGCAGGACTGGCGAGCGGGTATTCGTTGCTGGCGATGTCTGCGCACAGATCGAAGGCGATGATGTGCGCGCCCTCCCGTGCGAGATGAACGGCATGACTGCGCCCCTGACCTCGAGCAGCACCGGTCACCAGCACCACTTTTCCGTCAACTCTGTTCATTTCGACCTCTCTCCCGTGTACGTGAAGGCGTGTATGTGAAGGCGTGCATGTGAAAGCGTGGATGTGAAGGCGTGGTTGTGAATGTGCGGTGAACCGTAGCCGCGCCGCCCCGGACACGAGGCGCTTTTCACCGAACCAGATCCCGAGACGCTCTCGAAATCTCTTATGCCCCAGAAACCATTGCCTCAACCACGAGTGTGAACTAGAGTCCAGACACATGTCCAGAAAGAGAGGGTTCGCGTTATGACGCTTCGACCCGCAGACAGTTCTGCACTTCTCGTCGACGGAAAGCTGGTTCCCGGATCCGGTGGAACCTTCGAAGTTTTCAACCCGGCCACCGAGGAACTGATCGGCCGTGCGGCCGAAGGCACCACCGCGGACATGGACGCGGCCATTGCCGCGGCGCGCCGTGCGTTCGACGAGACCGAATGGGCACGCGATCACGGGTTTCGCGCTCGCTGCCTGCGCCAACTGTGCGACGCACTCCAGTCCCACATCGAGGAGTTGCGTGAGATCACCGTCGCCGAGGTCGGCGCACCCGTCATGCTGACGAGCGGTCCGCAACTCGAAGGCCCGATCGAAGATCTTCGCTACTGGGCTGACCTGATCGAAACCTATTCGTGGGAACAAGATCTCGGGCACGCGTCACCCATGGGGATTCCGACCCATCGCCGACTGCTCAAGGAAGCGGTCGGCGTCGTCGGCGCAATCACACCGTGGAACTTCCCGCACCAGATCAATTTCGCCAAACTCGGCCCCGCCCTCGCGGCCGGCAACACCATCGTTCTCAAACCCGCGCCGGACACGCCCTGGTGCGCCGCGCTGGTCGCCAAGGTGATTGCAGAAGAAACCGAGATCCCGGCGGGCGTCGTCAACGTGGTGACGTCGACAGATCACTCTCTCGGCGCGCAGCTGTGCAGCGATCCGCGCGTCGATCTCGTGTCCTTCACCGGTTCCACCGCCACCGGACGCACGGTGATGGCCACGGCCGCGCAAACCCTCAAGAAGGTCTTCCTCGAACTCGGGGGCAAGTCCGCATTCATCGTCCTCGACGACGCGGACATCAAGGGTGCATGCTCGGTTGCCGCGTTCTCCGTGTGCGTTCATGCCGGTCAGGGATGCGCACTCAGTACCAGACTTCTCGTGCCGCGCGCTCGGTACGAAGATGCTCTGGCCGCGGCCTGCGCCGCGATGGCGGGTATCCGAGCCGGTGACCCCAGCGCGCGCGGAACGGTGTGTGGTCCGGTCATCTCCGCGCGACAGCGCACCAGGGTGGAGAGCTACCTCGCCCTCGCGGTCGAAGAGGGCGGCACGATCGTGACGGGTGGAGGCCGACCCGACGATCACCAGAGCGGCTTCTTCGTCGAACCCACTCTCATTGCCGGGCTGGACAACTCGTCTCGCGTAGCGCAGGAGGAGATTTTCGGGCCCGTTCTCGTGATCATTCCGTACGACAACGACGACGACGCTATCCGGATTGCCAACGATTCCCCCTACGGCCTGTCCGGGTCGGTGTGGGGCGCCGATCCCGATCGCGTCGCGCACGTCGTTGCCGGTGTCAGAACCGGAACGCTGAGCGTCAACGGCGGCGTCTGGTATTCGGCCGACGCACCGTTCGGCGGCTACAAACAATCCGGGATCGGCCGCGAAATGGGCCTCGCCGGTTTCGAGGAATACCTCGAAACCAAGCTCGTCGCTTCACCTTCCTGACATTCCACACCCTCACCCCCACACCTTCACCACAGAATCATCACCACGAAAGTAGGTCGACATGGGACGTTTCGACGGTCGCACCGCGATAGTCACCGGAGCAGCGCAGGGTATCGGAGAGGCATATGCCCGCGCTCTGGCTGCAGAGGGGGCCAACGTGGTCGTGGCGGACCTCAATCGCGAACTCGGTGAAGCTGTCGCCAAGCAGATCACGGCGGACGGTGGAAGTGCCGTGTTCAAGGACGTCGACGTCGCCGACGGGCAGTCGACTGCGGCACTTGCCGACTTCACGATCGAGCAGTTCGGTAGCATCGAGCATCTGGTGAACAACGCTGCCATCTACGGCGGAATGAAGATCGATTCCCTGTTGACGGTGGACTGGGACTACTACCGAAAGTTCATGAGCGTCAACATGGACGGCGCATTGCACGTGTGCCGGGCGGTCGTACCTCATATGCGCGCGAAGGGCGGTTCGATCGTCAACCAGTCCTCCACAGCAGCCTGGCTGTACTCGAATTACTACGGACTCGCGAAAGCCGGCGTCAACAGCCTGACACAACAACTCGCGACCGAACTCGGCTGGTCGAACATCCGGATCAACGCCATCGCTCCCGGTCCCATCGACACGGAGGCGACTCGAACCGTCACCCCCGGCAACATCGTCAAGGACATGGTGAAGCGAATCCCGTTGCAGCGCATGGGAACGCCGGAGGATCTCGTCGGCATGTGCCTGTTCCTTCTCTCCGACGACGCAGGCTGGGTGACCGGGCAGATCTTCAACGTCGACGGAGGCCAGGTGTACCGGTCATGACGGAATCGGCGCCGAAAGCCAGCGCTTCGAAAACCAGACTGGGATACATCGGCCTAGGCAACATGGGCGCGCCGATGGCGCAGCGCCTCCTGGACTGGCCGGGAGGACTGGTGGTGTGTGATGCCCGCGCAGAAGCGCTCGAACCGTTCACCACTGCGGGCGCGAGCGCGGCATCGACGCCCGCCGACGTTGCAGCGCAGGCGAGCATCATCTCCGTCACGGTGCTCGACGACGCGCAGGTACGCGAGGTTGTGTGCGGGCCGCACGGGATCCTGTCGACCGCACAGCCAGGCACTGTCGTCGCGATTCACTCCACTATCTCGGACACCACGGCGGTGGAACTCGCTGACATCTGTCAACAGCGTGGTGTTCTGCTGGTCGACGCGCCGATCAGTGGCGGTGCCGGCGGCGCAGCGCAGGGCAGGCTGGCAGTGATGATCGGCGGCTCCGACGCTGCGTTCGAAGCCGTCCGCGAGCCCTTCGGATCCTGGGCCGAGCTGGTGGTTCACGCCGGTGACGTCGGCGCGGGAACGCGAATGAAGCTCGCACGCAACCTTCTTCACTTCGTCTCGTTCACCGCCACGACCGAGGCCGCGCGACTCGCCGAAGCAGCAGGACTCGATCTCCGCACGCTCGGAAAGGTCGTCAGGCACACCGATGCGATCACTGGTGGCGCGGGCGCGATCATGCTCCGTGACACCACCGCACCGGTCTCGGAGGACGACCCGTGGTTCTCGATACTGCGGCATGTTCGCAATCTCGGGGAGAAGGACTTGGCCTTGGCCATCAACCTCGGTGATCGGCTGAATCTCGACCTGCCGCTCGCGCACCTTGCGCTCGCCGGACTCGGTGCCGGTCTGGGCGTCGGGAATGACAGCGAAGACAGGCTGGCCGAACCTTCAACGGCGTCTTCGGCATCTACTACTCGGGAGCACGCATGACCGACACCACTCACATGACCGATGCCGGTGGAACCGACGAAAGCCGCATCTCCGAGGCCCGCGCTCGTGGCGTCGCGAAGATGAACGAGGTGTACGGCTGGGAGCTTCCCGCCGACGTTCCCGGCGACTTCTTCGCGGTCACCGCCGACCACCTCTTTGCCGACATCTGGACGCGACCGGGACTGTCGGTGCGTGACCGACGACTACTCCTGATCGGTGCCATCACCGCCCAGGGGCAGAACGATGTGGCAAAGATCCAGATCAACGCTGCTCTCCACAACGAGGAGTTGACCGAGCAGCAGTTCGAAGAGGCCGCGATCTTCCTGTGCCACTACGTCGGCTGGCCACTGGCCACCGGACTCAACAATGCGCTGATCGCCGTGAAGGCCGACAGACGTAAAGCCGCGCGCGCCAAGGAGAAGGCCGCGGCCGATTCCGCGAAAACGGACACCGACTGACTTTCGGTCGAGATACTGCCATCAGGGCATCAATCACACCCACCGATTCCCCCACCAACCAACCAGAAGAACGAAGGATCCGAATTCATGGCCGAGGCCAGCTCAATCCGTCCGCAGTCCGCCGCAAGCATTGAGCAGTGGGACTTCGAGGCTGACGTCGTCGTCGCCGGCTACGGCATTGCCGGAGTGAGTGCTTCGATCGAGGCCGCGCGAGCGGGCGCCGACGTATTGGTGCTCGAGCGCACGAGCGGCTGGGGCGGCGCTGCGGCGCTGGCAGGTGGATTCATCTATCTGGGCGGCGGGACCCCGTTGCAGCAGGCACTCGGGTTCGAGGACTCCCCCGCCAACATGAAATCATTCATGATGGCCGCACTCGGGCCCGGCGCCGACGAGGAGAAGATCACCGACTACTGCGAAGGCAGCGTCGAGCACTACAACTGGCTCGTCGACAACGGTGTGCCGTTCAAGGAAAGTTTCTACGGCCAACCCGGCTGGGAAACACCCTTCGACGACGGACTCATGTATTCCGGCGGCGAGAACTCGGCACCGTTCAACACGATCGCGACACCGGCCCCTCGCGGGCACGTGCCGCAGATGAGCGGCAAGCGCACCGGGGAGAAGGGCGGTGGTTTCATGTTGATGAAGCCACTGATCGAGACGGCCGAAATCCTCGGCGTACGAGCAGAATACGACATGCGAGTCCAGCGCCTGGTCGTCGACGGAGATCGAGTAGTCGGCATCATCGCCAAGCAGTACGGCAAGGAAGTGGCAGTTCGAGCACGCACGGGTGTCGTATTGGCGACGGGAAGCTTCGCCTACAACGAAGCGATGATCCAGTCGTACGCCCCACGGCTGATCGGGCGCCCCGGTGCGGCTATCGAAGAGCACGACGGCAAGGCCATCCAGATGGCGCAGGCACTCGGCGCCGACCTCGCACACATGGACGCAACCGAGGTCGCATTCTTCGGCGACCCCCAGTTGATGATCCGCGGCATCCTGGTCAACGGACGCGGCCAGCGCTACGTCAACGAAGACACGTACCCGGGAAGAATCGGCCAGGAGACGCTGCTGCGCAACGAGAATCAGGCCTACCTGATCATCGACGAAGCTTCCTACGAAGAGGGCTGCGCCGCCGACAGTTCCACACCGTTCTTCAGATTCCAGCCCAAGTGGGTGGCCGAGACCGTCGAGGAACTCGAATCCGACATGGGCCTGCCGGAAGGCACCCTTCAGTCGACCGTCGAGGTCTACAACCGGCACGCCGCCCGTGGTGAAGACCCGGTACTCGGTAAGAAGAAGGAGTGGGTCAAGCCGATCGGCTCACCCGTCGCTGCGCTCGACCTTCGCAATTTCACCGCCGGATTCACGCTCGGCGGCCTGCGCACGTCGATCAACTCGGAGGTCATCCACGTCTCCGGCGAACCGATCCCGGGTTTGTTTGCCGCTGGACGCTGCACCGCCGGCGTCTGCGCCGGTGGATACGCCTCCGGAACGTCCCTCGGTGACGGCAGCTTCTACGGGCGACGCGCGGGAATCAGCGCTGCCAAGGGCTGAGCGTCTCTTATCAAATGTCAGCATCCTCAATGTCAGCATCCTCGCTGCGACGTTCGAGGAACAACGTGTCACGCCACCTGCCACCGAGTTGAGCGATACGCGAGCGAGTGCCGACGATTCGGAATCCGACGGCCTGATGCAAGGCGACACTCGCCCGGTTCTCCGGGAAGATCGACGACTGCACCGTCCAGATCTCACTGGCGTCGGCGGCTTGCACCTGTCGGCGAAGCAGCAGCTTGCCTACGCCGCGCCCGCGAGCACCGCTACCGATGTAGATGGAGTTCTCGGCGACCCCTCGGTAGCAATCACGCGAGGACACCGGGCTCAGGCTCGCCCAGCCTTCGACTCGGCCGTCGATCTCGGCGACCCATCGATGATCGGGCAACCATTGCGCGTCGAGCTTCTCGGCTGACGGCACCGACGTGGTGAACGTCGCGGTTCCGGTGTCGATTCCTTCTCGGTAGATCGAGCGCACGGCATCCCAGTCGCCGGATTCCATGCGGCGAAGCACCACATCGTCGGGAAGAACTCCCAGTGTGTCTTCGACCGGGCCACGCGCAGCCACAACGGCGGCCGCTGCCATCAGATCGGAGTATGCCGTTCCGGCAACACTGACAACCGAAGTGCCTTCACGCACCGAAGCCTCGACAAAACCGACCTCGATCAAGGCCTCGAGGTGAGCACTCAGCGCCGACGGCTCGAGTGATGCGGCGTGTGCAATCGTGTCGACGTCGATCGGACCGCCGGCAGCGAGTCGGAGCACTCGCAGCCGCGTCGGATCACCAAGGCACGCAAACCTGCGCGCAAGTACATCGGTGTCGAGGGGCGCGAGTGTTTCTGAACTCATAGGGCGACTATAACGCCGCTGACCTGCAGTTCGGTCGGCTAGGTGGGGCGAGCGGGCCCCGAAGTGAGAAACAACTCAGCCGCCGATCCTCGGGTTCACCGGCTAACGCGCACCGATCGACTCGGCAATCATCGACCACGAGTTGTGAAGATCGTCCTGCCAATAACCCCAGGAGTGAGTGCCGGTTGCCCGGAAATCATAGGTGGCCGGGATGCCCAGGGAGTCGAGCCGCTCGGCCAAACGCTGGGTGCACTGGTTCGTCCCGGCCTCGATGACTCCACCCACGATCACCTGGTTCGCCAGAACGCCGAGGTCGCCGTTGACCATCGGTCCCCCCAGATTCTCGTGTGGGCCGGGCAGGCCCGATCCATTGCTGATGTAGAGGTCGACCCCCCGCAATCTCTCGGCGTTGACCACAGGATCGTTGGCTACCCAGCCCGGACCGCCGGGAGGACCCCACATGTTGTCCACGTTGCCGCCGCGGAATCCGACCACGAATCTCACGTAGTCCTGACCGGGTTGAGTACTCGTCTCGGCGCACCCGCTGAAAGCACCGACGGCACGGTAAACGGATGGCGCCGCCTCGGCCAGGCTCAGAACCGAGGTACCTGCCATCGACAATCCGGCAACGGCATTCACACCCGTAGTCCCGAGCGTGGCATCGACGATCGGTGGCAACTCCTCGGTGAGGAACGTGGTCCACTTGTTCAGCCCGAGAACAGGATCGGGCTTCTCCCAGTCGGTGTAGTAGCTGTAGGCACCGCCGATCGGGTTGACGACGTTGACGTTCTTGTCGCCGAAGAAGTCGACGACGTCTGTGCGTGTCTGCCACGTCGCCGTGTCCTCGCCTCCGCCCGCGCCGTTGAGCAGGTAGAGAGTCGGCCGGGGCGCACTCGTGTCTGCCGGCCGAATCACCTCGAGTGGGATCACCTTGTCCATTGCAGCGGAGTAGACGTACATCGTCAGCTGACGGGCGTTGATTTCCTCGACGTGATCGAGAGCTGAACTGTCTGGAGGGGATGTTCGCGCCTGATCAGCCGAGGCAAGCGCCGCTTCACCGAACAATCCCGTCCATGCGACGAGGGCGACGACCAGTATCGCCCGAGTACGTCCGATCCTTCTCATTGCCGCTCCTCGTGCTCGATTGCGGTGCCCGGCAACAGCTCGGTGGCGCTCGCTTCACGGGCGTGCGGCTCGGTGGCTTCAAGTTGTCATGCCCGTTCGGAGTATCCGGAAAACATCGAGAGCACCCGAGCCATCTCCGGTCCGATGACCGCCATGGCCGGTGCCTCGATCATCTCGTTGTGTCCGCATCGCACCGGTACCTCCACGATCCGGCCTGTCACGAGCGGACGCCATTCCTGTGGCGACCTCTCCCGCGGAATCCTGTCGTCTTTTCCGTCAGCCGGGAAGATCAGCAGGTCTCCCTCGTAGATCTGGGGAACGAACTGGTGCGTGATTCTCTGCGAAGTCTCGTACCCTCTGGCAATCCGCTCGAGGTCCCGACCGTCGACTCCCGTCTCGGGCCCGAGCCTCCGGGCCAGCACGGCCGCCGCCTCGTCGAAGGTCAGATCTCGGTCGGTCTCGATCTCGAGGCCGAGTCCTCGCAGTAGGTCTCGGACGTCGAGTGCGGCTGACGCAGAGGCATCGCCGTTGTCGGGGTAGCTGTCCATCATCGTCAGTGTGGCAACTTCGCGGCCGGACGATTGCAGTTCGACGGCCATGGCGTGCGCGATGACTCCGCCGAGGGACCAACCGAGCAAGTCGTACGGCCCGTCCGGCGAAACGGCTTCCATCTCTTCGACGTAGCGATGCGCCAACTGTTCGATCGACTGATAGTCACCGTCGTCGCTGAGTGCGGGTAGCTGAAGTCCGTACACCGGTCGGTCCTCGGGCAGATACCGCACCAAGCCGGCGTACCCCCATGACAGGCCGATACCAGGGTGCACACAGAACAGCGGTCTCCCACTTCCTTCTGTCCGCAGCGGAACAACCACGGCGAGAAGCTCTTCCATGCCGGCGTCCACTGTCGGCATGTCGAGGCGTCGAGCGATTCCAGCGGGTGTCGGGTCGAGGAACATCCACTGAAGCGGAATTCTGCGTTGGAAACGGGAGTGCAGTGCGCTGACGATTCGGGTGGCTACCAGGGAGGACCCGCCCAGGTCGAAGAAGCTGTCGGTAGTGCTCACCCGGCTGACACCCAGAACCTCGACAAACGAGTCGACCACGGCGCGCTCGGTGTCGGTGACCGGCTCGCGGAACTCGGCTGCAACCGAACTGAATTCGGGTTCCGGTAGAGCCTTTCGGTCGAGCTTGCCCACCGGTGTCATCGGAATCCGCTCGAGAAATACCACTGCCGACGGAACCATGTGCGAGGGAAGGCGGTCGGCTGCGTACGCCCGTATCTCGTCGCTGTTCGAGGCGTCGGCAGCTGACGTACGCACGTACGACACCAGGACCGTTTCACCCGACGGTCCCGTGTAGCCGACAGTTGCGGCGAAGTCCACCGACGGATGGCGTGAGAGAACTGCATCGATTTCCCCGAGTTCGATCCGAAAACCACGGACCTTGACCTGGAAGTCGCTGCGCCCGATGTATTCGAGTGTGTGATGCACTCCATCGCCGGAACCAACGATTTTGGCACTGTCACCGCCGGATTCACGCCAACGCACGACATCTCCGGTGCGGTACATCCGGCGCCCCGGCGACCCGTACAAGCAAGCGACAAATCGTTCCGACGTGAGCGACGCCCGATTATGGTACCCACGTGCCATACCTGGGCCGATGATGTACAACTCCCCCGGCACGCCCACCGGTACGGGCTGCAAACGCTCGTCCAGCACCAGGAAGCCGAAGCCCACTGCCGGCGAGCCGATGTTCACTCCCGCACCGGGTTTCATCGAATCGCTGACACTCGCCTGCACGGTGGTTTCAGTCGGGCCGTAGCCGTTGTGCAGCCTCCGACCCGGCGCCCATTGCGCGACGACCTCCGGCGGGCAGGCCTCGCCCACCAGATCGAGAACACGGAGCGCCTCGAAACCGTTGTCCCCCAACGCCGCCAGCGCGGTCGGTGTAATGGTGGCATGAGTGACCTGCTCGCGCCGGAAAACATCGGCCAATTCGGCGCCACCGTACACAGCAGGCGGAACGATCACGACTTGCGCCGAGGCGCTGAATGCCATCGTCAACTCGAAGATGGAAGCGTCGAAACTCGGCGATGCCAACTGTGAGACATGAGAGTCGTGAGTGACCTCGAACCTCTCACGAGTTTCGGCCGTGAAGCTCGCCAAACCTCGATGAGTAATGTTCACTCCCTTGGGTTTCCCCGTAGATCCCGAGGTGTAGATCAGGTAGGCCGGATGATCGAGGTTCAGTTCACCGGTTCGATCGTCATCGGTGATCGGTTCCGGCGACAGCGCGGCTACCCGCCGGGCGAATTGTGGGTCGTCGAGTTCCAGCCAGGGAACAACGTCGGGTAGGTGAGTTCGGCTGGACTGAACGGTCAAACCGAGCGAGGCTCGGCAATCGGCGAGCATGTATTCGACGCGCTCGCGCGGATAGGCCGGATCGACAGGCACAAAAGCCGCTCCGGCTTTGGTCACCGACCAGATCGCCACCACCGATTCGATCGAGCGAGGCATTCCCAGTGCCACGAAGGTCTCCGGGCCCACACCGCGACCGCACAACTCCCGGGCAACACGATTCGACCACTCGTCCAGGTCGCGATAACTGAGCTGCCGGTTCTCGAGCGACAGGGCCACCGAGTCCGGATCGATCGCCACGGCGTCCGCCAACAACTCAGGCCACAATTTCGGAGGTACTTCGGGGAGCCCATGCGCCGGCGTCAACTCGCGACGTTCAAGATCGCCGAGTAGATCGATGTCACCGATCGGTACCTGCGGATTCCGGGTCACGGCCTCGAGTACACGAACGAACATGTCGGCAAACCCGCTGACCGTACCGGGGTCGAAGAGATCGGTGGCAAAGTCGACGGCTCCGCTCATTCCTCCCGGTGCACCGCGATCGTCGTACTCTTCGGCGAGGAGGAATTCCAGGTCTACCTTCACTACCTCGAGTTCTGGGTCGATCCCGCGGACTTCCAGTCCCGCCAGCTTCAGAATCGGCCGATCGTTGTTCTGGAATTCCAGCGACACCGAGGAAATCGGTGCATAGGCGCTCGACCGTTTCGGCCCGACCGCGTCCACTACCCGCTCGAAGGGAACGTCGGAATGCGCGAACGCGGCGAGGTCGACTTCGCGGCAATGCGCAACCAACTCCCGGAACGATTGAGCCGGGTCGACCTGTGTGCGCAGTGCGAGCGTGCCGACGAACATGCCGACCAGATCATCGAGGGCACGATCTCCCCGGCCGGCGATCGGCGTTCCGATCACGATGTCGTCGGTGCTGCCCAAACGTGCCAGCAAGAGCGCGAGCGCTGCATGCACAGTCATGAATGCAGTGGACTCTTGCTGCCTCGACACGTCTCGGATACGGCGGTGAAGATCACTGCTGATCGAGAAGTGAATCCGCGAGCCGTGAAAACTCTGTTGTGTCGGCCGGTCTCGATCGAGGGGAAGTTCCAAGAGGTCGGGAGCGCCTGACAGTGCGCGTCGCCAGTAAGCCAACTGCTCGGTGATCACCGACCCAGGGTCGTCGCCGGAGCCCAGAATCTCCCGTTGCCAGAGCGCAAAGTCGGCGTACTGGACTGGAAGCGGCGTCCACTGGGGTTCCCTGCCGTACGCGTGGGCCTCGTATGCAATCATCACGTCTCGGGTCAGTGGAGACATCGAGAAGCCGTCAGCCGAGATGTGGTGCACCACTACGGCAAGTACGTGTTCGCGCTCATCGATGGTGAACAACGCTGCCCGCAGGGGAATTCGTGCGGCGACGTCGAAACCGGCCGAGACCATTCGGGCAAGCTCGTCACGGAGATGATGTTCGTCGGTCACCGATGTCTCGGCCAGTTGTGGCAGCGCGGCGCTTTCGGTGGGCACGATGTGCTGGACCGGTCCGTCGCCGTGGACCGGGAACATCGTTCGCAGCGATTCGTGGCGGGCGATGACATCGGACATCGCTGATCTCAAGGCCGGTTTGTCGAGTTCACCGCTCAACCGCACCACGAGCGGAATGTTGTATGCAGGAGAACTGGTGTCGAGTTGATTGACGAACCACATCCGCTGCTGAGCAAACGACAAGGGGATGTTGTCGGGTCGGGGGCGCGGTTCCAGTCGCTCCGACCGTTCGGCGACCGACTGGTCGATCACCGTAGCCAACTCGGCCACCGTCGGCGTATCGAACAGGTCCCGCACGCCGACGGTAGCTCCGAGCACCGCCCGTAGCCTCGCCGCGACCGAAGTGGCGCTCAGAGAATTTCCACCGAGCTCGAAGAAACTGATGTCGGTACCGACTCGTTCGAGGCCGAGCACCTCGGCGAACACGTCCGACACTGCCTGTTGGACCGGGCCGACAGGGGGACGGAAATCCCCTGTGGTCGTCTCGATTTCGGGGCTGGGCAATGCCGAACGGTCAACTTTTCCGACAGCGGTCAATGGTATGTTCTCCAGCACCGTGAGAACGGCAGGCACCATGTGCGAAGGCAAGCGCCGGGCCACGGCGCGAATCAGGAGCCTGGTGTCCAGTCGACCCGCGGTGGGCATGACGTACGACACCAGTCGGGTGTCTCCGGTGGGGGCGGAATCGGCAACCGTAACGGCAAATCCGACGTTGGGCTCCGCCATCAGCACACTGTCGATCTCACCGAGTTCGACACGGAAGCCTCGAACCTTGACCTGGAAGTCGCTTCGCCCGACGTACTCGACACACATGTCCGCCGTCCATCGCACGATGTCGCCGGTGCGGTACATCCGCGTTCCTGGGTCGGCCGGATTGGCAACAAAGCGCTCTGCCGTCAACCCCGGCCTTCGGTGATATCCCCGCGCCACGCCTGGTCCGGCCAGATACAGCTCGCCGGGGACCCCGACGGGAACCGCTTGAAGTCGAGCGTCGAGCACCAGTTCACTGACGCCACTGACAGGTCCACCGATCGTGATGCGTTCCCCGGCGGTCATGGGCGGACTGACGTTGGACATGATCGTTGCTTCGGTCGGTCCGTACGCGTTGTACAGGCGGCGGCCAGGTGCCCAGCGAGCGACGAGATCGGGTGGGCACGCCTCGCCCCCGAATACGACTTCCGAAAGTTGTTCCAGCCCACCCGGGTCCACCGTTGCCAATGCCGCCGTGGTGATGAACGCGTGCGTGACGGCGTGCTCGGCCAGAAGCTGCGCCAGGTCCTCGCCCCCGTAGATCCCGGGTGGAGCGATAACCATCGTCGCCCCGGCGCCGAAAGCCTGCAGATATTCGAAGAGCGACCCGTCGAAACTCGGAGTGGAGAAGTGCAGCGTGCGTGATTGTGGAGTTGCGCCGTAGCGTTCGACCTGGTCTCGGGCGAAGTTGTCGAGCCCTCGCTGTGTGACCACGACTCCCTTTGGCACGCCGGTCGACCCCGAGGTGTACACCACGTAGGCAGCTGAATCCAACCCGATCGGACGGAGTCGGTCGTTGTCGGTCAACGGGCTCCCCGAGAAGTCCTCGCACTTCTTCGTGAAATGCGGATCGTCGAGAATCAGCCACTCCGCGATATCGGGCAATCGATCTCGGCCCGCGGTGGTGGTCAATCCGAAGCTGACCTTCGAATCGATCAGCATGTGATTGATCCGCTCGTCGGGATAGGCGGGATCGATCGGCACGAAAGCAGCGCCCGTCTTGGCGACGGCAAGTATCGACACCACGGACGTGAGAGAACGTGGGACACCGACTGCTACGTAGTCCTCGGTTCCCAGTCCTCGCGAGACCAGCACGCGAGCAATGCGATTGGAGACGATGTCCAGCTCGCCGTAGGTCAGGCTGCCGTCCGCCGATTCCACGGCGAGCGCGTTCGGATCACGCTGGGCTGCCGCGTCGAAGATCTCGGGGAAGATGCGAGACGACCCACCAGCCGTGCCACGGGCCGGCACCAATTCGGCACGTTCGGACGGGGCGAGCACCGACACCACAGCCAAGGGGCGATCCGGCTGGGCACACGCTTCGAGTACACGATGCAGTCGTCCGGCGATCTCTTCGATGTCGGCGGCACCGAAAACCTCGGGTAGGTACTCGAATTTCAGGCGGAGTCTGGTGTCGACCGATGCCACCAGGCTGAGCGGGTAGTGGGCAGCGTCCTTGGCTTCGACATCGGCGATCCGGATCCCCGCAATATCGGTATCGGACGAAAGCCCCTGACGGTCAACGGGATACGATTCGAAGACAGTCAACGTATCGAATCCGGTCTCCGGCCCCGTGGCTACTTGGATCTCGGAAAGCCCGAGATAGTGGTGATCCGACAGCTCTGCTTGCTCGGCCTGGATCCGCGCGAGGAGTGTGCCGATACTTTCTCTCGGGCGCAGAGTGATACGGACCGGAATTGTGTTGATGAACAGCCCGATCATGGTTTCGATCCCGGTCAGCTCGGGAGGTCGACCCGACACCGTCGCCCCGAACACCACATCGTCTCTCCCGGTCAGTGCAGCGAGGACGATCCCCCACGATGCCTGAACAATTGTGTTGATCGTCAGTCCGAGTTCACGCGCCATCCCGCGAAGTGAGGTTGTGAACTCCTCGTCCAGATCGAACACCCACTCGGCCGCCATGGTGGAGAGTCGACGAGATCGAACCGCCGGAGCCAACAGCGTCGGTCCTTCGACTCCGCTCAGCGTCCTCGCCCATACAGCTCGAGAAGCTTGCTGATCGCGGCGGCTCATCCAGGTCAGATAGTCGCGATACGCGCGCGCGTGAGGCAAGGCCGCCACTTCACCGTCAGCGGCATAGAGCGTCGCCAACTCCCGGATCAGCAGTGGCATGGACCAGCCGTCCAGAAGGATGTGATGGTTGGTGAGCACCAGCGTGAACTTTTCGGGGGCGAGAGCAATCAGGGTGAATCTGATCAACGGCGCCTGCGCCATGTCGAACGGGCGCGCTCGGTCCTCCGCCAGTGCTCGATCAAGATCCTGATCTGTTGCACCAGTGAGGTCGATTTCCTGCCACGGCGCTGCCACGGCGCTTCGGACCACCTGGACGGCACGGCCGTCCGCGCCGTGAAGGAAGGCGGTACGCAGGTTCTCATGCCTGTGGAGCAGCGCGTCGGCGGCGCGACGCAGGCGCTCCGAATCGACTGCGCCGGCTAGATCGAGAGCCACTTGTACGAGGTATGCGTCGACCGATCGTTCGGCCAGTTCGGCATGGAACAACAACCCCGCTTGCAATGGAGAGAGCGACCATACGTCGGTCAGGTCGGGGCACCGGCTTTCGAGGTCGTCGACCGCGTCCTGTCGAAGATCGACCAGATCGAAGTCCGAGGGTGTGAATCCGCCGCTGTCCGTCGCGTACTCTCCGAGCCCGACCAATGCGTCGAGCCACCACTGCGCCAGTTGCCGAACATCATCCGCGCCCAGAATGTCCGGTGGGAACGTCCAGCTGGCAACGAGCTGCGGGCCGTCCTCGGTATCACTGTTGTCGGTGTCGCTGTCGTCGACGGTCATCACGTTGACCTCGAGGACGCCGGCGAGTGGGAGATCGACGGCCGTAACCGTCCGCAAGTTCTCGTCGCGGATCGGTACCCATCCCGCTGAAGCGTCGGCCTCGGATCCACCGACGCGTCCGAGGTAGTTGAAACTGATCTGGGGCTCCGGAAGTTGCGAAAGGGTGTGTGCCGTTTCGCGGTTCAGATAGCGCAGCAACCCGAAGCCGATGCCGCGGTCCGGCACCGCCCGGAGTTGTTCCTTGACGGCCTTGGCAGCGACGCCCGCGGCCGGGCCGCCGGCGAAGGCGTCGATCGGATCCACTCCGCTCAGATCGATCCGCACCGGGAAGATCGACGTGAACCATCCCACTGTGCGAGCAAGATCTGCCCCGGGAACCACCTGTTCCTCGCGTCCGTGTCCCTCGAGGCTGATCAATGTCTCCGGATTTTCGATCCCGCGCTCCCTATGCCAGCGGACCATCGCAAGAGCCAAAGCCGTCAACAACCCGTCCTCGACGCTCCCGTGAATCGCCTGCGGCACTGTCGTCGACACGGCATCGGTCAATGCCGTGGGAACTCGTACTTCGATGTCGGTGGTGGCCGAGGCGGTGTCCCTCTTCGTCAGGGCGCGCACACCCAGAGTCGGATCTGGACCCGCGAGCACCTCTCGCCAATAGTCGAGTTCAGCAACCCGATCCGGCTCGCGCGCGGCGTCGACGAGGCCACGTGCCCATCGACGCATCGAGGTCCCGACCGGAGCCAGTGACGGGTCGACGCCTGATTGCACCTGCGCACAAGCAAGTGCAAGATCGGGGATCAGGATTCGCCAGGAAACACCGTCCGTCACCAGATGGTGCGCTACCAGTAGCAACCGTTTCTGGCGCTGTCCTTCCTTTTGAATCTGTCCGTCGGTGTCGAGCAGGACTGCCTGCACCATCACACCTGTCTCCGGGTCGAGCCGCCCCAGAGCTGCGTCGAGTTCAGCCGAGACCGTCTCCGCGGCAGCACCCTCCAGGCTCGCGTGGCGTACGACGGTCTCCGCCCGCACCGTACCTGCTGGCGCAACGTCCATCCGCCGAGCGGATTCAGGATGCAGCGTCGCCCGGATGCCCGCGCGGAGGATGTCGTGGTGGTCCAGCACGGCCTGCATCGCCTGTGTCAGCGTGACCTCGTCGAGCGTGGCAGGAACCGCGAGGAGAACAGATTGTGAGTACCGCCGAAAGTCTCCGCCGCGATCGAGCATCCATTCCGCGATCGGTGTCAACTCGATCTCCCCGACGCCGCCACCGGGCAACTCGTCGAGAACAGCGTGACCGCCAGACGTACCGGCCGTCTCGGACAGCGCCGCAACGGTTTTGCGTTCGAATACCTCGCGCGGTGAGATCAAAACTCCGGCAGACTTGGCTCGCGTCACCAACTGGATGGACATGATCGAGTCACCGCCGAGAGTGAAGAACGAATCGTCGACCCCCACCTCGCCGAGTCCCAGAACCTCGGCGAACAGGCCCGCAAGGATGCTTTCCGTCTCGGAGGCGGGGCCACGACTCACGGTTGTCTGTAGCCCGAAGTCAGGTTCAGGCAACGCTTTCCGGTCGAGTTTGCCGTTCACCGTCAGCGGCAACGCCTCGAGAACCGTCACGACAGCGGGGACCATGTGTGCCGCCAACCTCTGTGAGAGATACTCGAGCAACGCCGCCGGAGAGACAGTGGCAACGGCCTCCGGCACCACGTAGCCCACCAACCGGTCTCTGCGAGCCACGACCGCCGCCTGAGACACGCCCACTCCGGAGAGCAGCGCAGCCTCCACCTCGCCGAGTTCGATTCGGTACCCCTTCACCTGCACCTGCAGATCGTTTCGTCCGAGGTACTCCAGCTGCCCGCTGTCGTTCCAGCGCCCCAGGTCACCGGATCGATACATACGCGCCCCACTGACGGTGAGATCGGGAATGAACCGCGCGGAGGTCAGACCGGACCGGCCGAGGTATCCGCGTGAAACCTGATCGCCGCAGACATACAGTTCACCCACCACACCGGGCGGCACCGGGTGCAACCGCTGATCCAACACATACACACGCAATCCGGGCAACGCCCGACCGATCACCGAGGCCGATCCGTCACGCGCCAGCTCACGATCGAGCGGTAGGTGGCTGACGTGCACCGTGGTCTCCGTGATGCCGTACATGTTGACCAGATCTGGTGACGACGTCCCATGGCGGGCGTACCAGCGCGTCAACTGTCCGAAGTCGAGGGCTTCTCCACCGAAGATCACGTAGCGCAATGACAGGGCCGCGCTCCCGATACGCCGGTCGGCTTCCGCCAATTGATAGAAGGCAGTGGGAGTTTGATTGAGCACCGTGACACGTTCGTGCCGTAGCAATTCGAGGAATGCCTCTGGTGAACGGGCCGTGAAGTAGTCGACCAGCACCAGCCGGCCACCGTGTGCGAGTGCGCCCCACATTTCCCAGACCGAGAAGTCGAATGCCTCGGAATGGAACATCGTCCACACATCGCCGCTGCCGAAGCCGAAGAGCGCTCCGGTGTTTGCCAGCAACGTCACGACACTGCGGTGGGAAACCTGCACCCCCTTCGGACGCCCAGTAGACCCCGAGGTGTAAATCACGTAGGCCACCGAATCGGGTCGGAGCGGTCGCAGCCGGTCTTGGTCGGTCACCGGAAACGGAGAACTCCTAAGCAGCGCTTCGAGAATCGCCGGGTCGTCCACGGCAATCACTGGAATCTCGTTGTCTGCGATTGCGTCACTGTCTCGTATGTCGGCGCCGTCGGCCCCAGTGGTCAGCACACACTTCGGCGCGGAGTCACGCAGCACGAAGTCCACCCGGTCGACCGGAGAAGTCAGGTCCACCGGTAGGTATCCGCCACCCGCCTTCACCACCGCCAGCAATGCCACCACCAGGTCGATCGAGCGGGTCATCGCGACTGCCACCAGGGTTTCCGGCACCACACCCTGAGCCACCAACAGTCGAGCGAGGCGGTTTGCTCGCTCGTCGAGTTCGCGGTAGGTGACGGACAATCCGTCGCAGCGCACCGCCACGGCATCACCGGACGTCAGCACCGCACGATCGAAGAGATCCGACAGCGAATCCTCGTGGGTTCCGACGCCCGAGACCGAGGCCGAGCCCGAGGCCGAGGCCGATGGCGCAACCAGCATCTCGCTGTATTCGCCGGCCAGAAGTATGTCGATGTCGCCGACGACTGCCGACGGATCCTCGATCACGGCGCCGATCACTCTCTCGAAGCGCTCCGCGATGCGCGTCACCGATACTCGATCGAAAATATCTGTTGCATAACGGAAACCGGCGCTGATACCGGCCGGCCCACCGTGCTCGTCGACGTGTTCCATCACACTCAGTTGTAGATCGAATTTTGCAACCGCGAGATCGATGTCGAGCGAGCGAGCCGTCAGTTCCGGCAATTCGAAGCTCAGTCCCGTATCGGTCTGGAATTCGAGGAGTACTTGAAAGAGGGGTGAATGCGCGGTGGAACGGTCGGGCGAGAGGTGATCCACCAACCTCTCGAAGGCAATGTCTGCATGGTCGAGTGCACCGAGATCCGTTGACCGCACCGCGGCCAACACCTCGGCAAAGGTTGCTCCGGATTCGACGGGTGTGCGAAGCACGAGCGTATTGACGAACATCCCGACCACATCGTCGAACACCGAAGCACCGCGCCCTGCGACCGGAGTGCCGATCACTACGTCGTCCGACGCCGAAAGCCGTGCCAGCAACACCGCGAGCGCCGCATGCATCACCATGAACAGGGACGCAGCATTCTGGTGTGCGAGGTCGGTCAAAACTCGATGGATCTCGGGTGAGAAGTCCATCGAAACCACCGCGCCCTCGGTAGACCGTTTCGGCGTTCGTGGTCGATCGAGAGGGAGCGGCAAGACTTCTGGAATATCCGACAGCTTCGCTGTCCAGTAATCGAATTCATCCGACGTCGACGTTCCCGGACCAACTTCTGCGTCGAGGATCTCCCGCTGCCACAGACTGTAGTCGGCATACTGGATGGGCAGTGGCTCCCAGTCCGGATTCTGCTCCTGAGCACGGGATGTATAGGCGCGCATCAGGTCACGTGCCAGTGGCGCCATCGAGAAACCGTCCGCGGCGATGTGGTGGACGACGATCGCAAGAACATGCTGCTCCGGCCCGATTCGGAGTAACCTCACGTGCAGCGGGAACTCTTCGGCCACATCGAATCCGACGTCGAAGAACGCGTGCAAATCCGTAAAAAGCCGCTCACCGGAAATCGGGACGGGGTGGATTCGAGGAGCAGCGAGCGCTGGTTCGGCGATCACCTGGTGGGGCCCGTTCGCGGACGTCGGGAAGATCGTTCGAAGGGTTTCGTGCCGTTCCACCACATCACCCAGTGCGGCTTGGAGCGCACCCGAATCCAGGAAGCCGTCCAGTTGTAGTGCGACGGGGATGTTGTAAAGCGGAGACGAGGTGTCGAACTGGTTGACGAACCACATGCGCGCCTGTGAGAGCGATAGCGGAATATGTTCTGGCCGGGTCTTACCCGCGATTTCTGAAATCCTCGAACCTTCCGGCCCCGAACCTTCCAGCCCTGAACCTCGCAGCACAGCTTGCAGCTGATCGATCGATGCCGCCAGATCAGCGACCACGGGAGTGTCGAACAAGGCCTTCACCCCGACATTCGTGCTCGATTCGAATCTGATGCGCGCTGCGACGCGAGTGGCGCTGAGCGAGTCTCCACCCAATTCGAAGAAATTGTCGTCGGCGCCCACCTGGTCGAGATCGAGCACCTCGGCGATGGCTCGAGCGACCATAACTTCGGCCCGTGTGCTCGGCGTCCGATAGTCCGCGGCTGTAAAAGTAGTGTCCGGGAGGGCTTTACGGTCCAACTTCCCATGCACCGTCACCGGAAACTCCCCCAACACCACCACCACCGACGGCACCATGAACCCCGGAAGAGACCTCCGCACCCCCTCCAACACCACCACCTCATCGACCACCACACCCACCTCACCCACCACAAACCCCACCAAAAAATCCCCACCCACACCCGACCGCAACACCACCACCGCACCAGCCACCCCCACCTGAGCAGCCAACACCGCCTCCACCTCACCCAACTCCACCCGCTGCCCCCGCACCTTCACCAGAAAAACCGTGCGCCCCACA
>NZ_JBJURM010000028.1:0-76586 GCF_046097995.1 Rhodococcus sp. 5A-K4
TCGGTCATACCCATCGCCCGCGCGGCCTCGACGACGCCGCGGTCGACGCTGGCAATTCCGGCGTACGTGCCGGCGAGTAGTGGGGGAATACCAAGGATGACGAGGGCGAGAATCGGCGGCATCACTCCCAGGCCCATGAGAAGAACAAGGAAGGTGAGCAGGCCGAGAGTGGGCAGTGACCGCAGTGCGTTGACCAGACTGACGACCACGATCTCACCGCGACGCAGATGGCCGATGAGTAATCCGATGGGCACCGCGATCACAGCCGAAAGCGCCACGGCCAGAACGCTGTACCAGAGGTGCTGGAGGATGCGGGTGCCGATTCCGGTGTCGCCGCTCCAATTTCCGGGATCGACGATGAAGTCCCAGGCTCCGGTGAAGATGCTCATACGGGTTCCCCCTCGGCAGCCACGACGGCGGGGACCTTCGACGAGGTCGATGTTCTGGTCCACGGGGTCAGGAATCGGCCGATCAGATACAGGATCAGGTCGAGCGCCAGGGCCAGCACGACAATCGCGATGATGCCGGCAACGATCTGGTCCGGGTAGTCGCGGTCGTAGCCCTGTTTGAACAGAACTCCCAGCCCGCCGATTCCGATCAGCGATCCGACCGAAACCAGCGAAATATTGGTAACGGCAATAACTCTGATGTTCGCGATCATCACCGGCAGTGCCAACGGCAACTCGACCGTCAGGGCGCGTCGTAGCGGTGTGAACCCGACGGCGGTGGAAGCGTCGATGACGTTGTCCGGCACCGAATCGAGTGCTTCGGGCACGGCCCGGATGAGCAGTGCCGTCGCATAGACGCTCAGTGCGATCACGACGTTGAGCGGATCAAGGGTCTTGAGTCCGAACAGCTGGGGGATGGTGACGAACAGCGCGAGCGACGGAATCGTGAACGCAATGCTCGCCAGGGTCAACGTGATTCGGCGCAGCCATCTGACGTTGCGGATCGCTGTTCCGACCGGAACGGCAATCAGGAGACCGATCAGCAAGGGCAGCAGCGCCAGATACAGATGGGTCTTCGAGTAGTCCACGACCGTCGAGAAATTGTCGATGAGCCAGCGCATGCCGCTACGCCCCGAATCCCTCGGTGAAGGCGACTCGGTTGCGTTCCTCGTCCTCGCGTCGACGCTGATCTGCCAATTTCGCCACGACTTCGGAGCCAAGGATCCCGCCGATGACCGCGCCCTCGCCGTCGACGGCAACGCCGATACCGGAAGGGGACGAGATTGCCGCATCGAGTGCTTGGCGTAGATCACCGCCGGGGGAGAACAACGAACCACCGGCCGACGTCGACTGCGCGAGAGTGCGTCCCGAGCGCAGGCCTTCGACGCCGGTCACGTCGATCCATCCCTGTGGACTTCCGCTGTCCGTGACCACGAGAACCCACTCGCCCAATTCGAGACGCAGAGCCTTCAATTCGTTCTCGACGGCCGTGCGTACGGGGTGCAACGGAACCTCGTCGGCAGCGCGGAACGACAATCCCCGATATCCGCGATCGCGTCCGACAAATCCGGCGACAAAATCCGTTGCCGGTGCGGCCAACACGTCGCGAGGCGCCGCAACCTGCTGAAGCCGCCCGCCGGGACCGAAGACGGCAATGTGATCACCGAGTTTGACTGCCTCGTCGATGTCGTGGGTGACAAAGACGATCGTCTTCTTCAGTTCGCTTTGAAGACGGAGCATTTCGGTCTGCAGATCCTCACGCACCACCGGGTCGACGGCGCTGAACGGCTCGTCCATCAACAGGATCGGCGGATCGGCAGCCAATGCACGCGCAACTCCCACACGTTGTTGCTGCCCACCCGAGAGTTGCCCGGGATAGCGGGTGGCAAGGGAGATGTCCAGACCGACTCGTTCGAGTACCCCCAACGCGGCTTTGCGCGCTGCGCGGCGGGACTCACCGCGCAGTACCGGAACTGTTGCGACGTTGTCGATCACGGTGCGATGCGGAAGCAGGCCGGCGTTCTGGATGACGTACCCGATGCCGAGACGCAGCTTCACCGCGTCGGTCTGTTCGATGTCACGACCGTCGACGAAGATCTTGCCCGACGTCGGTGTGATCATCCGGTTGATCATGCGCATCGACGTCGTCTTGCCGCACCCGGACGGCCCCACGAACACCGTGAACGACTCGGCCTCGATGGTGAGATCGAGACGGTCGACGGCGGTGGTGCCGTCCGGATACTGCTTGGTGACGCCCTCGAATGTGATCACGTGACTACGAGACCGGCTTGTCGAGGCCCTGCGCCGTCACCCACGCCTTGGCCGCCGCTGCCGGCTCCGTCTTGGTGTCGCCGGACACCTGGACGTTGAGTGCCAACAACTCTTCGGTGGTGAGCTTGGCGGACACCGCATCGAGGACTGTCTTCAACTTGTCGGAAGACTTCGACGCGCGCAGCACCGGCACCACGTTCTGAGCCGGGAAATTGTTCTTCGGGTCTTCGAGAACCACGAAGTTGTTTGCCGGGATGGAGGCAGACGTCGTGAAGATGTTTGCCGCCGTGATGTCGCCGGACGAGAGAGCCTTCACTGTTGCCGGTCCACCGCCGTCGGCGATCGGGACGAAGTTGGCTGCCGAGATGTCGAGACCGTAATTGGACTTCAAACCGGGCAATCCGGCTGGACGTTCCTGGAACTCGGCCGGAGCGCCGAACTTGACCTCGGCGGAATGCGGAGCCAGATCGGCGATCGTCTTCAGGTTCCACTTGTCAGCGGTTTCCTTCGTGACGACCACGGCATCCTTGTCCTCGGCGGATGCAGGCGTCGCAATGGCCAATTCCGACCCGAGAGCTGCGGGAAGAGCAGCGAGGACATCAGCGGAGCTGGTGGCCGTGCTGTCGGGATCCAAGTACTGCAAGAGATTTCCCGTGTAATCCGGAATGACGCTGATCGACCCGTCCTTGAGCGCCGGAATGTACGCCTCACGGCTGCCGACATTGAACGACGTGGACACATCGAACCCGTTGACACGCAGTGCTTCGGCGTAGATGTTGGCGATCGTCTCGGATTCGGTGAAGTTGGCGGAGCCGACGACAACCGCGTTGGGATCGCTGTTGGAGTCACCGTCACTGCTACCGCACGCTGTCAGTGCAGTGAGAGAGACAACGGTTGCCGCGGCTACGAGCCAACGGTTGGAACGAAATCGTGAGGTGCGCATGAGCGTCCTTCCGGTTTTTCGGGCGTCCCGTGTTTCGGGCGTCGGAAACCATCCCCTTGTGGCGAAGCCACCCGAGTGGCTTCGACGGCGCCGCCACCGAGTGGCTGCGTCAGGACTGGTTACCGCGCATCGCCCGACAAGTGTAACGATAGGTACCGACATGGCACGGTTTTCGATCCATGGGATTGGATGTGAGGATTTCGGTGAAGAGCACACGCACGAAGTATTCGACTGTTGTTGCAGCACTGATGGTCCTGCCAATTCTCAGCGGATGCGCAAACGGTGATTCGGTGGTAGAGAGCGCCGGAGCGGAGTCTCGTGACCAGATCGTGGTGGCTGCTGACGCATCAGTGGAGAGTTCGGTGTTGGCCGAGGTGTATTCGACGGTGCTCTCATCCTCCGGTCTGTCGGCTCGCGTCGAATCGGTGGGTGGAGGCAGAACCCAATCACTCGAGGCTCTGGACGCAGCGCGAGTCACCTTGGTGCCCGAGTTCACCGGTGCGCTGCTCGATCACTACGACCCGTCATCCCCGGCCCGCAAGGCCGACGACGTCTTCGAAGCCTTGAGTCGCTCCCTGCCGGAGGGTCTTTCGGTCTCAGACTATGCGATGGCCGAAGACCGTGCGGTCCTCGCACTCGACACAGGATACGCACAGTCGTTGGGAGCGAAGACGATAGAAGCCTTTGCTCCTTCGTGCGCCGCGGCGACGCCGCTCGTCTCCGCGAGATTCGTCGAGGACGGGGCAGTGGAACAGTTGGCCGAGGGCGCCGAGTGTGTCTTCGCCGGCGTCGATCAGGCCACGCCGGCAGACGTACCCGGTGCACAGGTATTCGGAACCACGACGCTGTCAGCGCTGGCACAATCCGATGCCGTCACAGTGCTCGCTGATTCGAATCACGTTCTGGCTGCGCAGAATGTCGTTCCGCTCTTTCGAGCGGGCGCACTGGGAGATTCGGCTGTCAAGGCGCTCAGCGTCGTTGCGGGTGAACTGTCCACCACCGATCTCGCCGCAATGATCGAGCAGGTGCGGACCGGCAAGGCGTCAGCCTCGGAAGTGGCCCGAACCTGGTGGGACACCCGTCAGTGACATGGACGGAGTGGGCCACCCGTCAGTGACATGGACGGAGTTGGCCCGTCAGTGACTGTTCGATCCCACTGCTGAACTCGAATCATCCTTGGCACGAATCAGTTTCGATGCGATGAACTGGCCGAGATCGGCAACGGCGTCTGCTGCTTCCTTCACCAGTGACGCCTGTGCGTGAGCCACATGCCACAGTCGTGCGTACTCCACCAGGGACACGTCGACGCCGGCAGCGGAGAGCTTGTCGGTGAACGTCATGATCTGCGGGTAGAGAACTTCCTCGGAACCGACGTGAATCCTGGTGGGCGGCAACCCGTCGAGCTTGCCGTGCATCGGCGCGTAGCCAGGATCAGTACGGTCGCCACCGGCAAGGTAAGCGTCGGCGGCATCGAAGGACCAGGCTGTGTTGACCACCAGGTCGGCCTTTTTGGTGGCACCCCGATCGCCGGGATCGACCCACGGTGAGATCAGTGCGAGCGCGCCGGGGGTCACGCCGTGACGCTCGATCAGACGTAGAGCGGTCGCCGCGGCCAAACCGCCACCGGCCGAATCGCCGGCGATGGCAACGCGGTCTTCCGAATAGTCGAACTCGGTGACCAACTGCATGAAGGCTGAGACCGCGTCGTCGAGAGCGGCGGGATACGGATTCTCCGGCGCGAGACGGTAGTCCAAGGTGAAGACGGCACTGGACGACTCACGCGCGAGATGAGCTGCGAGAGAACGGTGTGTGGCCAGCGAACCCAGCGTGTACGCCCCGCCATGCAGGTAGAGAACTGCAGTGGGGCGCTCGGTTGGGCCGACGGTGATCTTCTCTGCCGGTCGGCAAGCCAGCTCCAGCGGGCGCACGACGGCGCCCGCTGGAACCTGCTGTAGCGGTGCCCCGGCCTCGAGCAACAGACGTTGAATCCGATACGGCAGCCGCGAGTTGAAAGCCAGACGGAAGTACGGCTTCAACAAGAATGCGACCACGGGCAGCGGAAGGGTGAACGTGCTCACCGGCAGGGCTCCTGACTCTTTATGCGAACTGCGCTGTGAAACGAACGACGCTGTGAAACGAACTCAGCTGGACTTGGGCATCATTCGGCCGGCGACGATCGCGACGATGCGCTGGTAGCCCGATCCTACGAGGCGAACCCAGGCGTCGAGTGCGATTGCGTCCATCCCGATGAGAACTCGCGGCTTGCTCTTGCGAACACCGTTGACGATCGTCTTGGCGGCGTCCTCAGGTGTGGTGCGCGCGAGCTTGCGGTCGAAGAACTCGGAGAAGACCGCAAGATCTTCGCCCGGGCCCGCGGTGGCGTTGCGTGCGATGGCGGTCTTGATTCCGCCCGGGTGCACACAGGTCACCTTCACCGGGTGCTTGGCGATCAGCATTTCCTGGCGAAGCGACTCGGTGAAACCGCGAACGGCGAACTTGGCCGAGTTGTAGGCGCTCTGACCCGGCATCGACAGCAGACCGAAGAGGCTCGACACGTTCACGATGTGCCCGTCACCGGAGGCGATGACGTGGGGAAGGAATGCCTTGGTGCCGTTGACAACTCCCCAGAAGTCGACGTCCATGACCCGTTCGAAGTCCTTGAACTCGGACTTCTCGAAGGTGCCGTGGTACGCGATTCCGGCGTTGTTGTAGATCTGGTTGACCTTGCCGAAATGGGCGACAACCGCGTCGGCGTACTCGAGAACCGCTTCACGCTGGGTGACGTCGAGATGGTCCGACTTCACCTCGGCGCCGATGGCCTCCACCAGACGGGCTGTCTCGGCGAGCCCGACGGTGTCCACGTCGGAGATCGCCAACTTGGCGCCCTGGCCGGCCAGGTTCAGTGCGAGTGCGCGACCGATGCCCGATCCCGCTCCGGTGATGACTACGACCTTGCCTGCAAAATCACTCATTGTGCTACTGCCTTCTCGTCGTCGAGGTCGATCTGTGAAGTGGTCGCGGTGCCGACGGCGCCGAGATCCGAGGTGGCGACGCTGCGGTATGCCGCGAGGTCGAAATGCTTGGTGGCATTGCGGAACTGGAAGGTGAAGCCAGGCCACAGGGTGGTGTTGTTTCCGTGCTTGTCCATGTACCAGCTGGCGCAACCACCGTTGTTCCACACGCTCTTGGACATAGCTGCCTGCAGGTCCTTGTTGTACTTGTCCTGCTTGTCCTTGCGCACCTCGATGGTGCCGATGTCGTACTTGTCGATGGTGGCGATCGCGTCGACCAGGTAGTTGATCTGCGACTCGATCATGAAGACCATCGACGAATGTCCGAGGCCGGTGTTGGGGCCGACCAGGAAGAACATGTTGGGGAAGTTGGCAACTGCCGCGCCCTTGTATCCCTGCATACCGGTCTCTTCGAAGACCTCGGCGAGCGAGCGTCCGTCCTTGCCGAAGATTCCCGCGAAGGTGGGGGAGTCGGTGACGTGGAATCCGGTCGCAACGACGATGGCATCGATCTCACGCGTGGTGCCGGTCTTCGAGACGATCCCGTTGGCGGTCACCTCCTCGATGCCTTCGGTCACCAGGTCGACATTGTCCTGGGCGAGGGTGGGGAAGTAGTTGTTCGAGATCAGCATGCGCTTGCAGCCGATCTGGAAGTTGGGCATGACCTTCTTACGAAGATCCTTGTCCTTGATCTGAGCCTTCAGGTGACGCTCGGCGGCGAACTGCAGCGGCTTCATGAAGACCGGCGCCTTGGCCAGGCCGACGACCTGCGTCTCTCGCATCCAGTAGATACCGGTGCGGCACAACTTCTGGAAGCCGGGGAGGTACTTGAACGCGAGATGCTCGATCTTGGTGTACTCGCGGTCTGCGCGGGGCAGGATCCACGGCGCAGTGCGCTGGTACACGTCGAGGTGTGAGACCTTCTTGCCGATAGCGGGCACGATCTGGATGGCGGAGGCGCCGGTTCCGATGACGGCCACGCGCTTGCCCGTCAGATCGGCATCGTGGTTCCAGCGCGAGGAGTGGAAAATCTCGCCCTTGAATCCGTCGATGCCCTTGATGTCCGGAAGTGAAGGCTCACACAGTGCACCGACGGCCGAGACGACGATCTTTGCGACGAATTCACCCTTGTTGGTGCTGACGTGCCACTGAGCCGACGACTCGTCCCATCGGGCTGAGAGAACGTCGCAGTCGAAGATGTGCTTGTCGAGCACCTTGTGGCGGTTGGCCACCGACTGGATGTACTTGTAGATCTCGGGCTGGGCGGAGAAGGAGCGCGTCCACTCCGGATTGAGTGCAAAAGAGTACGAGTACAAATGCGACGGCACGTCACACGCGGCGCCCGGGTAGCTGTTGTCACGCCAGGTTCCACCGACGTCGTTGCCGCGCTCGAGAACGACATAGTCGGTGATGCCGGCCTGTGCCAGTTTGATCGCCGCACCGAGACCGGCGAAACCGCTGCCGATGATCAGTGTGCCGACGTGGCGAGTATCCGCGGCAGGTGCTGAGGTATCTGTAACTGGAAGACTCATGTAGGGAACGATATGCCTTTATTGAGTCACGGTCAATAGCTTATTGACGGATATTCAGTAGTCTATTGGGCATGGACGCAGTAAAGCGAACGCGGCTCGACCCTGCGCAACGCCGAGCGCAACTCATCGATCTCGGGGCGCGCATGCTGGCCGAACGGCCGCTCGAGCAGATTTCCGTCGAGGACATCGCCGATCAAGCGGGGGTGTCGCGTGGGCTTCTGTTCCACTACTTCGCGTCGAAAAGCGAGTTCCATCTCGCCATCGTCCGACACAGCAGTGAACAGATGCTCCAGCGCACGGAGCCGAGCGAGTCGGACGATCCGATGCTCACCCTCCGATCGGTGCTGGCGTCGTACGTCGACTACGTGACCGAGAACCGCAATACCTACGTCTCGCTGCTCCGGGGGACCGCCAGCGGGGATCCGCAGATGCGTGAGGTGTTCGAGCAGACTCGCGACATCATGGCCAAGAGAACCCTCGATCAGCTCCCCAAGATCGGCCTGACTCGAACGCCTCAGGTGGAGTTGGCCGTTCGAGGTTGGATCGCGTTTGTCGAGGAAGCCACCATCAGTTGGCTCCGCGCGCCCGCCATCACCCGCGAGGAACTGATCGACCTGACGGTTCAGTCGTTGCCCGCGTTGGCGCTGGCCGCCGTCGGCTTCGATGCCGGGCCGGATCTGGGTCTGCTGCAATCGAATTGACGCGAACGCAGAAAAGCCGGGCCCACACTCCTTGCGGAATGTGGGCCCGGCCTCGAGTAACTCTGTGTCACATCAGTTGGTCGGCAGGAACGCCACTGCTCAGTTGGTCGGCAGGAACGCCTCGTCCAAGATCTCCTGCTGCTCCACCGCGTGCACCTTGCTCGATCCCGAAGAGGGAGCGGACATCGGACGACGCGAGATGCGCTTGATGCCGGTCAAGGTCTCCGGCAGAAGATCCGGCAGAGCCAGTCCGAGGAACGGCCACGCACCCTGGTTTGCGGGCTCTTCCTGAACCCAACGGAACTGATCCGCATTCGGGTAACGGTCCAGGGTCTCCTTGAGACGACGCTTCGGCACGGGGTAGAGCTGCTCCATGCGCACGATTGCGATGTCGTCACGCTCGTCCTTGTGCTTCTTCGCCAGAAGCTCCCAGTACAGCTTGCCGCTGACCAGCAGAACCCGCTTGACCGATTCGCGGGCGCTTTCGCCGCTCTCGAATGCAGGCTCCTCGAAGACCGAACGGAACTTGCCCGTCGTGAAGTCCTCGACGTTGCTGACTGCAGCCTTGTTACGCAGCATCGACTTGGGCGTGAAGACCACCAGTGGACGGCGGATGCCGTCTAGGTGATGGCGACGCAGCAGGTGGAAGTAGCTGGCCGGAGTCGACGGAACCGCAACGGTCATCGAGCCTTCTGCACACAGCTGAAGGAAACGCTCGATGCGGCCGGAGGTGTGGTCCGGACCCTGACCCTCGTGACCGTGCGGCAGGAGCAGCACGACGTCGGAGAGCTGACCCCACTTGGCCTCACCCGAAGAGATGAACTCGTCGATGATGGTCTGCGCGCCGTTGACGAAGTCACCGAACTGCGCTTCCCACAGGACCAGAGCGTCGGGGTTACCGACCGAGTAGCCGTACTCGAAGCCCAGACCTGCGTACTCGGTGAGTGCGGAGTCGTAAACCATGAACTTGCCGCCGTTTTCGGCGTCGGCAGCGATCTTGGCGATCGGGCTGTACTCGTTGCCGGTCTTGCGGTCGATGAGGACCGAGTGACGCTGCGTGAACGTTCCTCGCTTGGAGTCCTGACCCGCGAGGCGGATCAAGGCACCCTGCTCGGCCAACGAGCCGAACGCGAGCAATTCTGCGAACGCCCAGTCGACATGTCCCTCACGGGCCATCTCGCGGCGCTTCTCGGCAACCGGCTTGACGCGCGGGTGAACGGTGAAGCCCTCGGGGACGTTGACGAACGCATCACCGATGCGCTCGAGAACCTCGGGAGCGACAGCCGTGGTCAGGCGAGCCGGGGGAGTCTGGTCGAGTTCGACGGACTCGGACGGTTCGGGCTGGAACTTCTCGAGTTCACGGACCTCGTTGAAGACCCGTTCGAGCTGGCCCTGGTAGTCGCGAAGTGCGTCTTCGGCTTCCTTGAGCGAGATGTCACCGCGGCCGATGAGGGACTCGGTGTAGCTCTTACGAACGCTGCGCTTGGTGTCGATGACGTCGTACATCGCCGGCTGGGTCATCGACGGATCGTCGCCCTCGTTGTGACCGCGGCGGCGGTAGCAGATGAGGTCGATGACGACGTCCTTGCCGAACTTCTCACGGAAGTCGACGGCCAGCTGAGCAACCCAGACGCACGCCTCGGGGTCGTCGCCGTTGACGTGGAAGACCGGTGCGGCGATCATCTTCGCGACGTCGGTGCAGTACTCGGACGAGCGTGAATGTTCCGGAGCGGTGGTGAAGCCGACCTGGTTGTTCACGACGATGTGTACGGTGCCGCCGGTTCGATAGCCGCGAAGCAGCGAGAGGTTCAGCGTCTCGGCGACAACGCCCTGACCGGCGAATGCAGCGTCACCGTGCAGCATGAGCGGCAGGACGGTGAAGCCTTCTTCGCCCTTGTCGAGGATGTCCTGCTTTGCGCGGACCAGGCCTTCGAGAACCGGGTCGACGGCCTCGAGGTGAGACGGGTTGGCGGTCAAGGAGACAGCGATGTCGTTGTCACCGAACATCTGTATGTACGTTCCGCTGGCGCCCAGGTGGTACTTCACGTCGCCGGAGCCGTGAGCGGCTGCCGGGTTCATGTTGCCCTCGAACTCCGTGAAGATCTTGGAGTACGGCTTGCCGACGATGTTGGCAAGCACGTTGAGACGGCCACGGTGCGGCATTCCGATGACGACCTCGTCGAGCTGGTGCTCGGCGGCCTGGTCGATCACGGCGTCCATCATCGGGATGACGGCTTCGGCGCCTTCGAGCGAGAAGCGCTTCTGGCCGACGTACTTGGTCTGCAGGAACGTCTCGAAGGCCTCGGCGGCGTTGAGCTTGCTCAGGATGTACTTCTGCTGAGCGACCGAAGGCTTGGCGTGATGGCCCTCGACGCGGTCCTGGATCCACTGACGCTGATCCGTCTCGAGGATGTGCGTGTACTCGACGCCGACGTGGCGGCAGTACGCGTCGCGCAGCACGCTCAACACGTCGCGCAGCTTCATCTTCTCTTGGCCGTGGAAGCCGCCGACCTTGAACTCGCGGTCCAGATCCCACAGCGTCAGGCCGTGGCTGATGACGTCGAGGTCGGGGTGGCTGTGGAACTTGTCCTTGACGAACTGCAACGGGTCCGTGTCGGCCATGAGGTGGCCGCGGTCACGGTATGCAGCGATCAGTTCGAGAACACGGGTGTTCTTGTCGACAGCGCCTTCCGGCACGTCCTTGCGCCAACGCACCGGCTCGTACGGGTTGCCGAGCGCGTGGAAGATCTCGTCGTAGAACTCGTCGCTGATCAGCAGGTTGTGGATCGTGCGCAGGAAATCGCCCGACTCGGCACCCTGGATGATGCGGTGATCGTAGGTCGAGGTGAGGGTCATCAACTTGCCGACGCCCATCTCGGCCAGCTTCTCGTCGCTGGCGCCCTGGAACTCGGCGGGGTATTCCATCGCGCCGGCACCGATGATGGCGCCCTGGCCCTTCATCAGGCGAGGAACGGAGTGAACCGTGCCGATGCCGCCCGGGTTGGTCAGCGAAATGGTGACGCCGGTGAAGTCTTCGCCGGTGAGCTTGCCTTCACGGGCGCGTCGGACGATGTCCTCGTAAGCCGCGTGGAACTGGACGAAGTTCATCGACTCGGTGTTCCGGATGGCGGCAACAACCAGTGAGCGGTTGCCGTCCTTGCCGGGAAGGTCGATCGCGAGTCCGAGATTGGTGTGCTCGGGCGTGACCGCGTTCGGCTTGCCGTCGATTTCGGCGAAGTGCCGGTTCATGTTGGGGAACGCGTTGACTGCCTGGACGATCGCGTAACCCAGGAGGTGGGTGAACGAGATCTTGCCGCCGCGGGTACGGGCGAGGTGGTTGTTGATGACGATGCGGTTGTCGAACATCAGCTTCGCGGGGATGGCACGCACGCTGGTTGCTGTCGGAATCTCGAGCGAGAGCGACATGTTCTTGACGACCGCTGCTGCGGCGCCGCGGAGAACCTTGGTTTCCTCGGCTCCGCCGGCGGGAGCGGGCTTCGCGGGAGCGGCCGCGGGCTTGGCTGCTGCAGGCTTGGCGGGGGCGGCCTTCGCGGCGGGCGCTGCCGTCTTCGCGGGGGCCGGTGCGGCCGCCTTGGCAGGCGGCGCAGGAGGTGCGGTCTTGGGGGCGGGAGGCGTGGCCTTGGGAGCAGCAGGCGGAGCTACAACAGCGGCGGGTGCAGCCGCGTTGCCGTTCGAGGCAGTCCCGTTTCCACCTCCCGTGTTCGCCGAGTCCGGCGAGTAATCGGTCAAGAATTCGTGCCAACTGGGATCCACGGACGACGGATCGTCCTGGAAGCGTTGGTACATCTCGTCAACCAGCCACTGGTTCTGTCCGAATTGGGATGTAGAACTGCTGCTCACGGCAGGTGTTCGCCTCGTTTCTATTTCGGTACCCGATCAGAGCGCCTATATATGTGAGATTAGCCCGAGCGTGTGACGAGCAATTGTGCGGCACACAATTTGTGAGCTGTCTCACGGAAGTCCGTGATCTTGCGATCGCGCACTACCTCTCGGCGGTACAAATCCGTGCCGACTGTCACGCGACGGGGTTGCCTTCGATGACAGTTCTCGACGTCAGATTATTCCCCTCACGCGCCTGCGATGCATCCCAGAGTCCCGAGTAGTGACCACCGGCATACCGCAGAACATCGTGCGGGCCGTATTCAACGATACGTCCCCGGTCAACTACGACAACGAGGTCCGCTCGGGCAGCTGTCGCGAGGCGGTGAGCTACGACGACGGAAGTCCGTTTCCGGGTGACCGACCGACTTGCTTCGAGCACCATTCGTTCGGTCGCGGGATCGAGCGTCGCGGTCGCCTCGTCGAGGAGCAGAAGGTCCGGGTCGACCAGTTCGGCACGGGCCAATGCGATCAGTTGGCGTTGGCCCGCCGAGAGCCCCTGGCCGCGCTCGCCGACGGGATGATTCATGCCTCCACGCATGTCGGCTATCGAATTCAGTGCGCCGACGGAACGCGCCGCTTCCTCGATCTCCGCGTGCGACGCCGACGGCCTCCCGTACGCGATGTTGTCGGCGACCGTGCCGGTGAACAGATGCGCCTCTTGCGGGACCACGCCGAGGCGACGTCGGTACTGCGAGAGGTGGAAGTTCCGGATGTCGGTTCCGTCCACGTCGACGGATCCGGACGTCGGGTCGTAGAAGCGGGCGAGCAACTTCACCACCGTCGACTTCCCGGCACCGGTTCTGCCGACGAGGGCAACCGTCGTGCCCGGCGGAATCTGCAGATCGAAATCGGAGAGGGCGTCGACGTCCGCACCCGAGTACCGGAACCCGACCCCGTCGAGATGGACGGCGCCGTCGAGCCGTCCGGAGATCGCGATCAGATCCTCGCTGTCTGCTGTTTCGATCGAACTCCGAGTACGCAGAAGGTCACCGATTCGTTGCAATCCGACGTTTGCCTGTTGGTAACCATCGAACACTTGTGAGAGTTGCTGAATCGGTCCGAACAGCAGGCCGAGGTAGAGCACGAACGCGATCAGTACGCCGGGTGACGTCGACCCGTTGGCGATCTGGTGCGCGCCGACGAACACCACTGCGGCCAACGCGAGGTCGGACAGGAACGAGATGAACGGGAAGTAGATCGAAATGGCTCGCTGCGACCGCATCCGCGATCGGCGGTAGCTTTCGGAGCGTTCTGCGAACCTACGCGCCGCACCTTCTTCGCGGCGGTAGGCCTGAGCCGCTCGCAGACCGGCGATGTTCTCCTGGAAGTCGGCATTGACGAGCGAGATCCGTTCGCGGGACTGGCTGTAGGCAACCGAGGAGATCTTGCGGAAGATCACGGTCGCAACCACGAGCGGTGGGATGACGGCCAGCGCCACCAGCCCGAGCGTCACGTCGGTCGCCAGGAGTGCGATCGAAATTCCGCCGACGGTCAGGACGCTCACGATCGCCGTCGACATGCCGGTTTGGATGAACGACGACAGCGCGTCGACGTCGGTGGTCATGCGCGTCATGATGCGCCCGGACAATTCACGTTCGTAGTAGTCCAGACCCAGACGCTGTAGGTGTGCATAGCTGCGTACGCGGAGCCCGAACAACACGCGTTCGCCGGCCCGGGCGGTGAGCACCGTCATGACCGCGACGACGACCCAGTCCGCTGCGACCAGGAGCGCGCCGAATGCCGTCGCTATCCAGAGCGTGCTGCTGTCCGCGGTCACGACTCCGTGGTCGATCGCGTATCTGACGAGGGAGGGAAATGCGATCGCCGCTGCGGAGTCGAGGGCAAGGCACACGACAACCGCCAGTAGAACCCAGCGGACCGGCCTCAAGATCTGTCGGAGTGAGAACTGTGGATTCGATTCGCGCAGGCTCTCAGGAGCGATTCCGGGGTCTTCGCGTGCGGGTGGGAGAGCGTCGACTGCTGCCCGCAGGGACGGCGTCACCGCGATTCCGCTGAGCGCTCCGGCCATCGGTCCGCCCGCACCCTGCGTCGTAGCGGCTGTGCTGTCGGCTTCGGATTCCGGTGCCTGCGGCCACAACTGCTCGGTTGTCGGCTCGCTGCGGTCACGTCCGAAAGCATCGGAGTCGACGTCGTCGAGTTCGGCCGGTAGTTCCGGCGGCGAGGAGAACAGGGCACGAAAGAGCGGACATCGCGCTTCCAGTTCGTCCACGGTTCCGGAGTCGATGATCCGTCCGCCGTCGAGAACCGCGACCCGGTCTGCGAGCGTCAGGGTGGACCGCCGGTGAGCGAGGATGAGCGTGGTCTGGCGCCGTCTGGCCCGGAACGCGTCGAAGATCGCGGCTTCGGTAGCCGCATCGACTGCGGAGGTCGCGTCGTCGAGGACCAGGATCCGTGGGTCGACGAGCAGTGCCCGGGCAAGTGCGATGCGCTGACGCTGGCCGCCCGACAGCGTCAGACCTCGTTCACCGACTACGGTGTCGTATCCGTCCGGGAGTGCCTCGATGAACGAATCTGCCTGTGCCAGTGCTGCTGCGTCGCGGATGTCCTCGTCGGAGGCGTCCTCGCGGCCAAGTGCGATGTTGGCGGCAATGGTGTCCGAGAACAGGAACGGTTCGTCGAAGACGAGGCTGACGGCGGCACGAAGCTGCTCACTGCGCAGTTCGCCGATGGGGAACGTCTCGCCGGCGGTATCGACTGTCACCGCACCCGAAGTCGGTGCGTAGAACCGCGGGAGAAGCAAGGACAACGCGGTCTTGCCCGACGCGGCCGGACCCACGACGGCGACGGTCTCGCCCGGTTCTATGCGGAGGTTCAGCCCGGTCAGGACGTCGCGTTCGGTGTCGAATCCGAATGCCACGTCGTCGAAGGTGACTCCGAGAGGACCGTCGGGCAGGTCCACCGGATGGTCTGGATCGGCGATGTCCGGCTGAGCGTTGATGACGTCGTAGACACGCTCTACAGCGGCGCGCGCCAGCTGCGCCATGACGATGACCGACGACAGAGTTCGGGTGACTCCGGTCATCGTCACGATGTAGGTGGCGAACGCGAGAAACGTTCCCACGGTGATCTTGTCGTCCAGTGCGAGATACCCGCCGAGAGCGATCACTCCCACCTGCCCGAGCTGGGGCAAGGCGGCCATGGTTGGCGCGAATTTCGCGTTCAACCACGCGGCGCGAAGGCGCTCGGAGTACAGCGTGCGGCTATGTTTCTCCAGCTGGTCGACGGCTCGTTGTTCCTGCCCGAATCCCTTGACGACGCGAACGCCGGTGACGGTTTCCTCGACGTGTTGGGCGAGGTCGGCGGCACGCTGCTGCGCGGACCATGTTGCGGCGAAGAGCATCGGTCGCATCAGGAACACCACCAGCCCTACTGCTGGGATGACGGCGACAGCGACGAGAGTCAACAGCGGCGAGAGCCACGCCATGATGCCGATCGCCAGCACGAATTGCAGGAGCGCTCCCGCGGACATCGGCACCATCGCGAGCAAACCCTGGACGAGCTGCAGATCCGTGATGGACCGGGAGACCACCTGGCCTGTGCGGATCTGATCCTGCCCTCGTCCGTCGAGGCGTTGCAGCGAACCGAGCAGGGCGAGCCGCAAGTCGTGTTGAACGTCGAGCGAGAGTCGGCCGGCAAGCATCCGTCGGCCGTACTGGCACGCGAAGCGGACGATCGCGAGCAACGCGATCGCCAACGCGACGAACCCGATCACCTTGCCCGGGTTCTCCTGGCTTGCGGCGTCGAGCGCATAGCGGGTCAGGAGAGGAAACGAGATGTCGATCGCAGAGGCGATGACCGTAACGAGTAGCGCGCCGATCGCAACTCTTCGGTGCAACCAGCATGCGTGGGCCAAGCGGCGGATCCAGCCCGGAGCTCGATCCACCTCTCCAGCTACCGGACTGTCCGTGTTGATCGTGTTCATCGAGATCCACGGTAGACCCGGCCCCAGACAGCTTTTTCAGGTGATGTCGCGGGTCCTGGTCCGTAGCCAACCGAGCCCGCAGAACAGAACTACCCAAGCGGCCAGCATCATCGGGCCGCTCGGCCAGGACGCAAACGCGTCGACGTCGATCGACGGTGCCGCATTGACGATGGTGCCGATCGTGGCCGACACCGGAAGCGCGGCCCCGATCCCACCGAGATCCATCGCGAGCAGCACGGCGCGGACGATCCATTCACCGAAGACGAACCACAGGATGACCGAGAGGGCACCGGCCATCGACGAACCGGTGAGCAGGGCCACCCCGGCGCCGAGTAGTGCCCACAGCGCACACGCCAGAATGCCTGCGGCGCAGATGGCGAAGAGATCGGTGGTGAAACTGAAGTCCCGGCCGAAGAGCAACATCGCGCCGATGCTGACTACTTCGACCGCCAGTGCGTAGCCGACGGCGAATACCGCGACGACGGCAAGTTTTGCGCCGAGAACTCCGTCGCGGCCGCGAGCTGTGAGGAACGTCGTGGTGAGAGTCTTGTAGCCGAATTCGGATCCGGCGGTGAGCGCTCCGAAGACGGCCGCGAACACCAGGACAAGCGTGTTGGAGACACCGAGGCTGACGCCGGTGGACACGACATCGACGTCGAAAGTGGTGTCGGCCGAATCGGCCACAACTTCGACGAACGTCCGAGTCGAGGCAGCAATCAGCACGGCCACGACCACCGGTGCGATGGCCAGTGCCCACCAGTAGCGCAAGGTGAGAACTTTGAGTGTCTCCGCGCGCACGAGCGTGGTCATCTGTGTCCTCCGGAAGGTCCGTATGCGGCAGGGCCGTAATAGCCCGGTCCGGAACCGGGACCGGGTGGGCGGTGGTATCCGACCTGGGGAACCGCGTACTGCGGTGTTGTCATCGCGAGGAACAGTTGCTCGAGATCTGCGCCTTCGGTCGCGACACCGAAGATCGTGACACCGGCCGCCGACGCCACCGGTGGGAGCACCGACGTGTCGGTGCCGCCCACGGCGAGCCGTCCGTCCTGCGTGATCTGGGCGTCGATGATTCCGCGAGCGGCCAATGCCGTGGCGAGGAGCGCTGGGTTGGAACACGAGACGAGCAGTCGACTGCGCTGGGAGCGACGAAGTTCGTCCATGGTCCCTTGGTAGACGAGTGAGCCGGCGCTGACGATGACCACGCTGTCGACCGTCGCTTCCACTTCACGAAGCGCGTGGCTCGAGATCAGAACCGTTCGGCCGGAACCGGCGAAGGTCTGCAGGAACTGACGTAGCCACGCCATGCCTTCGGGGTCGAGTCCGTTCGCGGGTTCGTCGAGCACGAGGATCTCGGGATCACCGAGCATCGCGGTGGCAAGGATCAGGCGTTGGCGCATCCCGAGTGAGAAGGTGCCGGTCTTGTGGGCTCCGACCGAACTCAGACCGACCATGTCCAGCACCTGCGCTGCGCGCTGAGTCGGCATGCCGATAGCGGCCGCGTAGATCTCGAGGTGTCCGAGCGCCGTTCGTTTCGGATGGAGACTGCCGACGTCGAGTACTGCGCCGACGGTCCGGGCCGGGTTGGACAGCAAACGCATCGGAGTGCCGTTGATCGTGGCCGATCCCGACGTCGGTGACACCAGTCCGAGGAGCATCCGCAACGTGGTCGTCTTGCCCGAACCGTTCGGGCCGAGAAACCCGGTGATCGAGCCGGCCTGAACGTCGAAGCTCAGGTCGTTGACCGCGCGCGCCGCCTTGAACGTCTTCGTCAACCCACGAATCTCGATGGGGGCAGAGAAGGATCCCATTGCGGTGTTCGTCAATGCTGCTCCCGGGTCGGCGGCGAATACGTGATGCGAGCCTACGGCCCGGACGGCTATCTGCGGATGGCCCGGCGTGTCTCCGTCTGGGGAAGCACTGCGGCATCGTCGGCAGGCATCACGATCAGGTGATCGGTCCACCTGGCCGGTGCCGGTCCGAAGGCTTCGCGCGCATTCTTGACGACTCCCTTGCCGATGGCACGGTTACCCGCACCGCCGATGACCGCACCGATTCCGGCGGGAACGAGCTTGCCGAGGATCAGTGCGCTGCGCTTGGCGGCGTACTTGGTCACGAATTTCCGCACGAGGGTGCTGTTCATTCCCCTCATCGTGGGTCCGGGGATCTTGCTCGTGATTGCCGTTCCCCAGTTCTTGGCCGTGATCCCGGTGGCCTTCTGGACGATCTCCATGCCGGATTCGCCGAGTGCGACTGCCAGTACCAGGGCACGTCGTTGCTGATGATCCTGCACGGAGATTCCGTGGACAGACGCTATTGCCAATGTGAGCAGCGCCGACGCTTCGAGGAAGAAAGCCGATTCCGCACCGACTGCAGCGATGGACGCGACTGTTCCGACGCCCGGCACCGCGGCCGTGGCACCGACGGCGCTGCCGCTTCCGGTCACGGCGAGAATGAACATCTTTTCCATCCGCTCGACGATCTGAGCAGGTGACTCGTCGGGGTGCGCTTTACGGACGTGGTTGACGTATTTGGCCACTGCGGGCGCTTGCAGGCGGCTTCCGTTGTCGAGAACGGAAACGAGGACCTTCTCGATACGCCCGCTGTCGTTGTTCGTCGACTTGCTCATTGCTGCCCCTCCACAGTTGTCCTCCTCTGAAGCGAGGTGGACCGTATCTCGAGAATAGGTGAAGTTTTCGGTAGCGGCGGTGATCGCAGGGGCCATAGGCTCGTACGAGACTCGGTTTTCTTCGTGAGTTTTCCCAGGCAGGAGTTCGAGTGTTATGACCGCCACTTCGGAATCTCGTTCGACGACCATCTGGCCGACACTGCGCTACCTCGACGCCCGGGCTGCAATCCACTTTCTGGTGAGCACCTTCGGTTTCGTGGAGAAGGTCGTCTACGGCGAGGGAGACGTGGTGGACCACGCCCAACTCGACTGGCCGGGCGGTGGCGGCATCATGCTGGGTTCGCCGCGCACCGATTCGGCGATCGCCGGCCTGCCGCCTGGAATCGGTTCGGTGTACATCGTCGTGGACGACGCGGACGCAGCTGATGCAATCCACGAACGCGCTGTCGCGGCGGGCGCCACGATCACGCAGGGATTGCGCGACGAGGACTACGGTTCGCGGGGGTTCACCTGCCGTGATCCCGAAGGTGTGTACTGGAGTTTCGGCACGTACGCAGGGGAGTAGCCGCCGCGACCTATCTGGTGGCCCAGTGCTCTGCTGGAACCACTTCCGACGGGATGGGCGGGTGAGGCGGTGTGCCGTCCCCGAACGGTCGGCCACCCAACTGTTCGCGGCCGTGCGGTTCGAGCCAGTGCGTCAATTCCGGTCCCTTGGGCACGATTCCGGAGGGATTGATCTCGGAATGCACGATGTAGTAGTGCGCTTTGATCTGTGTGAAGTCGATGGTGTCACCGAATCCGGGAGTCTGGAACAGATCGCGTGCGTAGTCCCACAGCACCGGCATCTCGCTGAGTTTGCTTCTGTTGCACTTGAAGTGGCCGTGATAGACGGGATCGAATCGCACCAGCGTGGTGAACAGGCGCACATCGGCCTCGGTGATGGTGTCTCCCACCAGGAAGCGTTGCCGGGCAAGACGTTCGGTGAGCCAGTCGAGGCGGGCGAACAGCGTGTCGTATGCCTCGTCGTACGCCTGCTGTGAACCGGCGAAACCGCAGCGGTAGACGCCGTTGTTGACGTCGCGGAACACGTACTCGGCCACTTCGTCGATTTCGTTTCGCAGAGGCTCCGGGTACAGATCCGGTGCGCCTTCGCGGTGGTACTTCTTCCATTGCGTCGAGAAGTCGAGGGTGATCTGTGGGTAGTCGTTCGTGACCACCTTGCCCGTCGCGATCTCCACCATGGCGGGCACCGTGATTCCCCTGGGGTATTCGGGATCTCGGGCGAAGTACGCGTCCTGTAGTCGCGGGATCTTCAGTACGGGATCGACGCCGCCCGGGTCGAGATCGAAAGTCCAGCTTCGCTTGTCGTGAACCGGACCGCAGATGCCCATCGACAGTACGTCTTCGAGGCCGAGCAGACGGCGGACGATGATGGCGCGGTTTGCCCACGGGCAGGCACGTGCCACGATCAACCGGTATCGCCCCGGTTCGACGGGGTAACCGTCGCGACCGTCCTCGGTGATCCGGGTCAGGATGTAGTTGGTGTCGCGTTTGAATTCACGACCCTCTTCGACGAATGTCGGTTCGCTCGCGCCGTCTTCCGTACTCATCTGCGGTCCCTCTCGTTCGAGTGTCATTTCGAGTGTCAACTGGGCAGGTGCACGTGTACCCGAGCGTATGCCCCCAGAACGTCGAATTTGGCTTTACGTGGAAGCGTCGCGGCGATCGCGCTGCCGCGACTCGTGCGTAGCTGGGGGATCAACCCGGAATCGAGAGCGTCCTCCGCAGCGAGAAGCGTTACTGCGCAGCCGATTCCGTGACGGCGATGTGCAGGAGCAGTCAGGGTCGTGAGATCTGCCACGAATCCCTGAAATTCGGAGTACGCCGCGCATCCGAGCACCTCGGTGGAATCGGTGACGGCGGTGAACCACCGCGTCCGGTTCTCGAGGTCGGCCGTGGTGCTGTCGTCGGGTGGGCACAGCGCAGCGACGGCGAGGGCGTCGTCGACCTCGTGGGAAATCAGCAGTTGCTCGTCGGGTGGCGCGTCCGTGTAGTCGCCGAGGAAAGCGAGATCGACGGGACCGGTGATTCGGCCGCCGTGATCGCCGGCGATCTCGAGGAGACGCGCAGGTTGCAGTAGTGCGTCGACGGAGATGTCCTCTGTGCGCTCGATGAACCACTGTGGCCCGACGATCGCACCGGAGCCTGCCAGATCGAGAACGTGGATGTCGTCGCCGACGACCCGGGCCGTGTGCGCCGGACGCAGTGCCGAGTCGCCGAGTCCCAGCTCACGCGCCCAGGCAAGTCGGATGATGTCGAGGTGATGATCGTCCACTCGCTACAGGCTAGTCCGATTCGAACGGGTTGATCGAGACGGACAGAGGTCGTATATTCCATGTGGACTATTTCGGGTGGAATAGTCAAGAAATGGTCAATTGCGGCTCGTCAGTCAACTACGGCTTGTCAGGGAGGGGGACTCATGGGTGACGTGTCACTGACGCCTTTGGGAATCACCGTGCTGGGCCTGCTGTCCGAGCGTTCGATGCACCCGTACGAGATGTACCAACTCGCCTCGGTGCGGCGGGGCGATCAGCTGGTGAAAATCAAGCCGGGATCGCTCTATCACACGGTTTCCCGGTTGGAGAAGCAGGAACTTCTGGCTTCGATCGGGACCGATCGTGAGGGCAACCGCCCGGAGCGGACGACGTACGAGATCACTGCCCGTGGCCGTGATGCCCTCGAACATCAACTACGCGAGATGTTGGCGGTTCCGGTGCGGGAGTATCCGCGGTTGCCGCTCGCGCTTGCCGAGATGCACAACCTCTCCGCATCGACTGCGTGTCAGATGCTTCGGATCCGTCTCGCGCACCTCGACAAGACGATTGCGAAATTCGAGGTCGACTACGAAGCGGTGAAGGCCGCGGAGAAACCACGAATCTTCACGGTGGGCGCGGACTACGCCCACGCACTGACCGTCGCCGAAAGAGAGTGGATCGGCGCGTTGGTGACAGACATCGAGAGCGGCGAAATGCCCTGGCTCTCACAAGAACTTCTCGACCGGCTGGCCGGCTCCGCAGGCTCGTCCGCACTACCTAAGGACTGAAGATGGAAAAGCAGGTCAATCCCTGGCACGCGCTGTGGGCGCTGTGTATCGGGTTCTTCATGATTCTGGTGGACAGCACCATCGTCGCTGTCGCCAACCCCGCGATCATGGAGGACCTCGGCACCGACATCAACAAGGTCGTCTGGGTCACCAGCGCGTACCTGCTGGCGTACGCGGTGCCGCTGCTCGTCACGGGCCGACTCGGTGACAGGTTCGGTCCGAAGAACCTGTACATGATCGGCCTCGTACTGTTTACCGGCGCATCACTGTGGTGTGGTCTGTCCGGCAGCGTCGAGATGCTCATCGTCGCAAGGGCTTTCCAGGGTCTTGGTGCTGCAATGATGACGCCTCAGACGATGGCCGTCATCACACGCACGTTCGCGCCGAACAAGCGTGGCGCCGCAATGGGTCTGTGGGGCGCCGTTGCCGGTGTTGCCACCCTGGTGGGTCCGCTTGCCGGTGGCGTCCTGGTGGACAATCTCGGCTGGGAATGGATCTTCATCGTCAACGTCCCGGTTGGTGTCATCGCCTTCCTGCTCGCCTGGAAGCTCGTTCCGTCGTTGCCGACCAGCGAGCACAAGTTCGACATCCCCGGCGTGATCCTCAGCGCCGCAGGCATGTTCCTTCTGGTGTTCGGAATCCAGGAAGGCAGTTCGTACGACTGGAACGGATTCGTCTGGAGCCTGATCGGCGCCGGTGTGGTGTTGCTCGCGGTGTTCGTGTTCTACCAGTCGCGCAACAAGAACGAACCCTTGCTTCCCTTGGAACTCTTCAAGGATCGCAACTTCTCACTCGCCAATGTCGCCATCACCGCGATGGGCTTTGCGATCACGTCGATGGTCCTTCCGCTGATGTTCTACACACAGGCAGTTCGTGGCCTCTCCCCGACGCAGTCGGCGTTGCTGCTCGTTCCGATGGCAGTGCTGACCGGTATCTTCGCCCCGATCATCGGCAAGCTCGTCGACAAGACACATCCGCGCTACATCGCCGGCACCGGCTTCTTGCTGTTCGCCGTCGCCTTGGGTTGGCTGGCACTGGTGATGTCTCCCGACGTCGCGATCTGGGAACTGCTCCTGCCGATCGGCCTGATCGGCTTCGCGAACGCGTGCATCTGGTCTCCGCTCGCGGCCACCGCCACACACAACCTGCCTCCGATGCAGGCGGGCGCGGGCGCCGGCGTCTACAACACCACCCGGCAGGTGGGTGCGGTTCTCGGCAGCGCTGCGATCGGCGCTCTGATCACTGCACGATTGGCGGCTCAGGGACTGACCGGCGGCAGTTCGGAAGCCGGCGTTGGTCACCTCCCAGAGTTCGTCCGTGAACCGTTCAGCACGGCGATGTCGGAGTCGATCTGGCTACCTGCGGGTGTGCTGCTCATCGGTTTCGTCGCGTCGGTGTGCTTCGCCCGGCCTTTACGCGGGGACGCGCACGACGACGCGATGGCCGTCAGTGCCGAAGCGCGTCGGGAAACATCACTGCGCGATTGAGATAGTCGCTCGGGTCAAGGGCTCGCTTGATCGCCCACATCGTGGCTATGTCCTGCGCCGAGAGGGCCAGGTCCAGATAGTTGCGTTTGAGCGAGCCCACCCCGTGCTCGGAACTGACGTTTCCGCCGTGATCGCGAACCAGTTCGAGGACACTGCGATACACGGTGTCGGCGTTCGGACAGTTCAGGACGTTGAGGTGGATGTTTCCCTCGGCGACGTGTCCGAACAGGATCGGAATTGCCTCGGGCGCTCGGCTCGCGATCACCGCCGTTGCGTCCTCGGTGAAGGTGGCAAGCGAGTCCAGCGGTAGCGCCGCGTCGAATTTCAGTGGGGGACCGAACAATCCGACCACCTCGGCGAAGCATTCGCGGGCCGCCCACAAGCGCGTCGAGCCGGGGGCGTCGACCGCCACGGCCGGGGTCTGCGGTGGGCCGATGCGTTCGAGCAGCTCGGCCAGGTCTTCCAGCGGATCGTGGGCCGCGGACACCTCGGCGAGGAGGTACCACGGTCGCCCTGTCGGAACCGCGGCTTTCAAATGGCGTGCGGCCAGTTCGAGACCGCGCCCGTCCAACAATTCGAGTGCGTCGACGCCGTCGAGAGTGCGCAACACTCGCCCCGCCTCGACGACGTCTTGGAGTGTGTCGAAACCGATCAGCGACGTCACGCGGTAGGTTGGTATCTTCCGTAATTTCAGGTCGACGGAAGTGACCACCCCTAGAGTTCCTTCGCTACCGACCCACAGCGCGGGCAGGTTGTATCCGGAGTTGTCCGACAGCACTTTCGGTGACCGGCGCACCGTTGTTCCGTCGGGGAGTACCACCTCGAGTCCGAGCACCTGTTCGGCCATGTTCCCGTATCGAACCGTGTGCAGGCCACCGGCATTGGTGGACACCATGCCGCCGATCGTCGCAGTGTCCCGCGAGGCTATGTCGACACCGAACTTCAAACCGGCGGCGGCCGCCGCGGAATGTACCTGCGCGAGTGTCACTCCCGCCCCGGCGGTGATCCGCCCGGCGGCAAGATCGACGTCGCCGATCGCCGCGAGGCGTTCGGTGGAGAGCAGGACGTCGTCGTGTTCTGGCACCGTGCCGGCGACCAGGCCCGTTCGCCCGCCCTGAACGGTGACCGGTACACCGCGGGAGCGGCACACGTTCAGCAGTGCAGCGATTTCGGCTGTATCGGCCGGTCGGACCAGGGCGCAGGCACGGCCCGTGTACCGCCCTGTCTGATCGGTGGAACGGGTCGTCAACACGTCGGCGTCGGTGACGACGAACCGGTGTCCCACAACGTCCGCGAGCGCATTTCTCAGACCGTCCACCCGACGATCGTAGGCCGGTTCGATGTGGCAGTGTGGCGGGATGACTGCTCCCGAATCGCATCCCACCCGTCTCGAGCGCTTCACCACCGATGGTGGTGCCGAGGTGGCTGTCCTGACGTTCGCGCACGGACCACTCAATCTGTTCGATCAGGCCATGTTCGACGCGGTCATCGCCGATGTTGCGGCGCTGACCGAAAACCCACCGCGCGCGGTGCTTCTGCGCGCCGAGGGCAAGGTCAACTCGGCCGGCGTCGACGTCCATGTGTTCGACGGCCTCGACCCGGAGCAGGGCGCGGAGTTGTGGCGCCAACTGTTCGCCCAGATCTGCCATCCGCTCGAGGCGTTGCCGTGCCCGGTGATCTATGCGGCGCACGGGTTGACGCTGACTGCTGCATTCGAGATCTCCTTGGCCTGCGACATCATCCTCGCGGCGCCCAAGGCGAAGTTCGGACTGGTCGAGACAGTGGTCGGACTGACGCCGTCCATGGGTGGACCGCAGCGTTTGGCCGAGCGTGCCGGTTCCGGACGGGCTCGGGAGTTGGTCATGACCGGCGACCTCTACGACGCCGTAACCCTGCACTCGTGGGGCGTCGTCAATGCAGTTCACGACGATGTCGATGCTGCGGCGCGTGCCCTGGCGACCAGGCTGGCGGACGGACCCACGCGAGCCCACGACGCCACCAAGCAGATCGTCGCGGCCTGGCGTTCCGGCGGGATCGCTCATGCGGATTCGGTGACTCCCGGAGTGTCCGGTGCGCTGTTCGCCACCGATGACCTACGCGGCGCTGTCCGCAGTTTCCTCGACGTCGGACCGGGCAAAGCGGTCTACTCCGGAAAGTAAGTTTGCGACGATTATCGCCAGAGACCTCCACGAACTGTGATCCACGTCATATAGTCGAATGGCCGGTGGGTTGTCAGTGACGTGGAGGTATCGATGCGGTCGACGCTTGTGGAATACCCGTGTTCGAATCAGCTCCTCGCCGACGCCCGCGTCACCCGCGCCGGTGACGGGGTGCTTCGGTACAGCCAACTGGACCCGTCGTTGTCCGAACTACTGGACATCGCCGTCCATCGGTTCTCCTCACGCGTCGCGGTCGAGGAGGTCGACGGCGAGCAGGTCACCTTCGCGGAGCTGTGGGCCGAGGCGTCGCGGGTCGCGGGAGGGCTGAAGTCGCGGGGCGTCGAGATCGGTGACCGTGTGGCCATTCGTGTCGCCGCTGGGGTGAGGTGGATGGAGGCGTGCCTCGGCGTCATCCTCGCCGGCGGTGTTCCGGTCTCCGTCGGTGTGCACTTGAGTGATGACGCGGCGGACTTCGTCATCGCGGACAGTGGCTCGGTGTTGGTGCTCGATGGGGAACTCCCGCACGGTGTTCCGTTCATCGACGACGGCGCCGCCCCGGACGAGATGGCGATCCTCGCGTACACCGCGGATTCTTCGGGCGAGATGCTTGGCGTCGAGTTGAGCAACGAGAACGTGCTTTCTGCCATCGTCGGAATTCTGCACTCGCGTGACTACGGCGTCGAAGGTGTGCGGAATCTGCTGGTGGACAACGACTTCAAGTCGGTACGGCAGTTCGTGCACGTGCTCGCGACGTTGGTGGTCGGTGGAACGGTGGTCCTCGCCGGGGACTTCTGGCGTGAGAGTGTGCATACCGTCGACATCGTGACCGGGCGGCCCGAGGACTTGCTCGAGCCACGGTTGCTCACGCTCGGGCCGGCGGCGCGTTCCGGTTCGAGGTCGGTGCAGTGGATCGATTGCAGCGGGTCGCCGATCACGGCCGAACAGGAATCCAAGCTGCTGACCCTGTTCCCGGCTGCTCGGCATGTGATCGGGTGGGGTAAAACCGAAACCTGTGGGGCTGGTCTCATTCTGCCAACCGAGTCGGCGCCCACCCACCTCGGAAGCGTCGGAATCGCTTTCGGTGGAATGGAAGTGGCGTTGTACGGCCCGGATGCTCCAGGTGGTTTCGGTGAGTTGCTGTGCCGTGGACCGAGTGTCACGCGTCGGTATTGGAACTCGCCGCAAGCGACCTCGACGAGGTTCACCCAGGGGTGGTTCTGCACTCACGACACCGCGCAGATCGACCCCGATGGCTTCGTCCGTATTGTCGAACGCAACGTCGCGTAGTCACGCGAGCGTGGTCGACAAACGAGAGGGACATCATGGCGGACGAGGTTCTCACCGAGCGGCGCGGGCGGACACTGATCATCACCATCAACCGGCCCGAGGCGCGTAACGCCATCAACTCGGCGGTCAGTCACGCGTTGGCCGCCGCGGTCGAAGAGCTCGATGCGGACGACGATCTGTCCTTGGCCGTGCTGACAGGAGCCGGCGGAAACTTCTGTGCCGGTATGGATCTGAAGGCATTCGTGGCCGGCGAGAACGTCCTCGTGCCGGGACGCGGTCTCGGATTCACGGAAGGGCCACCGCGTAAGCCGATCATTTCGGCGGTCGAGGGCTTCGCGTTGGCAGGCGGCACGGAACTCGTGCTTGCCACCGACCTGGTGGTGGCGTCGTCCGAAGCGAAGTTCGGTATCCCGGAGGTCAAGCGAGGACTGGTTGCAGGTGGCGGCGGATTGTTGCGCCTGCCCAAGCGGATTCCGTACCAGAAGGCTCTGGAACTGGCGCTGACCGGCGACAGTTTCACCGCCGAGGAGGCATACCGCTACGGCTTCGTGAACACGTTGACCGAACCGGGCAAGGCGCTCGACGGCGCACTGGAGCTGGCTGATCGAATCACCCGCAACGGACCGCTCGCGGTAGCGGTCACCAAGGAGATCATCGTCAAGGCCGGCGGTTGGTCCGACGATGAAGCTTTCGCGAAGCAGTTGCAGGTCATGGCGCCGGTATTCGCATCCGAAGATGCACGCGAGGGTGCGACGGCGTTCGCCGAGAAGCGCGCCCCGGTCTGGAAGGGGCGGTAACACCGACATGGCTACACCTGTCGCAGAACTGCACATGCACATAGAGGGTTCTCTGGAGCCCGAACAGATTTACCGACTTGCCGAGCGCAATCGAATGGATCTGCCGTACAAGGACATCGACGATCTGAAGTCGAGGTACGAGTTCACCGACTTGCAGTCGTTCCTCGATCTCTACTTCGCCAACATGGCCGTCCTGCGCACCGCGGAGGATTTTGCCGACCTGACACGAGCGTACTTCCGCCGGGCGGCTGCGGCCGGCGTCGCGCATGCCGAGTTCTTCTTCAATCCACAGGCGCACGTAGTCCGCGGTGTTCCGCTGACCGAGGTCCTGGACGGGATCATGGATGCGGTGGCATCGAGCGAGCGCGAGTTCGGGCTCAGCAGCGCGGCAATCGCCGCCATCCTCCGAGATCAGCCCGTCAAGGACGCCGAGGAGATCTTCTCCGAGATAATTCGCCTGCAGGCTCCGATCGTCGGGCTCGGGCTCGACTCCGCAGAGGTAGGCAACCCACCGTCACTGTTCGAGGACGTGTTCGCCCGCGCGCGTGCCGAGGGTTTGCACGTTGTCGCTCACGCCGGTGAAGAGGGACCGCCCGAGTACATCTGGCAGGCACTCGACATTCTCGGCGCCGAGCGGATCGACCACGGAGTCCGGGCACTCGAGGATCCTGCCCTGATCGAGCGTCTGGTCGACGAGGAGATTCCACTGACGGTCTGCCCGTTGTCGAACGTTCGTCTGCGGGTGTTCGATTCGCTGTCGGATCATCCGCTTCGATCGATGCTCGAGATGGGTTTGATCGTCACGGTCAACTCCGACGACCCGGCCTACTTCGGGGGATACGTCGACGACAATTTCACCGAACTGGGCCGAGCCTTGGGTCTGACCGAGGCCGAGCGAGAAACCCTCGCCCGGAACTCGATCAAAGCCTCGTTTGCGAGCGATGCACGAAAAGCGGAACTGCTGCGGCGCTGACCGTCAGTCGCCGAGTACCTGACGCAAGTATTCGTTGTCGAACACACGATTCGCGTCGTACTTGTCTCTCACGGCGACAAAGTCGTCGAGTCGGTCGTACGTAGGACGCAGGTCGTCGACGGTCCGGTTGTGCATTTTTCCCCAATGCGGCCGGCCGTCGACGGCGCGCGCGATGGCTTCCACTGCGGCGAAGTATTCGGTTTCGGGTCGTCGGTGGTACTGGTGTACGGCGATGTATGCGGTGTCGCGACCGTGAGCAGTCGAGAGCCAGAGGTCGTCGGCGGCAGCAAAACGTACTTCGACGGGGAACGCGACGTTAGTTCCGGACTTCTTCATCCAGCGGTCGATTTCGTGGAGTGTCTCGGTGACGTGTTCGCGGGGGATCGCGTATTCCATCTCCTTGAACTTCACCCGGCGCGAAGACGCGAATACTCGGTAGCTGCGATCGGTGAACTCCCGGGCGCCGAGCAATCGAGACGACACGTTGTTGATTCTCGGGATCGCGGCCGGTGCCAGGGTGGCAACGCGGTTGACACCTTCGAAGAGTGTGTTCGAGAGGAGTTCGTCGTCGACGAACGCGCGAACCTTGCCCACTGGATCGGGTTCGGTATCTCCGGGCAGTCGCGTATTGCTCTTCGTCAGGACACGGTCGGTGTGCGGAAACCAGTAGAACTCGAAGTGGTCCAAGCCCAGACGATCGCTCTCGAGGGTGTCCAGTATGTGAGACAGCGTGTCGGGTTCCTCGATTGCGCGAAGTGTGAATCGCGGGACGCAGGCGAGAGTGATCTTCGAAATGATGCCGATTGCGCCCAATCCGAGGCGGCCCGCTTCGAACAATTCGACGTTTTCGTCGGCGCTTGCGGTAACGACAGATCCGTCGGCGAGAACGATCTCGATTCCGCGAATCTGTGTGGCGATACCGCCGAATCGTGCGCCGGTGCCGTGCGTGCCGGTGGACGTCGCGCCGGCCAGTGACTGGACGTCGATGTCACCGAGATTGGCCATCGCATATCCGCGTTGCCACAAGGCGTCGTTGAGAGCATGAAGGCGAGTGCCTGCAAAAACAGTGACCAGCGCACCGTCGTCGGTCGGCGTGATCGAATCGATTCCGCTCAAGTTGTCCAGGCTAACGAGGACACCGTCGGTGACCGCGACACCGGTGAACGAATGGCCGGCGCCGACGGCCTTCACACGTTGGCCGCGCGCCGCGGCCTCGGCGACCAACGACGAAAGTTCACGGGTATTTGTCGGCGTCGCAAAGCGACGCGGCGCGGCACTTTGAGTGCCCGCCCAGTTCTGCCAAGTGTCCGAAGCCATTACGCAATAATGTACTTGGACGGTCGTCCAGGCAAGTATTGCGCGAAGATTTTGTCATTTGCGTTCTACGATCATTGGATGCTGAACAGGCTTCCGGCGGACGAACGCCGCACACAATTGGTCGAGTCCGCTTTGTCTATTGCGGAACAGCGCGGTGTCAGTTCTGTGACGGTAAGGGCGGTGGCAGAGGAGGCCGGCGTATCGCTCGGCGTCGTTCATTACTGCTTCGAGAGCAAGGAAGCGCTGATCGCGGCAATGGGTGAAACGCTCATTCTGCAGCTCAGTGCGTCGATGCAGTATGCGTTCGCGCAGGTCCGCCATGCGCCGGATCTCAGTGGTGTGCAGGGGCTCAGGGAATTGCTGCATATCGGCCTGACCGGAATGTGGCCGACCATCGAAGCAACTCCGGATCGCCAGTTGTTGACCTACGAAATCACCGCGCAGGCACTGCGTAGTCGCAATCTCGGAGCCGAACGTGCTGGGGCAGTTGCATTTGAGCAGTACCGAATCATGGATGAGCTCGCGGTGTCGTTTCTCGAAGAGTGCGCCAAGATATCGGGCACGGTGTGGACGGAGCCGTTGAGTTCGATTGCGCGACTGAGTCTTGCAATGATCGACGGCCTTGTTCTGCGATGGCTGGTCGATCGTGACTCCGACGCGACTATTGCCGAGTTCGGAGAAATGGTTCAGGTAATCGCCAATAAAGCAGTGGTCGCGCCTCAGTAGAACCGCCATCCTGGACATACGTCCAGGATTGGTGATTGACTGGTCGCACGCCGCGACGATTGGATCATCTGTGACCAGGACCCTCGATCGACTCACTGCTGCCACGCGAGAACTCGACCCGCCTCTGGCTGCTCTGGATCTGACCACACTGCGCAGTAATGCAGCCGACCTGGTGCGCCGCGCCGGTGGAACCCCGGTGCGAGTGGCGAGCAAATCGGTTCGTTGTCGTACGGTTCTGACTGAAACTCTCGGTGACACACTGACTGCATCCGGCGGGTTCCGCGGAATCATGGCGTACTCACTGCGCGAGGCTCTGTGGCTGGTCGGGCTCGGCGCACGGGACATCCTGATGGGATACCCGACCGCCGATCGTGGCGCCATCGCGGATCTCGCTGCCGATGACACCGCCCTTCAATCGATCACCTTGATGGTCGACGACGATGCGCAGTTGGATCTCATTCGTTCGGCGTCGACGGGAGATGCGCCTGTCCGGGTATGTCTCGACGTCGATGCGTCACTGCGGATCGGTCCGATCCATCTGGGTGTACGACGCTCGCCGCTGCGCGAACCTGCCGCGGTCGCCGCACTCGCGGCGCGTGCTCGCCAGCGCGGATTCTCCGTTGTCGGAGTGATGTTCTACGAAGCCCAGATCGCCGGCCTCCCGGACACCAGCGCTCCGATCGGTTGGGTCAAGAAGGCCTCTGCCCGCGAACTGGCGTCCAGAAGGGGCGCTGTGGTCGCGGCCGTCACCGATGCCGTGGGTGCACTCGAGATCGTCAACAGCGGCGGTACGGGGTCGCTGGAGGTCAGCTCGGCCGATCCTGTGGTGACCGAGGTAACAGCAGGATCCGGACTGTACGTACCGACCCTGTTCGACCGCTACCGTGCCTTCCGTCCCGATCCGGCGCTGTTCTTCGCACTGTCGGCCGTGCGCAAGCCGACGCCGTCCGTCACGACCCTTTTCGGCGGCGGATACATCGCGTCGGGACCTGCCGGAGACACCCGCGTTCCGTCACCGGTCTGGCCCGCTGGTCTCAAGCTGCTCCGCAACGAAGGAGCCGGCGAAGTCCAGACGCCGGTCACCGGGAAGGAAGCCGGAAACATCGCGATCGGCGACCGCGTATGGTTCCGTCACGCCAAAGCCGGCGAGCTGTGCGAGCGCTTCGACCGCGTGTATGTGGTCGAAGCCGACGGCACCCGAACCTCGGTTCCCACCTACCGCGGCGAAGGGCAGTGTTTCGGGTAGGACAGTGCTTCGGGTAGGGCAGCGTTTGGGTGTGAAAATATTTGGCTAGCTCGTCAACCTCATGAACGCGCCCAGCTCCACCAATCCTGCGGGCGTGCTCGGCATGTACTGCGTCAACGCGTGTGATCGGACGATGATCGCGCACCACTTGCCGCGGGAGACAGCAACATTGAGGCGGTTCCGCGACAGAAGGAACGACATTCCTCGCGGGACGTCCTCGACGGCAGATGCGGCCATCGACACGATTGCCACCGCGGCCTCGCGGCCCTGGAACTTGTCGACGGTCCCGACCTCGACCTCCGTGAGACCGGCTTCGGTGAGATCGCGCTCGACGGTACCGACCTGGGCGTTGTATGCCGCGACCACGAGGATGTCCGACTGCTCCAGGGGCCGGGTTCCCTCGAACTCGCTCGGATCGGTCCATGGCGTACCGAGAAGGCCCTGGATCTGGCGAACGATTTCGTGGGACTCTTCCGGGGAGTACGTGGAATTGCCGCGGTGATCGACGAACACCGTGTGCACTCCGGCAGCGAGTCCGTCGAGTTTTCTTGCCGCACTCACGGTTTCCTGGGAATGCAGCTTGCCCTCGTACGACAATGCGGACACGGGCGCACACAGATCCGGGTGCATCCGCCAAGTCTTCTCGAGGAAGTAGCCGAGTTCGGGTGGCAGTGCGCCGTGTCCCTCGGCGAGCCAACCGAGCGCCGATTCGTCGACAGGTTCGGGGTGAGTACCTTGGCTCACCTGCGGCAACTGCTGCGGATCGCCCAGCAGCAACAGGTTTCGCGCGGAAATCGCGACGGCAATGGTGTTGGCGAGCGCGAACTGGCCCGCCTCGTCCACCACGAGCAGGTCCAAGCTGCCCGCTGGAACACGATCGGTGTTCGCGAAGTCCCACGCAGTGCCGCCGATGACGCAGCCGACGCCTTCGGCCTCGGCGATGAATCCCGCATATTCTTCGGATGCGATGTCCTGCCATTCTGCGGTCTTGCTGCGGCTGCCCTTCTTCGCGACCAGTGCAGGGTCCACTCCGGCCTTCAGAATGCCGCCGAGCATGTTCTCGACCACCGAATGTGATTGAGCCACCACTCCGATTCGCCACTGATGTTGTTCGATCAGTGTCTTGACGACACGAGCACCCGTGTAGGTCTTGCCCGTACCAGGGGGACCCTGTACTGCCACGTAGGAATCATCGAGGTCGAGAAGTGCGGCGGTGATGGCGTCCGCGTAGTTGTTGTCGGTGCCGACGGGCGGGAGCGGTGAACCCGAGCGTGTCCTCGGGGTGCTGCGCCGGAGAATGTCGACCGCTGCTACGGGTGGCAGTTCGGGCAGGATCTCGCTGGCGCCGGATGCGGCAGCGGCGATGGACTTCTCCATGCGTCCGGTGGGAATCGGACGACCAGGTGCCAATGCGACTGGAGCATCGAGGTATTCGTCACCGCCGAGCAGTTCTTCGACGGTGACCACGTCGAGTCCTTCGGACTTGACCACGGCCGTGACCTTGACGCTGCTGGTGCCGCGTTGGGTGGGGTTCTCGCTGGCAACAGCATCGGGGGAGGGGGTTGCGTAGAGAGCGAACAGATCACTGCCCGGGCTCAAAGACGTTCCGGTGCCGAAACTTCCGGTCAGCTGAATGTGTCGACGGAACTTCTTCTGACGTGGGGTGCTCTTGTGCCAGTCCGCCTCGATTTCGGACTGTTCGACCACCATGACGTCGCGGATGTCCACCAGGTCTTCGATCGGTGTGACCAATCGGTCGAAGTGGGCCCACCAGTACGGCTTCCGCTCACGATTGTGGTACCCCACCGCAGCAGCCAGTAGAGCAGCTGCCTGCTGATCGGGGGTACGCGCCGAACCTGCCTTGTGTCCTGCGAATTCGCGGAGCGCGATCTCCGATTCGGTGAGCTCCTCGAGTGGAATCTTGATCTGCCCGGTCGGCTCACGAAGTTCGACGCCGTGTTCTGCGGCGCGCTCGGCAAGCCAATCGCGCAGGCGCAGAGTGGATTCGCAGTCGTACTCGTTGTAGTCGGAGATGCCCTGAAGAAGTTCCCTGGCCTGGTCGGCTTGTCCGCCGTCGCGCAATTGGCAGTAGTCGGCATAAGCGACAACCGAAGCGGCGGCATTGGTCACGTCGCCGTCGCGGCCGTGCTCACCCATGTAGAGCGGCTCGAGTTTCTTGATGCTGTACGAGCGTTGTCCGATCCGCAGGCAGGCACGGACGATCGGGTACAGGTCCACGAGCACGTTCTCGCTGAGCAGCGTGTCCACCGTTTGCTCGCCGACACCGTGACGTGCGGCCAAGCGCAACAGCGCCGATTTCTCGTACGCGGCGTAGTGATAGATGTGCATGCCGGGGTGAGCTTCTCGGCGCGCGGTGACGTAGTCGAGGAAGTCGAGGAGTGCCTGGCGTTCACCGTCGCGATCGTGTGCCCAGAACGGCTTGAACACGTAGTCGTCCGCCGGCCCTTCGACCACACCGAAAAGGTATTCCAACCCCCAGTCGGTGGATCCGTCCTCGGCCCATAGGGGATCGCCCTCGAAGTCGAAGAAGATGTCGCCGTCGTCGGGGACGGGTAGTCCGCCGAGCGCCGAGGGTTCGTAGACCTCGAATTCGGCGTCGCCGTATTGTTCCTGACGAAGTTGAACCGCGGCCTGCGCACGGAGTTTGTCGAGTGTTTCCCGTCGGATGCCCTCGACAGGGCCGGTGCTCGCGGCGAGTTCGTCAATTGTCGTGATCCCCGAGACGATCAGCTGTTCACGCTGATGGCCGCGGACGCCCGCAACCAGCAGCAGGTCCCGATGACTTTCGACTTCGACGCTGCAGGTGTCGCATCGACCACAACGCAGGTACCGATCGTCGAGCCACTGTGTCGGTTTCCCCTCAGCACGGTGCTCGTCGAGGACTCGTTCGAGTTCAGCTCTGCGTGCTGCGAATACCGGCGCGATGTCTCCGATGTCGTGCGACGACGTGCTGCCGTCGCCGAGCAGTAGATGAACCTGATCGGAGGCGGCAATTGCATTGCGCTCCAACGCATCCGCGTATGCGGCGAGTTGTAGAAGTGCCGACACCTTGGCGTGCCGGGAGAGCTTGCTGTCGTAGACCGCGTAGGTGTTGCCTTCGCGGACGAGGAAATCGCAGAACCCGAGGAATCGGCCGTCGAAAAAGGTTCCCTGATAGATGACTGGCGCGCCCGATCGGGCTGCCTCGACGGTGGCCAACGTGGCGGCGGTCAGGCCTGCGCGTGAGTGTTCCGGTCGCGGCATGACGACGACGCCGTCTCCGTGTTGATCGATGAACTTCTGAAGCTGTTCGCGCTCGTGCGAGTCGCCGAGGCTCGACGTCCGCTCGAGCATCGGATCCGCCTCGGCCGCCTCGGCTGAGATCAGACCGGTTCGGGCGTCGAGTTGCCGCAACAGTGCGAACTCGCACGAGGCCGCGGCCGAGAGGTCACTGGCGCTGTAGACGATCTGATCATCGAGTAGGAACACACGGAGATTGTGCCATCGCTCACCGACAAGGCAACCCACCAGTAATCGCCCACCGCCCGCGGATACCCGTAGGAGAGTGCAGAATGACGAGCATGCCCTTCTTCGACGGACGAACCGGTCAGGTGCACTTTCGGCATTGGCCGGCGGCAGGGGGCGCAGTGCCCACTGTGTCTTTGGTCTTTCTGCACGGCCTCGGTCAGCACAGCGGGCAGTATCACCGTTTCGCGGGCGCAATGACGGCGTCGGGGATCGACGTGTGGGCGATCGATCACACCGGGCACGGTTTGTCGGAGGGTGATCCGGGAGTCGGGGCTCCGCTCTCCGATCTTGCTGCCGATGCAGCCGCGCTGGCTGACATCGCCTTGGCGGAACTGCCCGAAGTTCCGCAGGCGGTGATGGGTCATTCGTTAGGTGCCGTGACTGCGCTGACGGTGCTGGCTCATCGCGATCACGAATTCGCGTCCGCCGTGTTGTGCGGCATTCCGCGCAGCGCGGTGGAGCAACACGGGTGGGCGGAACTCTCCGACGCGGGCATCCCAGTGCTGGTCGTTCACGGTACCGACGACCGGATCGCCCCGGTCGATCCCGTCCGGGACTGGGCGCGGACGCTGCGCAACGTCGAGATGCGCGAGTTCGAGGACGCCGGTCACGACCTGCTGCACGAGAAGGTTCACGCCAGTGTCACCAACGTCAGCCGTGAATTCCTTCTCGCGCATTCCAGGTAGTCCTCTCAGGAGAGCGCGCCGAGCACCTCTTTCGACGTGACGGGGTGCGAGAACATCGGGTAGTCGTAGGTGATCGCGTTCTCGTGTTCGGCGACCGAAGTGCCTGCCACGCAATCGGTGAGTGTGATGACCCGGTAACCGTTCTCGTATCCGGTGCGCATGGTCGATTCGACGCAGCAGTTGGTCAGGAAGCCGCCGAGAAGGATCGTGCGAATTCCTTTGCTGCGCAGAATGAAATCGAGGTTTGTGCTGGCAAAAGTGTCGAGTCCACGCTTGCCCTCGATGACGATGTCGCCGTCTTTCGGGGCGAGTTCGTCGACGATCGCAGCTCCCCAGGAACCCTTCACGAAAGCCTTGCCGTCGACGACGCCCTTGAGGATGCCGTACGGATGCGAGGTGATTTCGTTGTACCCCTCGGCGAAGGTGATCGGTGCGTGCATCACGGTGACACCTGCCGCCCGAGCCGCATCGACCAGCGCAGTGGTGTTCGCGAGGAGTCCGTTCGATTCCATGACCGGAGCGACGGCCTCGTGAAGAACACCGCCCTCGGTGGTGAAGTCGTTCTGGTACTCGATGAGCACGACGGCTGTGGTTGCTGGATCCAATTCGAGCTTGTCGGTCATGGTCGACACCTTGTCTGTTGTGGTCCGGGTCACGAATCTCCTCAATTAAACAGTTTGTCAGACAAGCAGGCAAGGGGTGGTAGCGTCGCGGCATGGATACGACTCCGTTGTCGCGCATGCCGCTCAGCCTTGCCGTGTCGGGAAGAATCCGTGCTGCCATACTCGACGGCTCGCTTCCCGTCGGCGAGGCGTTGCCGACCGAACAGGAACTCGCGCAGACCTTCTCGGTGGGTCGATCGACGGTGCGCGAGGCACTTCGTGTCCTGCAAGCACAGGGATTGTTGACCGGCGCGGACACCACCTCTACTGCCAGGCCTCGGGTGACGCACGAGCACACCGCCGATTCTGCGGCCACCGCTCTGAGTACGGCACTGCAAGTGGGCGCGGTTCCGCTCGGCGATCTTGTCGAATTGCGAGTGCTGCTCGAAGCTGCTGCGCTGCGAACCGTCGCCGTCGTGCCAGACGACGCCCGGGCTGCGATCGAGCGAATGCGCATCGCAACCCGGGCCGACGACTCGGTCGCATTCCACGACGCCGACGTCGACTTTCACGTTGCGCTCGCCGGAGCGGGCGGGAACAAGGCGTTCGGGTTGGTCATGACGGTTCTCCGCGACAGCATCGCCGGCTACCTGCTGAGCGAACTGGACTCGCGCGAGAACTCGGCGGCCACGCTCGGCGCACTGCTGGCCGAGCACGAGGGTATCGCCGACGCGATCGAGCGCGGCGCAGCTGACGAGGCCGCCGATTTGGTCGAGCGCCATGTGCGCGGATTCTACGAAGGACGAACGGAATGACCACGAGTATCGATCTGTTGGGTGAACGCTTGCAGAAAGCGGTGGGGGACAGGGCGACAACCGATCCCGACCGAATGGGCGCGTACGTCCGGGATCAATCACTGCTCACTGCAGCCGGAAGGCCCGCCGCGCTGGTCAAGGCGAAGACGGTCGACGACGTCGTCGCGGTTATGACGGTGGCGCACGAACTCTCCGTTCCGGTGGTGACACGAGGGGCAGGTACCGGGTTGGCCGGCGCTGCCAATGCGCTCGACGGGTGTATCGTCTTGAGCGTCGCGGGCATGGATCGCATTCTCGAGATCGATCCTGCCGCGCGCACCGCCACGGTGGAGCCCGGAGTGATCAATGGTGACCTGGCGGAAGCTGCTGCACAGCAGGGCCTTTGGTACGTACCGGATCCGGGAAGCCGGGCCATCTCGAGTATCGGCGGCAACCTGGCGACAAATGCAGGCGGCATCTGTTGCGCCAAGTACGGCGTCACCGGTGATCACGTCGCGGCCCTGACGGCGGTACTCGCCGACGGGCGTGTGATCCGTACCGGTGCACGGACGCGCAAAAATGTTGCGGGGCTGGACCTGACACATCTGCTCGTGGGCTCGGAGGGAACGCTCGCGGTCATCGTCGAAGCCACGATGCGGTTGCGTACGGCGCCCACTGCCGCGACCACCGTCGTCGCCTTCTTCGATTCCGCGGAGTCCGCGATCGAAGCCGTCCTCGCCGTGTCGGCAGTGGCCGAACCGTGTCAGATGGAATTGATGGACGACGTCACCATCGGCGCGGTCAATCGGCTGACGAAGATGGGGCTGGACGAATCGGCCGGGGCGATGCTGCTCATCCAGTGCGACGGTAGGTCGGCGGCCGCCGAGGCAGCGGACTGCGCCGCGGCGTGCGAAAGTGCCGGGGCTCGAGAGGTTTTCCACACCGACGATCCGGTGGAAGGTGAAGAGTTCACTGCCGCCCGCCGGATGGCGTTGCCAGCTCTCGAGGCGTTGGGCACGGTACTTCTCGACGACGTCGCGGTGCCAGTGCCGGCGTTGCCGTCCATGTTGGAATGCATTCGTGAAGCGGCCGATCGCCACGGTGTCACGATCGGAACCTTCGGCCACGCCGCCGACGGCAATCTTCACCCGACCATCGTGTTCGACGCTGCCGAATCGGGAGCGCAGGATCGTGCGCGCGGAGCTTTCGACGACATCGTTGCCGGCGCACTGGCGTTGGGCGGAACGATCAGCGGTGAACACGGTATCGGGGTTCTCAAAGCGCCGTACATGGCAGACATGGTCGGCCAGACCGAACGCCAGTTGATGCTTGCGGTGAAGGCCGCATTCGATCCGAAGAGCATTCTCAATCCCGGACGGGGTATCTGAGCGCTTCTTCCGCCCCTCACTCGTCGGAAATTGCGCTACCAGACGAACTTGTTGCTGCACGACGCTTTTTCGAGTGACGATGGCCGTCATGAAGCTGCTGATTCTCGGAGGAACACGGTTCCTCGGCCGTGCCCTCGTCGACGACGCCCTGGCACGGGGCTGGGAAGTGACAGTGCTCCATCGGGGGCTCACCGGAGCGCCACCACCTACCGCGGAGGTTCTGTTCGCGGATCGCACCGATCAGCGAGCGATGGTTGAGGCGCTCGGTGATCGTCGATGGGATTTTGTCGTCGACACCTGGTCGGGTAGCCCCCGAGTGGTCGCTGAGAATGCACGCGTCTTGCACGGTCACGTCGACCGGTACGCATACATCTCCAGTGGATCCGTCTACCAATGGGGCTTGCACGTGGACGAGGGCTCGCCGGTGGTTGCCGCATCTGCGACGTCCGATGACAACAGCGATTACGCGTCCGCCAAACGCGGGGCCGAACTCGCTGTCCTGGAATCCTTCCCGGACGCGCTGCTCGCGAGGGCAGGGTTGATCCTCGGCCCGCACGAGGACATCGGGCGGTTGCCGTGGTGGTTGCAGCGCATCGCTGAGGGCGGACGCGTCGTTGCTCCCGGAGCGCCGACCAGACCGTTGCAGTACGTCGATGCCCGCGACATCGCATCGTTTGTCCTGTCCGGACTGGCGGCCGAAATCAGCGGGACGTACGACGTCATCAGTGCGTCCGGGCACACCACTACCTCCGGGCTCCTCGAGGCGTGCGTGGACGCCACCGGTTCGGGTGCGGAGTTGGTGTGGATCGACGAGGACCGACTTGCAGCAGCGGGAGCGCAACCGTGGACACAACTGCCGTGTTGGGTCCCGCAAGAGGGCGAGTTCGCGGGTTTCCTCGAAGCCGACACTGCCAAGGCAGCGCGGGCAGGGTTGCGGTGCCGTCCCGTCGAAAACACCGTGCGCGATACCTGGGAGTGGATGCAGCGGGAAACTCTGCCGACCCAGCGGGAGGATCGTGCGGTGCACGGCCTTCCATCCGAGATCGAAAAGGAACTACTCTCCGCCGGAGAGTGAAACGAGTCTGGCCCGGTTCGCATTCGAACCGGGCCAGACTCGGGAAAGACGATCGATCAGGCGTACAGGTCGCTGATCTTGGTCTTGTGAGCTTCGTGAATGATGTTGCGCTTGAGCTTGAGCGTCGGCGTCAATTCACCGGTCTCCTGGGTGAAGTCGACCTCGAGGATCGTGTACTTCTTGATCTGCTCGGGGTTGGAGACCTTCTTGTTCGCGTCGGCAACGGCCGAGTCGATCTCGGCGATCAGGTCGGCGTTCTTCACCAGATCCGCGATAGCGGTGCCGGCGGGCAGGCCGTTGCGCTCGACCCAACCGGGCAGAGTCTCCGGATCGAGGGTGATCAGTGCACCGATGAACGGCTGACCGTCGCCGACGACGAGGCACTGGCTGATCAGAGCGTGCGCACGCAGGGAATCCTCGAGGCCTGCCGGTGCGACGTTCTTGCCTCCGGCCGTGACGATGATTTCCTTCTTGCGCCCGGTGATGGAGACGTAGCCCTCGTTGTCGATCGATCCGAGGTCGCCGGTGTGGAACCAGCCGTCGACGATCGATTCGGCCGTCGCCTTGTCGTTGTGCCAGTAGCCGGCGAAGACGACCGGGCCCTGCAGGAGGAGTTCGCCGTCCTCGGCGATCCGTGCTGCATGGCCGTTGATCGGCTTGCCGACGGTGCCGACGCGCTGCGCGCTCGAGGTGTTGACGGTGATTGCGGCGCTGGTCTCGGTGAGTCCGTAGCCCTCGTAGATCGGGATGCCGACGCCGCGGAAGTAGTGGCCGAGACGCGCGCCGAGGGCTGCGCCACCGGAGACTGCACGCTCGCACTCGCCGCCCAGAGCTGCGCGCAACTTCGAGTAGACGAGCTTGTCGAATACCGCATGCTTGAGCTTGAGTGCCAGCCCGGGGCCACCCTTTTCGAGGGACTCGCTGTATTCGATGGCAGTGGCGGCAGCCTTGTCGAAGATGCTGCCCTTACCGCCGTCGACTGCCTTCTGGCGAGCCGAGTTGTACACCTTCTCGAACACGCGCGGTACCGAGAGGATGAAGTTGGGCTTGAAACCGGCGAACTGCTCGAGGAGCGTCGTCAGATCCGACGTGTGGGCGACGGTGACCTTGGCGTCGAAAGCGCCGAAGGAGATCGCTCGCGCGAATACGTGGGCGAGCGGCAGGAACATCAGCGTCTTCTTGCCGGGGACCATCGACTCCGGCATCGCCAGGCGGCAGGCGTTGGACTCGGCGTAGAAGTTGGAGTGCGTCAGCTGGACACCCTTGGGGCGTCCGGTGGTTCCGGAGGTGTAGATCAGGGTCGCGGGCGAGGCAGCGGTGACCTGGTGACGACGAGTGTGCAGTTCTTCATCGGTGATTGCCGAACCGCGACTGGACAGCTCGTCGATAGCACCTGACTCGATGACCAGAACCTCGCGGAGGGCTTCTGCACCGTCGGTGACTTCCTTGTGAGTCTCCGCGTGCTTGGCCGTTTCGACGACCAGAAGTGTTGTCGCGGAATCCTCGAGGATCCACTGCGCCTGATCAGGGGAGGAGGTCTCGTAGATCGCGACGGTGCATCCGCCGGCAGTCCAGATGGCGTAGTCGAGAACGACCCACTCGTAGCGAGTTGCTGACAGGATAGCGACGCGGTCGCCGAGCTCGACGCCCGAAGCGATCAGGCCCTTGGCAACTGCGGAGACCTGCTTCGCGAATTCAGCTGCAGTGACGTCGACCCATCCACCGTTCGACGGCCTCTTGAACGGCACGAATGTGGGGTCTTCTTCGGCGTGACGGAACACGGAGTCGGCCATGGATACGTTCTCCGGAATTGAGAACGACTGTGGAACTGAGAACTCGCGCACTATTGACCCCTCCAGTGACTACTGACATTTCTGATGTGCATTGCATCACATTAGTCGTCATTTTGCACTGTCGTTACTATTCGGTAGAACTGGTCGGGCGCTGACCTGCAGTTTAGTGTGACCGCCTGTTTACAGGTACTCAGGCGACGTGTTGGAGCATGCGGCCGTGCACGGACAACCACCGGCGAATTGCGTAGTCCAATCGGTCCGGATCCACTCCGAGTTGCTCTGCAGTAGCTGCAAGGATCTCCGAGGTGTCTCCTGACAACTCGGTGGTGCCGAGTGTTGCGCTTATGAACGTGTCGGCAGCGGTACCCAGATCGGTGTGTGGAATTCCGGCCAACATCAACAGGTGTGCCCAGGTCACTTCGGAACCGTCTCCGCAGGCGTCCACCCAGGCAAGGTGAACCGCATCGAGAGCGTTGTCGGAATCGGCAGCAGAGAGCAGGTCCTCGACGCTGTTGATCCGCAAATGATGGAGTTTCTCGGCGACCTGTTGGATGTGACGTGCCTCGATCGGGACACCCGTCGCCGTGTAGCGACGCTTGTACGAGCCGATCTTGCCTGCCCACTGGTCCGAACTCCCGGCTTCCTCGAAGGTGCGGAGTAGTTCGCGTGCGCCGTCCGTGACGGGTTTGTCTTCGCGGGCTTTCCGGTAGGCCAGGTAGCGATCTACGACGGTCACTTCGCTGTGGCCCGACGTGGACTGAACGGATTCGATGATGCACAGGGCGAGGCTCTGTCGATAAGCGTCTGACGCAACCCAGGCGGAAGGGTCGCCCAGGCGGTCACGGCACGCAGCTGCGACGGCGTCGACGGTATCGGTCGAGATGGTCACGGTTCCTCCAGAAAGCCGAATTCTTTTTGTTCCATTTGGGCTATCGGCACCGAGGAGCGAAATGTTGCACACATCACAAATTCTCAGAGATCTCTTGGACTGCGCTCAGGCTGGAGGGGTGTCCTCTCAGGCGAGGAAGGTCAGCACTTCGTCGTCGCTGAGTTGATGAAAGTCCTCGAATGCAGCACCGACGCCGCCCAGCAGGGCAGGAACGAAGGGGCAGACGACCCGATCGGCTGAGCACGCGATCACTCTCATTGCTTCAGGGGAGGCAACTGGGACAGCGACGATGACGGATGCAGCACCCGCGGTGCGCGCGCAGCGGCAGGCAACGGCGGCACTCGCACCCGTGGCCATTCCGTCGTCGACGATCACTGCTGTGCGTCCGTGGAGGGAAACCGGGGTCCGTCCCTCGCGCAGGAGCCGCGCTCGCCGTTCCAATTCGGTTCGTTCGTCGCGTTCGACGGCGACGAGTTCACTTTTCGAGACGCGAACCGCTGCGATGACGTCGTGATTGAGGACCCGCACGCCACCCTCACCGATGGCGCCCATCGCCAGTTCCGGGTTGTACGGACTGCCGAGCTTGCGCACCACTACGATGTCCAGCGGAGCGTTCAGTGCCGCAGCCACCTCGGCTGCGACCGGTACTCCGCCGCGTGGGAGTCCGAGAACGACAGGCTTGTCGAGACGCAAAGACTCGAGCCGCCCGGCCAGAAATTTGCCGGCGGAAGATCGATCCCGATACTGGGTCACTGCGTTGTCCTCGAGAAGCTCGAACCCCGACCTGTTCGACGCTACCCGCTGCAGGTCACCGCGACGAGACTGTGAACCTCCGCAGCGCGAGAGCGGGATTCTTCTCGCGTACTTCGGCGATGCGAGCGGCCGAAACAGTCGCGGCGGCAACCCCGACCTGCTCGCCCAGTGAACACATCACGACGCCCATCGGGTCGACGATCATGCTGGCACCCGCGCCGCCGCGCGCGCTCTGGTCAGCCGCTGCGATGTACATCGTGTTCTCGATGGCCCGGGCGCGTACGAGAGTGGTCCAGTGGTCTTCCTTGAGTGGCCCGGGCACCCACTGGGCGGGCAGGAGCAGGATGTCCGCGCCGACGTCGACGATGCGCCGGGTGACTTCCGGGAAGCGCAGGTCGTAGCAGGTCTGGAGGCCGAAGGTCAGGCCGTCGCACCCGAATGTCTGCGGTTCCGTGATGTCGCCGGCACGGATCACGGCCGACTCCTGGTAACCGAATGCGTCGTAGAGATGCAGCTTCCGGTAGGTCGCCACCAGTTCGCCGTTCGGGTCCATCGCGACGAGGGTGTTGGAGATTCTGCTCACGTCGTCGATCCGCTCGTTCATTCCCGCTACGAGGAAGATTCCGAACTCCGCGGCGACCGCCGCCAGTGCCGAACCGAATTCGCCGTCCAGGTCCTCCGCGGACTCGATCAGTCGTTCATCCGTCTTCGGTGCGGTGAACATCGAGTATTCCGGCGCCACGACAACTTTCGCGCCCCGTGCTGCTGCATCGGAAGCCAGTGATCGCAGTGATTCGAGGTTGGCTTTCTTGTCCGTCCCCGGGGCGAATTGGGCAATCGCGACAACGGTCTGGGCGGGGGTGGCAACGGTGGCTTCGGTCATGCTCCATACGCTAGGCGAAACCCGCTGGGAGGGTGGATCTGTCGTAAATGCACCCCCGGTATGTCGTCGTGTCTATACTCTATCCGCTAAACTGCTGGTCAAATGAGTGATATTGAGCGTGACCCCGAACCCCCAACATTTGCCGACCTCGACATCGATGATCGGGTACTGAAGGCACTGTCAGACGTGGGCTACGAGTCGCCCTCGCCCATTCAGGCTGCCACCATTCCGCCGCTGCTCGAAGGCAAGGACGTCGTCGGTCTCGCACAGACCGGTACCGGCAAGACCGCAGCTTTCGCAGTTCCAGTCCTGTCGCGGATCGACACGTCGATCAAGCAGACCCAGGCGCTGGTGCTTGCTCCCACGCGTGAGCTGGCGCTTCAGGTTGCCGAGGCATTCGGCAAGTACTCCGCGCACATCCCCGGACTCAACGTGCTGCCGATCTACGGTGGCCAGAGCTACGGCGTCCAGCTGTCGGGCCTGCGCCGCGGCGCACACGTCGTCGTCGGTACCCCGGGTCGTGTCATCGACCATCTCGAAAAGGGCACCCTGGATCTGACCAATCTCAAGTACCTCGTTCTCGACGAGGCCGACGAGATGCTCAAGATGGGGTTCCAGGAGGACGTCGAGCGCATCCTCCGCGACACCCCCGGCGACAAGCAGGTCGCCCTGTTCTCCGCAACGATGCCCGGCTCGATTCGCCGGATCTCGAAGCAGTACCTGAACAATCCGGTCGAGATCACCGTCAAGTCCAAGACGTCGACCGCCTCGAACATCACGCAGCGCTACATTCAGGTTGCTCATCAGCGCAAGCTCGATGCACTGACCCGAGTCCTCGAGGTCGAGGCATTCGAGGCGATGATCATCTTCGTCCGTACCAAGCAGGCCACCGAAGACCTGGCGGAGAAGCTGCGGGCCCGCGGGCACTCGGCTGCCGCGATCAACGGCGACATCGTCCAGGCACAGCGTGAGCGGACCATCGGTCAGCTCAAGAACGGCGCCCTCGACATCCTTGTCGCGACCGACGTTGCCGCTCGAGGCCTCGACGTCGATCGAATCTCCCACGTCGTCAACTACGACATCCCGCATGACACGGAGTCGTACGTTCACCGCATCGGTCGTACCGGCCGCGCCGGTCGTCAGGGTGACGCGTTGCTGTTCGTCGCTCCGCGTGAGCGTCATCTGCTCAAGTCCATCGAGAAGGCGACGCGTCAGCCGCTTGCGGAGATGCAGCTTCCCAGTGTGGACGACGTCAACGCCCAGCGCGTGGCCAAGTTCGGTGACTCCATCACCGAGAGCCTGGCCTCGGAGAATCTCGCGATGTTCCGCAAGATGATCGAGGACTACGACCAGGAACACGATGTTCCGCTCATCGACATCGCTGCCGCTCTGGCATTGCAGTCGCGCGACGGCGAAGCATTCTTGCTTTCTCCCGAGCCGCCGGCACCGCCGCGTCGTGAGCGCGAGCCGCGTGAACCGCGTCCCCCTCGTCGTTTCGACGACGGCCCGGCTCCTCGCTCGCGTGGACCCGAGGGCCAGGAGTTGGCTGCATACCGCATTGCAGTCGGCAAGCGTCACCGCGTCGTTCCGGGTGCCATCGTCGGTGCCATCGCCAACGAGGGTGGACTTCGTCGAAGCGACTTCGGGCACATCAGCATTCGCCCGGATCACAGCATCGTCGAGCTGCCGGCCGACCTCTCCAACGAGACTCTCGAAGCTTTGCGTCGCACACGCATCTCCGGCGTCCTGATCCAGCTGCAGCCTGATTTCGGCCCGCCGCAGGGACGTCCGAGTGGCCGTGGCGACCGTGGTGGCCGGGACGATCGCGGTGGACGTGACGACCGCCGCGGTGGCGGACGCGATCGCTACAACGACTGACCTACAGCTTCAACGACTGACATAAAGACTGAAACAGGCGCTGCCCTCCGCGAGGAGGACAGCGCCTGTTTTCTGTGTGGAGGGCAAGGCGCTGCGCGGTATCAGATCGGCGTCGGTGCGAGGGCGCCGTTCTTCCGGGCGTTGGTGTCGAACTGCGTGCGGTACAACTCGGCGTAGCGGCCACCGCGCGCGAGCAGTTCCTCATGGTTGCCGCGCTCGACGATCTGGCCTGCTTCGACGACAAGGATCAGGTCGGCGGAACGGATCGTCGACAACCGGTGAGCGATCACCACCGCAGTCCGCCCGGCGAGTGCTTCGCCGAGTGCTTCCTGAACCGCGGCTTCCGACGTCGAGTCGAGATGCGCGGTGGCCTCGTCCAGGATGACGACGCGAGGCTGGGCCAGGAGCAGTCGTGCGATGGTCAGGCGTTGACGCTCGCCGCCCGAGAGGCGGTAACCGCGTTCACCCACCACGGTCTCCAATCCGTCGGGCAGCGACGCAACCAGGTCGGTGAGCCGTGCTCGCTCCAGAACCTCGCGCAGATCTTCTTCGGTGGCATCCGGTCGCGCAAGGAGCAGGTTGGATCGAAGGCTCTCGTGGAACAGGTGCCCGTCCTGCGTGACCATGCCGACGGTCTCGCGGATGGACTCGGCACTGAGGTCGCGGACGTCGACGCCGCCCAACTCGACCGAACCGGAGTCGATGTCGTAGAGGCGCGGAATCATCTGCGCCACGGTCGACTTTCCGGCGCCGGACGTGCCGACCAGGGCGACCATCTGCCCTGCTTCCGTGCGGAAAGACAGGTCGTGCAACACGTCCTCGCCGCCGCGGGTGTCGAGGATCGCGACTTCCTCCAGAGAAGCTAGTGACACCTTGTCGGCAGACGGGTAAGCAAAAGTGACGTTCTTGAACTCGACGGACACCGGGCCCTGCGGCACCGTGCGTGCATCGGGCTTCTCGGTGATGAGCGGCGCCAGATCGAGAATCTCGAATACCCGCTCGAAGCTGACCAGGGCGCTCATGACATCGACCCGGGCGCTGGCCAGTGCGGTCAACGGCGAGTACAGCCGCGTCAACAACAATGCCATCGCCACGACGGCGCCTGCGTCCAACTGTCCGCGCAGCGCGTAGAAGCCGCCGAGTCCGTAGACGAGGGCAAGAGCAAGGGCCGAGACCAGCGTCAGCGCTGTGACGAAGACGGACTGCAGCATTGCGGTCCGGACTCCGATGTTGCGCACACGCCTGGCGCGAACCGCGAACTCCGCCGACTCTTGCGACGGGCGGCCGAACAGCTTGACCAGAGTAGCGCCGGGAGCGGAGAACCGCTCCGTCATCTGGGTGCTCATGAGCGAATTATGGTTGGCTGCTTCACGATTGAGTGCTGCAAGTTTTGCGCCCATGCGCCGTGCGGGGATGACGAAGATCGGGAGAAGTAGCAGCGCGAGGACAGTGATCTGCCAGGAGATCCCGAGCATGACGATCAGCGTGATCACCAGGGTGACCAGATTGCTGACCACTCCGGACAAGGTGTCGCTGAAGGCGCGCTGAGCGCCGATGACGTCGTTGTTGAGACGGCTGACCAGTGCTCCGGTTCGAGTTCTGGTGAAGAACGCGATGGGCATCTTCTGGACGTGATCGAAGACGGTGGTGCGCAGATGCAGGATCAGGTCTTCGCCGATGCTGGCCGACAGCCACCGGGTCAACAGGCCCAGAGCGGCTTCGAGAAGTGCAACCAGTGCGATCAGGGCGGCAAGTTTGACGACCACGTCGACGGCGTCGCCGCCGACTATCGCGTTGACCACACGCCCGGCCAGGACGGGTGTTGCCACGGCAAGCGCAGCAGTGACGACACTCAGTACGAGGTACCAGCTGAGGTTGCGTTTCTGTGGAACTGCGAACGTCGCGATCCGCTTCAGTGTCGCCTTCGAGAACGGGCGCCGATCTTCTTGCGCGTGCATCGCGTTGTACATCGCGTTCCACGCGGTGACTTCCATACTCATGACTTCGCCCCTCCGGTCGCCGGCCACGAAGATTACGTGGCCGGTACGACACGAAGGTAGAACCTCAACCAAACTTCAGGTCAAGTGCGGCCTCAGCGGGCCACGTCGACCACCACTCGCGGAGGGTCGCTGAGCGTCGTGACCGTGAACGGCTGCTTCTCGGTCACGCCGATGAACGACTGGGTGACTCCCTCGAAGACGTTGGACCCGTTGACCTCGGTCACGACTCCGCCGACGCCGGGGACCGGGTTGGGGCCGGAGTACTGCTCGACTCCGCTGTCGAAGGGATAGGCGGAACCGTCGATCAGGACCTGGATCACTGCGGCACCCTTGATGTCCACGGGCTTTCCGCTGCCCTCCTGTGTCGCCGCGTCGACGTACTTGACGCGCCATCCGGGTGTGCCGGTTCCGCCCATTTCGTAGACGACACGATCGAATCCGTCGTGCTCGCCCACTCGGATGTCGACGACGGTGAGCTTGGATTCGGTGCCCGCAGCCGACGTCTTGTCGGAGCTGTCCGTCGGGACTGGTTCTGTGGTCGACGCTGCTGCACTCGAGGTCGAGGTGACGGCCGAGGTGGCTGCCGTGGGAGTGGTCTCCGCGTCCTGCGAACAGGCAGTCAGGCTCACGCCCACTGCGATGGCAGCGACAGCGGCAAATGATCTCGTCCGGTTCGTTGTCATGACTCGATCGTAGGGCTCGCGTTATCGGGATCCGCGGCGGCGGTGCCCGGAGTTACCTAACCGATATCGCCGTCGACGTAGAGCCACTTACCCTCTGTTCGCGCAAATCGACTGCGTTCGTGGAGCATTCCCCGCTCGCGCCCGAATGTGTAGTGAGCGCGAAATTCCACGACGCCGTCGGAATCGAACAGCCCGCCCCGTTCGGTGTCCAGGATCTCCAACCGGAGCCATGTCTGGTCGGGGTCGAGATCGAGTTCGGTGGGGCGATGGGCGGGATGCCAAGTCTGCGTGAGATATTCGTCGTCCATCACAGCGAAGGCCGTGTAACGCGAACGCATCAGGGTTTCGGCAGTCGGTGCGTGCGCTTCACCGCTGATGTACTTTCCGCAGCATTCGGCCAACGCGTTGCCGCTGCCGCACGGGCACGGATCGGTCGGATTGGGTGTGGTGGGGCGCCGGGAAGTCACCGCCCCATTACAGCACGCGAACTCAGACCAGTTTGTGTTCGCGGTTGTCCCAGTACGGTTTGCGGAGGTCGCGCTTGAGGATCTTTCCGGTGGGATTGCGGGGAAGGATCTCGACGACGTCGATACTGGTCGGGCACTTGAACTTTGCGAGGCGTTCCTGTGTATAGGTGATCAGTTCGGCTTCGTCGATCTGCGCTTCGGCAGTGAGAACCACGACAGCCTTGACGGTTTCACCCCAACGGTCGTCGGGAACACCGATGACCGCGACCTCGGCGATTGCCGGATGCTCCACAAGTACTCGTTCGATCTCGGGGGAGTAGACGTTCTCGCCGCCGGTGATGATCATGTCCTTGAGGCGGTCCTCGATGAAGACGAAGCCGTCGGAGTCGGCGCGGCCCATGTCGCCGCTACGCAGCCACCCATCTGCGGTAATCGTTTCGGCCGTCGCCTCGGGCTTGCCCAGGTATCCGGGAGTGCACTGTTCGGATCGCCACCACAGTTCGCCGGTCGTTCCGGTGGGCACGTCCTCGAGCGTGACGGGGTCCACCACACGCATCTCGACGCCGGGGATCGCCGTGCCTGCTGATGCCATGCGCTCGACCTGCGACTCGTCGCGGTGAACGTCCGGCATCAACGCGGTAATGACACCTGCCATTTCGGTCATGCCGTAGACCTGGACGAATTCGGTGTCCGGCCAAGCCGCGAGGGCTGCTCGCAACAACGGAAGGGGCATGGGGGCGGCGCCGTAGGTAATGCGTTTGAATGCCTTGAAGGCGGCGACCGCCTGCTCGCCCGCGGCCAGGACTCCGGCAATGACCGGTGGGACGAGAAAGGCGATGTTGGCTCCGGCGGCGAGACCGGCGAAGATCGACGGTCCGTCGGCTTCTCTCGTGAAGTAACAGCGCCCACCCGTGTGAATTGCCATGATGGCGTAGCACGTTCCGCCGACGTGGAACATCGGCATCGCGATCAAGAATCGGTGATCCTCGTGGGCCGGCAGGATTTCGAGCACATTGTTGCTGTGCGCGAACAGGTTTCGATGCGTGAGCTGTACGCCTTTGGGTCGACCGGTCGTCCCGGAACTGTAGAGAACCAGAGCGGTGGCATCGGGGCTCACCTCGGGGCGGGAGTGCAGCGGTGCGACCTCGTCGATCCACGGTTCGAACTCGTCGTGTTCCCCGCCGACGGCGAAGATCGATTCGACGGCCGTCAAGCGGTCGCGCATGGCGACGATCTGGGGGAGTAGTTCGCTGCCGACAAACAGAATGCGAGCGCCACAGTCCGCGAGGACGTAATCCAGCTCTTCGCCCGAAAGTCGCCAGTTGGGAATGACATTCGCGGCGCCGAGCAGTGAGGCGGCGTAGGTGACTTCGAGGCAGGACAGATGATTCTTGTCGACGAACGCGACAGTGTCGCCGGCGCCGATGCCGGATTCGGCGAGGGCGGCGGCGATACGCAAGATGCGGTCTCGCCACTGGGCCCACGTGTATTCGGTCCCTTGGAAGGTCATCGCTGCTTGATCAGGCTTGACCGTCGCCCAGTGCTCTAGCCGATCGAAAATGATTCCAGCGGTGGCGTCGGACATTCGGCCGCCTCTCTCGTGTGATTGGTGTCACAAGGTTAATGTGCGCCCGGTCTTCGTATCGCTGTTTCTCGTCAATGCGCACAAGCAGAAAGAGCACATTCCCGCGACCCTGACCGGCTCGGCTGCAGATATCAGGGTGGTCCCCGATGGCGAGCGCGCCCGACACCCGACAGGATGGAACCAACCATTGCGGGCGTCCGTGTTTTCACGGGCGCCCGTCACGCCCACAAGTAGTACCGAAGTGAACAGGAAAGGCGATCATGAGTTCGCACGCCCAGGATGTCGCGGCCCGCGCAGTCGGCCTGTCCAAGACCTACGGCACCGGAGATACCCAGGTGCACGCACTCAGTTCGGTGTCCGCAGATTTCGCCCGCGGTGAGTTCACGGCGATCATGGGACCGTCCGGTTCCGGTAAGTCGACGCTGATGCATTGCCTCGCCGGTCTGGATTCCGCAAGTTCGGGTTCCGTTCTCATCGGCGACACGGAACTCACGACGCTTTCCGACAAACAGATGACCCAATTGCGACGCGATCGCATCGGTTTCGTTTTCCAGGCGTTCAACCTGGTGCCGACGCTGACGGCGCTCGAGAACATCACGTTGCCGCTCGACATCGCGGGACGCAAAGCGGACCCGACCTGGCTGAACAGCGTCCTGACCAAGCTGGGTCTCGGGGATCGCCTCGATCACCGGCCGGGAGAGCTCTCGGGTGGTCAGCAGCAGCGTGTGGCGTGTGCGCGTGCGCTGGCGGGTCAGCCGGAGATCATCTTCGGCGACGAGCCGACCGGAAACCTCGATTCGAAGTCCTCCGGGGAGGTGCTCTCGATCCTGCGGGCGGCCGTCGACGAGTTCAACCAGACCGTGGTGATCGTGACGCACGATCCGCGGGCAGCGGCGTATGCCGACCGGGTGGTGTTCCTCGCGGACGGCAAGATCGTCGACGAATTGCGCGAGCCTACGGCGGATTCGGTCCTCGACCGGATGAAGCGTCTGGACGCTCCGCAGGCGGTCGTGAACGTGGAAGCCGGGGCTTGAGCACATGGCTTCGGTAAGCAACTCGCCGATGCGCAAGGTTTCCCTGCGCAACTTGGCGGCACACAAGGTGCGACTTGCGCTGACGGTTCTCTCCGTGGTGCTTGGCACGGCTTTTGTCGCGGGGTCGTTCGTTTTCACCGACACCCTCCAGAAGACTTTCGATTCGATCTTCGAGAACACCGCCCAGGGCGTCGACGTCCGGGTATCGATGGAAGAACGCAACACCAGTGGTGTTCCGGTGGAGGATGTCGACAAACTTGCGGCGGTCGACGGCGTCCGAGCGGTAGCCCCGGCCGTCAGTGGACAGATCGTCCTGATCAACGCAGACGGCGGCGCTGTTCAGACCGGCGGCGCGCCGAGTATCGGGCAGTCCTACCTACCGCCGGGCCAGGCGATTGCCGAACCCGACACCTTCGTCGAGGGCGCGCCTCCGACGCAGACCGGTCAGGTCGCGCTGAACACCAGCGCCGCCGAGCGAGCCGGACTGAAGGTGGGGGACTCCGCCAAGGTTCTGGCACCGGCCCGCGGAATCGTGGACGTGACGTTGTCCGGCATCTACGAGGGGGCGGGCAGTGACACCGGCGGGTTCATCGGCGCGCTCTTCACCGACGAGCAGGCCCGTGGACTATTCACCGACGGCCAACACGTCGAGTACATCGACGTCGCGGGCGACGGGGTGTCGCAGACGGAACTACAGCAACGCGTCGAGCAGGTTTTCCCCGATCTCAAGGTGCAGACCGGCGACCAGGTTCGTGAGGAGACCAAGGCCGAGGTCGACTCGGCGCTGAGCTTCATCAACTACTTCCTGTTGGCGTTCGGCGCGATTGCTCTGCTCGTCGGAACGTTCATCATCTACAACACCTTCTCCATGATCGTGGCGCAGCGTCTTCGTGAGCTGGCGCTGCTGCGTGCGATCGGTGCGAGCCGAGCGCAGGTCGGCCGTTCGGTGGTCACCGAGGCGCTCGTGGTCGGACTCATCGGCAGCATCATCGGTCTGCTCGGCGGTATCGGTCTCGCCTACGGATTGCGCAGTCTGCTCAACACATTCGACGTCGGTCTGCCGGAAGGCCCGCTCCAGGTGGGTGCCCGCACGATCATCGTCGCGTTGGTAGTCGGCGTCGTCGTCACGACGCTCAGCGCTTACGCCCCGGCTCGTCGTGCGTCGAAGATCCCGCCGGTAGCGGCCATGCGTGAGGAGTTCGCCTCTACCGGTGACTCACTGCGAGTGCGGACGTTGATCGGTGCGATTCTCGGCGTGATCGGTGTGGCACTGCTCGTGTTCGGCTCTCGCGGTACCGGTGGTGGGGCTGCGTTGATAGTCGGACTCGGTGCGTTCTCGTTGATCATCGCGGTTCTTCTCGGGGCTCCGGCGCTGTCGCGACCGATCGTCGGTGCGCTCGGTGCCGTGTTCGCCAAGCCGTTCGGCGCCATCGGGCGATTGGCCCGTACCAATGCGGTGCGTAATCCTCGCCGTACGGCCGCAACGGCATTCGCGCTGACTCTCGGTCTGATGCTGGTGACGGTCATCGGAGTGTTCGGTTCCTCGGCCAAGGCGAGCATCAATGCTCTTGTGGACGTGGGTGTCTCGGCCGACTACATCCTGACCGGTCCCAACGCGATCGGTGTGCCGCGAGGTGCGGCCGACGCGGTCCGGCAGGTACCCGACGTACAGAGCGCGACGTCCTTGCACGGGGTGCGCGCGAAGGTCGACGGTGAGGACGAGCAAGGCGCTTCGTTCGACGGACCGATCGAAGGCGTGCTCGAGTACAAGATCCTCGAGGGCACGGTCGATCTGACCGGCAACAACATGCTCGTCTCGAAGTCGACTGCGGATGACAAGGGCTGGACTGTCGGCTCGACCCAGACGTTGACCGGTCCTGGCGGCGTCGAGTACCAGACCGTTGTCGCGGGAGTGTTCGAGGACAACCAGCTGATCGGCTCGTGGATCGTCTCGGACGAGGCGTACCGGAAACTGATGCCGGCCGAGAGTCTCCCGGACTTCGTGGTGCTGGTGAAGGCGAAGCCTGGTGCGGATCTGACCACGCTGCGATCCGAGCTGGAAACGGCCACGGAGAAGTACGTCGTCGTCCAGGTGCAGGATCGTGAGGAGTTCAAGGGAACTCAGGGCCAGCAGATCAACACCTTGTTGGCGATCCTCTACGGACTGCTTGCACTCGCGGTCGTGATCGCAATCCTGGGCATCATCAACACCTTGGCACTGTCGGTGGTCGAGCGGCGACGAGAAATCGGAATGCTGCGAGCTGTCGGCATGCAGCGCGGACAGATGCGACGCACGATCTACCTCGAGTCGGTGCTCATCGCGGTGTACGGCGCGGCGGTCGGAGTTGTTCTCGGCATCGCGTTCGGTTGGGCCTTCGTGAGCACTCTCGCGGATCAGGGCCTCGACAAGATCACGATCCCGTGGGGTCAGGTGGTCGGAATGCTGATCGGCTCGGGTGTGGTCGGTGTCTTGGCGGCGCTGTGGCCGGCCAACCGAGCGGCCAAGACGAAGCCGCTGGAGGCGATTGCAGACATGTAGGGCCTTCGGCCCCGTGCGCACTTTTGGTAGCGGAAGCAGCCGAAAGTGCGCACGGTACCGTTGCCACATGAGCACCCTTCAAGAAGTCGGCGAACGTGAATCCTGGCGCTGCTGGCTGTGTGACGAACCGGTCGATCCCGACATGTCCGTCAACGATCCGCGCGGCCCGAGTATCGACAGCATCAACACCGCGAAAAAGGGTGGCAAGACCAAAGGTGGCGTCGAACGCTTGGCGCACCGCGCGTGCAACACCAAGAAGGGTGCGGTCAAACCTGTTGTGGAGTGGCCGGATCGGCTGTTCGTCGTGGATCCCGCCCCGATCATCGGGGTCGTGGAGCAACTCGAGCGCAAGGGTGGCCGCGTCGCCGTCGCTCGCTGTCCCGGCAAGGACGACGCCCAGGAAGCGTCGGACTGGCTGATCGACCGGTTGTCACGTTTGGCTCCGTCGCTGAACGTGGAAACGAGCATCGACGCCGCGGGTGGGGGTTACCTGTTGGTCCTCAAAACCGTGTAGTAGCTCGGTTCCGAGTGCCGTCTTTCGCGGTACCTGTTCCGCCTCCAGGGTCGTCGGGGTACGGTCGAACCGAACATGAATCCGGTTTCGAGTGCGAAGGAATCCCGATGAACCTGGCATTGACCGACGAGGAACTAGCGTTCCGCGACGAGATGCGGACGTTCTTCCGTACGCAAATCCCCGCGGACATCAGGGAGGCGTACGCCCACGGCGAGGAATTGGGGCGCGACCGTATGGTCGAGGCGCAGCAGATCCTCAATGCTCACGGTCTGGCGGTACCGCACTGGCCGGTCGAGTGGGGCGGCAAGGACTGGACCCCGGTCCAGCACAACATCTGGCTCGACGAACTTCAGCTAGCGTCGGTCCCCGAACCGTTGGCGTTCAACGCCAACATGGTCGGTCCGGTCATCGCAGCCTTCGGCTCGCAGGAGCAGAAGGAGAAGTTCCTTCCCGCGACCGCGAACCTCGACATCTGGTGGTGCCAGGGATTCTCCGAACCCGAGGCCGGCTCCGACCTCGCTTCGCTCAAGACCCGCGCGGTCCGCGACGGCGACGACTGGGTCATCAACGGTCAGAAGACCTGGACGACGCTGGGACAGTACGCCGACTGGATCTTCTGCCTCGTGCGTACCAATCCCGATGCGCCCAAGCGCCAGGCAGGTATCTCGTTCATTCTGGTCGACCTGAAGACGCCTGGAGTCACGGTCCGCCCGATCAAGCTGATCGACGGCGGCTACGAGGTCAACGAAGTGTTCTTCGAGGACGTCCGCGTTCCGGGAGAGAACCTGGTCGGTGAAGAGAACCAGGGCTGGGGCTACGCCAAGTTCCTGCTCGGCAACGAGCGCACCGGTGTCACCCGCGTCGGTTTCTCGAAGGTTCGTCTGGCCCAGGCCAAGGCCCGCGCTGCCGAGGTCAAGGTCGGTAACGGGACCCTGCTCGAAGATCCGCTCTTCGCTGCTCGCCTCGCCGAACTCGAAAACGAATTGCTTGCCCTCGAGCTCACTCAGCTCCGGGTGGTCGCCAGTTCCGCTGACGGCCAGCCGAACCCGGCGTCGTCTCTGCTCAAGCTTCGTGGCTCCGAATTGCAGCAGGCGAGCGTCGAATTGCTGATGGACGTGGCCGGCCCTGATTCACTGCCGTACGACGCGGGCAGCGACATCGCCTCCGCGAGCTGGGCACAGCACACTGCCCCGACGTACCTGAACTACCGCAAGGTATCCATCTACAGCGGATCGAGCGAAGTGCAGCGCAGCATCATCGCCTCCTCGATCCTCGGATTGTGAGGCGTGGCATGGACTTCGAACTGAACGACGAACAGAAGCTTCTCCGCGACACCACCAAGGACCTCCTCTCGCGTAGCTACGACGCCGAAAAGCGCAACGCGATCATCGACTCCGATCCAGGGTGGAGTCCGCAGGTCTGGAAGCAGTTGGCCGAGGTCGGCTTGCTCGGCCTGACGTTCTCCGAGGACGACGGCGGCATGGACGCGGGCCCGGTGGAAATCGGTGCGGTCATGACCGAGATCGGTCGACGCTTGGCCCCCGAACCGTTACTCGACGCGGTCGTGACGCCGGGCGGGCTTATCTCCGAAGGCGGCAGCGCAGAGCAGCGCTCGTCGATTCTTCCCGGAGTGGCCGAGGGCACCACGTTCCTCGCGTTCGCCGATCAGGAACCCGGAATCCGTTGGCCGGCAACAGAACGGGCCACCGCGGCGGCGCAGGTCGACGGCGGCTGGACCATCACCGGTATCAAGAATCCCGTTGGCCACGGTGCGACTGCGGACATCCTGGTCGTGAGCGCTGCACTCCCCGGCGGTGGCGTCGGACTGTTCCTCGTCAAGAGCGATGCCTCCGGCCTGGTACGCAAGTCCTATGCCACTCACGACGGGTTGCGTGGGGCGCAGATCGAGTTCACCGATACTCCGGCCGAAGCACTCGGTGAGGGCGGTGACGCTTCTGCTCTGATCCAAGCCGCACAGATCCGTGAGCAGGCCGCGCTGTGTGCCGAGGCTGTCGGAGCGATGGAAGAGGCGCTACGCCTGACCACCGAATACCTCAAGACGCGTAAGCAATTCGGAGTTCCGCTCGCGAAGTTCCAGACGCTGACGCACCGCGCCGCCGACCTGTACGTCTCGCTCGAGTTGGCACGCAGCATGAGTCTGTACGCAACGATGTCCCTTGCCGACGGCGTCGTCGATCCGGTGATCGCTTCGCGGGTGAAGTTGCAGATCGGGCGTTCGGCTCGGCTCATCGGCCAGGAAGCGATCCAGATGCACGGTGGCATCGGTATGACCGCGGAGTACCCGGTGGGTCACTACGTGAGCCGACTCGTCGCCATCGAGCACACCCTCGGCAGCACCGAAGACCATCTCCGGGTGTTGGCCGCCGGCGTGGCTGATCACGAGATGGTCAGCGTCGTCTGATCTTTCACGATCAACCGAAGGGTCGCATTCCGTTCGCGGAGTGCGACCCTTCGTCGTTCAGCGGTGAGAGCGTAAGACGTCCAAGCGGAGTCGACGCTGCTCGATGTTGACCGCACTGTCGGTGAACGCTTGTTGCCAGCCGGGGTCGCTCGTTCTGGACGCGGCGCTGCGGAGCAGTGGTATCGCCTCGAAAGGGAAGCGCGCCTGCACGCTTCGCAGAGTGGAAAAGTGACTGTGTCGCGAGTGAATGCCCAAGTCCTCACCCGTCGCAGCATGCTCCATCGCTTCGTTCTCCAAGGCGTTCAACAACTTTTCGGCGACGGCCAGGGGCCATGGACGGTCGATGCCGTCGAGTAGTGCGCTGCCGTCGACGCCCAAAAGGTATTCGTCCGCGTGGCCGGCAACGATGTATTCGACGCGCTCGCGTGGGTCCGCGATGGCGACGATTCTCCGGTCGGTCGTGCGCCCGTCCCGCTCCAGAAATGCCGATGCCCACGCTGTGTTCTTCTGAAGAACTGTTGCAGCAGTCCATGATTCGATCATCACGGTGCGCCATTGCTTCTCGATGGGGATGGTGAGGGCCTCGCGTGGCGAACCGGCCATCGATTCCCACAGCGTCAGTGGAGTGGCGGTCACGACTTGCCGTAACCACCAGCGCCGGATGCCTTTGTTCTTGTAGTGGACGTCTTCGATGCCGTCACGAAATGCGAGGTCGTCGAGCGAGCCCGGCAATCGGACGGCAAGGCGCGGCCGCAACGGCTTCGTTTCGAGCCGCACCCACGACTTAGCTCGAGTAGCCATGCGAGAGGCAAAAGGAGATCGGGGGAGTTGCCGTAGTAGTTGAATTGCGCGCTCACGAACCCGCACGGCTGGATCGTCGAGTGCACGCTCGAGGAGGGTGTGATCGTGTTCACCCAGCCCGACGTCGAGGTGATCGAGGAAGTGCAGGCGGTTTGCGGTGGGCTCGTCGTCCCAGGCGATCTCGAGCTCCTCGCTCGCCAGTTCCGGGTCGACCGTACGTATGTAATCGAACCAGGCCGTGCGGTCGTTCGGATCGGGCGATAGCCACAGTTCGTCCCGGCGTGACCCGATCCGCCGCAATTGGGCCCAATCGGGATTCTGCTCCGCCAGGTACTGGCCGCGTCGACCGGCGAGGCGAAGGAGCGCCTCGCGGTGCTCGGGATACTTCAGCGCGGCTTCCATGAAGAGCGGAACACTGGCCGCGGGCGCGAGGAATCCGCGTTGGTCGGCCATCGCGAACCATTCCGCGAGAGTCCAGGAACGTACCTGCAACAACGACTGGAGTTGTTCGATCGCGAGATCGGGAAGTAGTGGTTGAACCGCTGGAGGAGTCCGCGGTGCGCGCGAGTGACCTGCTTGCGCGTCTGATCGCAGGGAGGTCACCCGCCTACGGTATGGCAGAGGTGCGTCGACTTCGGGAGCAGGGGTCGGGCGCGTGTCGGCAGATTCTGGAACAGTGGTAACCGGCACCCAGCAGGAGGCGTGAGATGACGGATGGCCGTGAGATGGCAGACGGAAATGGCGACGTCTTTGTCGTGGCGTCGGTGACCGAACGGCGAACGCTCATCTCCACCCGAGTCAGGGAGTGGTGTGCGGCGGGGACCGTCGAGTCGAACCGGCCGGAGTTGTCCGACGATGTCGCATTGCTGATCGCCGGCGGCTATGCGGACGAGTCGACGCGGTCGATCCTGGCGAACCGGCGCGGTGTCGGACGTTCGTTCCCGGAGATCGGCGGCTTTTCGGAGTTGAGGTATCTCACCGACGAGCTGGCCCGCACCAGGCGTCGACTGCTCGCGACACGCATCGGTCCCGTTCAGGTTGTCCTCGAACGGCGGGTGCAGGCGCTGGACAAGCGCGTTCAGTCGATGCGATCGGCGATCGTGCATTCCAATCGTCACTTCGCGAGCAGTGTCCGTGCCATCCGCAAGGACCGCCGCGACGGTCTCCATCTCGACGTCGAGCAGCGCGAGGCTCTCTTTGCCGGGCTCACCTGTACGCCGGTTCCAGCCAAGCTGCCGGTGGGTCTCGGTGTCGTGGCCAGCAGTGGAAACGCAGCACTCGACAAACTCGCCGCCCAGTTCGGGAAGGTCCAGGGAACCGGTGTCATCGCCGATGCCGGAAGACGCATCGCGGAAGTCCTCGACGGACTGGTCGATTCCGAACCCGAAGGACGCGCCGGTGAGTACGACGCACTGCTTTACCTCGCCGGGAATCTTTTCGACCGGATCGAGAGTTCCAGCGCGTGGCATTCCGATCACTTCGTCATTCAACGTAATCAACTGGACTTGGCAGACGAGATCACGCAGATCGCGGTCGATACCGTAGCGCTGCGTTCGATACTCGCAGAGCTGGACGACGCGGCTGCGCTGGCACGCGACGAGGGAACCCGAGCCGGAATCGCTTCGCGAAGGGAAGCACTCGGCACGGTCTGGGACCAGCTGGTCGAGCGCGTCGCGGCGCTCGCGCGGATCGGTGACCTGGTCGCACGGGCCGAGGATCAGTTGAGTTCGCAGCGCGCGGTTGCGCATGCAGCGAGCCTCGACAGCCGGATCGACGACCTACTCGCGCGCTCTGGTTCACGTGAACTTTCGGCTGCCAACACGCACTACGTCGGGGATCAATTCGACGGTGTGGAAGAACTGATGTTCGCTCACCGGGCGGCTCTTTACGGGGACATTGCACTGCTGACCTCCGGGAACGAGCGTCGGGCGCCGTAGTCAGGCTGTCGCCGGAGCTGTAAGGTCGAAGGTACTGACCGGCCGCACGATCGAAGAACAGGCCGAGAATTCGCTCTTTGCTCGACCCCGATGCCGATCCGGTGATGCGGGCGTACCCGCTCGAGACAGGTCGATCATGGAAGACACCGCAAGCCGCGGCATCAATGCGTTCATTTCCGAAGCTACGCAGCGTGGGGGCAAGGCTGTCCGCCTCACGCACTCACGTCGTAATCCCGTCGAGGTGACGGGCGCAGACGGCATCAGCCGAATCGTCCGAGTGCGTTCCAAGCTCGACGGTGACTGGCAGGCCAGGCGTCAGGACGAGTCGCTCGAGAGCGACGACACGCGCTCCGAGTTCTGGGTGTTCGTCGACCTGGCTGCAGACCCGCACGAGTTCTTCATGCTGCCCTCCAACGAGGTCGCGGACGACATCCGTGCCGAGGTCGACCTGTGGATCATGGACAGCCCCGGACGCAATCGCACCGGACATCACGCGATTCCGCGCGGACGCGTCGTACACGGTCACGATCGTTGGGATGCGCTGGGACTGGCTGCGGTCAAGGATCCGAGCATTTACGTGGAGGCCCCGGTTGCGACCAAGCGCAAGACGTCGCCGGTCGCCGCGAAGAAGCGTCGCGCCAGCGGTGTCGAGGAGATCGAAGTTGTCGACAATCGCCTCGAGATGACGGCTGATTGCCATGGATACCGCTGGGTCGGACGCTTCGACGAAAGCACCGAGGTCGTCGAGATCATGCGCGGACCGATGGAAGGCCGCCGATTCCCTGATCCGACCGCGGCCGCCAATGCCGTGACCGGTCACATTTCAGGCGACACCGAGAGCCATGACGGCTGGTCGTTCTGGACGATCAACAACACGGCCCTCGGCGCTCATCTCAAAACTGCCTGATTTCAGGCGCCGACTGCCGCCGACACCCGTTCGAGAGTGTCCAGTTCATTCGACGACAGCACCAGATTCGGGGCGTCCAGTAGCGCCGGGAGTTGCTCCGGCCGGCTGACGCTCGCGATCGGTGCGGTGATGCCCGGTCGAGTCAGCAGCCAGGCCAGCGCGACGGTCGAGATCTCGCTTTCGTGTGCCTGCGCGATTGTTGCCAGTTCCGTGACGACGTCGAGTCCGGCGTCGCTGAAGTATCCGGCGGTCAGTCGTTCGCGGGAGCTGCCTTCGATGTCCGCGCGGGTCTTGTACTTTCCCGTCAGGAAGCCGGAAGCGAGAGCGAAGTACGGGAAGACGCTGATGTTGTTGTCGGTGGCGATCTGCGCGAGTTCGGGTTCGTACGACTTGCGGTGCACCAGGTTGTAGTGCGGTTGCAGCGCGATGGGCGCGGCGTAATCGTTCTCCTCGGTGATCCGCAGCCACTCCCGGACGCGGTCGGGGCTGTAGTTGGAGATTCCGAGATAGCGAACCTTGCCCGCGACGACCAACGCATTGAAGGCTTCGAGAGTTTCCTCGAGCGGAGTCTGCGGGTCGTCGAAATGTGCGTAGTACAGATCGATGCAGTCCGTCTGCAGGCGCTGCAGCGACGCCTCAGCTGCGGCCGCGATGTTGTCGGCCTTCAGTCCCTTGAAATCGGGATGGCTACCCACCTTGGTGGCGACGACGATGTCGTTCTGCAGTCCCCGATCGGTGATCCATTTCCCGATGATCGTTTCGGATTCCCCGCCGGAATTGCCGGGAGCCGACGCCGTGTACGAGTCGGAGGTGTCGATGAAGTTTGCACCGGCTTCGGCGAACGAGTCGAGGATCTCGAAGGACGTCTTCTCGTCTGCTGTCCATCCGAAAGGGTTGCCGCCCAAGCTAAGTCGGAAGATGTCGAGGTCCGAATTTCCGATGATCGCCACTGTGTGGAACTCCCGTCGATGAAGGTGGTCGCTGCATCCCGCACCGTACCCTCTCACGGCGCTGGCGATGGCGCGCCCTCGCCAGGTTCGCCGAAAAATGTATCGGATCGTGATTGCCGCCGTCGGTGTTGGGTATGGCCTCAAATACTGAATTCTTCGATGGACTGCTGATAGGAGCGTCCGATGATGATTGTCGACGAAGCCACCCGCGTCGTTCGTGGTGTGGCAGACGCAACGACGACGGTGGCTGGAGCCGTCGGTGGCGGAGTGATCGGTGGAGTGACGGGCGGGATACGCGGAACGGCGGAGGGCGTCCGAGACGGAATTCGTGCGGGTAGTTCCTCGACGCCGACCGCGGTTCTCACGATGGCCGCCGTCGGCGCGGCGGGATTGGTGGAGTGGCCGGTGCTCTTGGCGGTCGGCGGCACGGCCCTGGTACTTCACGAATGGGATCGCAAGAGCGCGCGGCCCGATCGTGCGGTCAAGGCGGTTGGGCGCGCGACCAAGACGGAACCGGCAAAGAAGGAATCGAGCGGAAACTCCCACAAGGCGGCCAGTCGGTCGCAGGATCGAACTCACAGTTCTTCGCACACTCGATCCACTTCCTGATGTTCTCAGCGATGGCCCGGCGTGCGGTGTCGGTGGCAACTTTGCCGCCGCGCCTGGCGTTGTCGGGTCTGGCGTTGGTCGGTGGTTCGACGATTCCGCGAACCGCTGTCAGTGACGTGGCGCTGCGGACTGGCACTCTTGCGCTGGCGGGCGTCGGGATGATTCCTGCAGCAGCGGGATCGATTCTTCGTGTGCCGCGAATGCCGGGTTCCGCCTATGTCTCGGCGGCGGCGTCGGCGATCAATTATCAACCCCGGGTGCGTCGGCGAATCGAACAGCGCCTTGGCCGTTCGCTCACCGACTTCGCATTGGAGTCGGCGACGTCGTTCGCGGATGTTCTGACCTATGCGCCTGCGTCATTGGGCGTGGATTTCGGGCTGCGGACGATGCTGCTGCGCGAAACTCTGGCGGCGCGAAACTCTCGGCTGGTGTGGCCACTCGAACCTGGCGCTCGCGGTTCTTCCACGAGGCGTGACCCGAGTGGTCCGGGGGAGCGTTATGCCGACAGGATCGCTGGGGTTCAGCTGGCGGCTGGGGCTGCACTGGCTACCGTGTCTGCCGGCGGTGACACCGTTGCGACGAGCATCAAGGTTTCGGCGCCGCGGCCGCTTCGGATATCGCGCGAATCGTTCGCTGCTGGTTTGTCATACCGTCTGTGCCGGACGCACCACGTCGCCGTTTCGGACCCTGCGGCTCTACGCATGCTCGATCGTGTCGATACCGTCCTCGTCGATCCGAGTGTCCTTTTCGAAGACGCGCTCCGGGTTTCCGACATACGAGAGGTGTCCGAGTCGGACCGCGTCGTGGTGTGGGCACATGCCAGGGAAGCGCTTGACGCCGGCTCACTCGGGGTCGGAAGACACCGCATCGACGGCGCCGAAGTTGTCGTAAGACCGGTGCGAAAAGGGTTGGCGGAATCACTGATAGGTGAGATACGCGCGAGCGGAGTCGCAGCGGCCACGATCGACGACGACGGGCTCGGATCACTGCGAAGCGGATTCGACGAGCTCTATCCGGCGCCATCGACTCCCGAAGCCGGCCTGCGCGAAGCTCTCTCGGCGTTGGCGGCCGAGGGTCGGACAGTTGCGATCGTGTCGAGTAGGGCGATAGCGGGGCAGGCAGTGCTGCGCATCGGGATTTCACCACCGAGTGGCGAGCACGTGAGTGCCGACATCCACACCGACTTGGCCGGGGCGTGGCGGGTCGTCCATGCGCTCTCGGCTGCCCGAACAGCGACGAGGCGCGGCGTCGAACTCTCCTCGGGTTCTTCGGCATTGGGTGCCTTGATTATGCTTCCGGGAATTCGAGGGGCTGGGCCGGGGCCGGTCACGGCTGGTTCGGCTGCGGGACTGTGGACCGGATACACCCTGTCCCGATCTGTGATTCAGGCTCCCGCCCCTCTCGGTGCTCCGAGCGATAGCTGGCATGAGATGGACGGTGATTCTGTCGTTCGCGAACTCGCCGAATCCGTCCGGCATACGCCGCAGCGCGCTGATACTCGTGTGCGAGCGCCCGCACGCTTCAGGTTGATCCGTGACGGATTATCGGCGTTGCGAACAGAATTGGCGGATCCACTCACGCCGGTGTTGGCAACCGGCTCGGCGGCCAGTGCGGTCCTCGGTTCACCGGTAGACGCCGTCCTGGTCGGTTCGGTTTTGGTCGGTAATGCCGCGATGTCCGCTGTTCAACGACTTCATTCGGAACGGGCAGTGCAGCGGCTTTTGCGGACTCAGGAACCGGTAGCTCGGCGAGTAACCAACGCCGGCACGGTCGAGACTGCGGCAGACGCGCTCGAACTCGGTGACGTCGTGGCCCTCGAGTCCGGGGACATCGTGCCCGCCGATTGTCGACTGTTGAGCGCCGAATCGCTGGAAGTCGACGAGTCGTCGTTGACGGGGGAGTCCATGCCCGTCGACAAGCAGACTGACCCGACCCCTGGGATGCCCCTGGCCGAGCGAAGGTGCATGGCCTATGCCGGGACAACAGTGCTTGCCGGCTCCGGTCGTGGCGTGGTCACGGCCACCGGAGCTCGAACGGTGACCAGGCGCGCCGATGTCGGTGTATCCCGATCCGGACCTGCTGTGGGCCTGACCAACAGACTGCGCGAACTCACCAGGGCGACTCTGCCGGCCAGTATCGGCGGCGGAGCGTTGGTGACAGTCGCGGGTCTGATTCGTGGTACCGGTCTGCGCCGCGCCGTCACCGGAGGCGTGGCCGTTGCCGTGGCCGCCGTGCCGGAGGGATTGCCTCTGGTTGCGACCCTGGCTCAGCAGGCGGCAGCTCGAAGGCTCACTGCAGCAGGAGTGTTGGTGCGTGCTCCACGTTCGATAGAAGCGCTCGGGCGTGTCGACGTGGTCTGCTTCGACAAGACCGGAACCCTCAGTGAGAACAAGCTACGGGTGGCCGCGGTCGAACGCGTCGACGGTTGGGGCGAAAGTGAGATTTTGGAAGTTGCGGCGCGCAGTGCTCTGGGAAGTCGCGACGATCGCGTGTTTCATTCGACGGACGCCGCCGTCGTCGATGCAGCCGAACAAGCTCTGGACGAGGCTCGGGTTTTCGGTGATGCCGACGCGCTCAACCTCGTTCCGTTCAGGTCTGGGCGGCCGTACTCGGCAGCCCTACTGGGCAGACGGATCGCACTGAAGGGTTCACCGGAATTCGTGGCGGAGGCAGGGCGGGATCCGAATGCTTTGTCGGCGAGCCACGTTCAGAGCATGGCCGGACGCGGACTGCGGGTGGTTGCCGTCGCACAGCGCGAGTTGTCGGAACACGATGCGCGACGCGCTGCGGAGGACTCGGAATTTCTCGAACAGTGTTGCTCCGAGGGGTTGGAAGCGGTCGGCCTTCTCGGACTCTCGGACACGCTCAGACCCGAAGCAACGCAACTTGTTCGAGAACTTCAAGGCAACGGACAGCAAGTGCGCGTGCTGACCGGGGATCATCCGACAACAGCGGCGGCGGTCGCCACCGAACTGGGGATGGATGTGGCGCGTGAGGACGTGGTCACCGGTCCGGACTGGGAGAACTTCTCTCGCGCAGAACGACGGAACGCCGTCCGCGGCAGCAGCGTCTTTGCACGCGTGACACCCGAGCAGAAGGTCGAGATCGTGCAAGCGTTGGAGACTGACGGGCGCGTGTGCGCCATGGTCGGTGACGGCGCGAACGATGCTGCGGCGATCCGAGTTTCCAGCGTGGGAATCGGGGTGGCGTCGACTGACAGCGATCCGGCGCGCGGCGCCGCAGACATCGTGCTCCTCGACGGCCGTGTCGGCGGATTGACCGACGCATTGGACGAGGGCAGTCAATTGTGGCGGCGGGTCAGATCAGCGGTGGGGGTTTTGCTCGGAGGCAACGCGGGTGAAGTCGCATTCGCTCTGATCGGTTCTGCGCTGTCCGGCGAATCACCGCTCAACGCAAGGCAGTTGCTACTGGTCAATCTGATGACGGACGCCTTGCCCGCTGCTGCGCTTGCGGTGAGCACCCCGTCCGAGAACGGATCCGAGAAGTCCGAACAGATGGACACTCATGCGTTGTGGCAGACGATCGCTGTCCGCGGCACTGCCACGGCAATCGGTGCGCTGGCAGCGTGGCTTATGGCCCGGACGAGCGGCAGGCGGCGACGAGCGTCGACGGTGGCGTTGGTTGCCCTGGTGGGCACCCAACTGGGGCAGACGTTGCTCGAATCGCGCAGTCCGCTGGTGGTCGCAACAGTTGCCGGGTCCGCTGCGGCGCTGGCGACGCTCGTCAGCACACCGGTGGTGAGCCAATTTCTCGGTTGCACGCCGCTCGGTCCGATTGGGTGGGGTCAAGCAGTGGGCTGTGCGTCGGCAGCGACGCTGCTGGCGGCGCTGGCTCCGCGGGTGTTGGAGCGGATCGCCGCAACTGAGGAGACTGGAACTGAGGAGAGCGCGGAAGGTCAGTCGACGATTCGCAAGATCCCGACGCGGACGAGCACCGCGTACACCTCCCGAACCGGGGGAGTCAGCGCTCGCGACAGCGTGGAAATCAGCGAAGCGGAAATCAAAGAAGCGGAAACCGGTGAATCGGACACGCTTGTGAGCGTCGCTGCTGGAAGTGACACGTCGCCGAACTCCCGGGCGACCCGAGATGAATCCTGAGGAATCGTGACATGTCCCAGAACACCGTCGACCACACGAACCCCGTCGATCACCGCGCGGTAGTGGAATCCGTCCGTTCGGCTCGGAGCTTCGAGTTGGAGCTACCGATCGTCGGTGCCATTCCGGTTCCGAGACCCGAGCAGATCGCCTATTTTGCGGTGATGGGACTGATGGTTGCGTTCGAGATCATCGAGTGGCCCGTGGCAGTCACCATCGCGGCGGGGCATCTGCTCGCAACAGAGCAGCACAATCACGTCCTCGAAGAGATCGGAGAGGCGCTCGAGGGCGTCTGAAGCCGGCGCGGTCCGGACACAAATCGAGCGGCCCCGCATTTCGCGGGACCGCTCGACGTGCGGAGAAACTTACTGCGCGAGTGCGCGCTTCATGCCGCGTTCGACTGCTGCGATGATCTGCGGACGCAGTTCTGCGGCAGGGACGATCTCATCCACCGAGCCGACCTCTCGGGCCCGCTGGATGTTGTGGATCGCTTCGAATTCGGATGCCACTTCGCCGAGCTTGTCGGAGCGGACGGCGATGCGCTGAGCGTTCAGTTCGACGCGCAGGTGTGCTTTCTCCGTGTCGTCCTTGGCTGCTGCCAAGTCTGCTTCCAGTTGCTGCACCTTCGGGTCGTTGTTGGTGCGGGTGTTCACCTCACGGGTGAAGACCACTGCGGCGGCGGGGGCGCCGCCGAGTACCGAGGCGAACGAACCTTCGACAGCAAGAACTTCCATGTTGTCGTTGAGCGCACCGGAGAATACGACGAACGCGCCGCCGTGGTAGCGGGAAACGACGCAGAACACGATCGGTCCGTCGAAGTTGACGATGGCGCGGCCGATCTCGGCGCCGTACTCGAGCTGGATGTTGCGCAGTGACTCCGGTGAACCGTCGAAGCCGGACAGGTTGGCCAGCACCACGATCGGACGGTTGCCGCTCGCAGCATTGATCGCGCGGGCAGTCTTTTTCGACGAGTTCGGGAACAGCGTTCCCGACGTCCAGGTGTCGGGACCGTCGGCGGGGAAGTGACCCTTACGCGGGATCGCGCGGGATTCGATGCCCACCACTGTGACCGGATGTCCGGCGAGGTGCGCGTCCAGAACGACAGAGGTGTCGGCGCCGGCCATGTCGGCCCAACGCTCGAGAACCGAGTGGTCCTGGTCGACCACCGACCGCATCACGGTGCGAATATCGAAGGGCTTCTTGCGATCCGGGTTCTTCGCCGAGGAGAAGATGTCGCCGACCGTCTCGAAGTCGCTCGACGGGTGGGTGTGCGGGAAGCTACGCACGTCGCGATCGACGGGGTCCGTCGTCGCTGCGCGACGCGGGAACCGTTCGCCGGGAGCGAGGTACGAGTGTGCGTAGTGACGGAACAGGATCTCGCACGCCGCAGTGAGGTCGGGGGCCCAGTACTGCGCCTGGCCGTTGGGGCCCATGACGCGGTCGTAGCCACCGATACCGAAGTTGTCCTCGGCCGACACGCCACCGGAGTAGTCGAGAGACTGCTTGCCGGTCAGCACCATCGCGCTGTCCGGGGTCATCACCAGAATGCCCTTGGTGTGCATCAACATGGTGGCTTCGGCGTTCCAGTAGGGCTGAGCGCCGACGTTGATTCCCGTGACGACGATGTTGATCTCGCCACCGTTCTGGGTGAAGGTGATGATCCGGCGCAGGCCACGGGAGACCCAGTCCATGTTCTCGGTGCCGCTCTCCATCGAGATGGTGGCACCCGAGGACAGCGCAAACCACTCGACCGGAGCGTTCAACTTCTCGGCCAGGTCGATGGCAGCGACCACGCGTGAGCATTCGGCCTCGGCCACGGTACCGAGCGCCTTGGTGGGGTCACCGAAGAGCGCGACACGGGTCATTCCCTCGGGATAGCGCGGCGTCGGAGTGTTCACGAGGCCGACGACGATGCCGGCCTTGTTGAGCCCGTACGGACGCTCGACAGGTGAGAGGACGCCCGCTTCGTCGAAGTCGTGCTCGACGAAGGTGCCCTTGGTGCCGGTCAGGAGCGGAATCAACTCGTACGGGTACACCGTGCCGCGTGCCCGCGAACTCTGGACCTTCTGGGCGTACGCGTCGAGGGGGAGCAGCGGTTCAGTGGGAGGCGTGGTCTTGTTGATGACCACACCGGCACCTGCGCGGTAGGAGAATCGCAGCGCAACTTCCTTGGGCGCGCCGCCCTTTCGGTCCTTCAGGCGGGTGATGAGTGTGATCTCTTCTAGCCCGGCGCCGACGGTCAGTCGGGCTGCGTTCTGAGCGATCACGGAGAAGCGTTCGCTGGGAACGTCGGCGACCGGCCACACGTAGAGCACGACGCGGTTGGCTGCCAGTCGACGCTTGTCTCCGCGCTGGGACTGCGCACGGCGGATGCCGTCGAGGCACGCGGCAAGTGTGCGCTCGATGGCCGGAAGCGCAACCATCTGGCCTTCGTCGTCGAGCTGCGGTGTCACGTCACGGATTTCCGCGAGAGCGATCAGGCGCTCGTCCTTCGGGTTCTCCTTGGCGGAGAGGTGGAACAGGTAGGTGTTCTCCGGAGCCGGCAGACGCTTGCCGTTGAAGTTCTTCAGGCGCCACATGTCCAGACGCTGACCCGTGAGCGGATGCATGTCGCGGATGATGTTGTCCTCGACCAGTTCACCGTCGATCGGGCGGAAGGTGACCCAGCGGACCGGCTCCCCATTCGGATTGCAGATGATCACAGTCGCGCGGCGGGACCGGGTGATCGTCTCGTTGCGCGAGAGTTCGGTGCGCAGCGTCTCGACGAGCGTGTCGCCGTCGGCGGGCTGATTCGGCCAGTCGAGGTAGATGTCGACTACCAGGCCGCGACCGGATGGAGCATCCTGCGCGATTGTGGCGACATCGTCGAGAGCCGTTCCGAGAGCGTCGAATTCGGCCACCGTCGAGACGAGATGTAGCCCGTCGCCCTTGAGGTCGAAGTTACCGGTCACGAAACGGCGGTCGACGTGCTCGAAAACGCGGACGTCTTCGAAGGAGTGAATCTTGTAGTAGCGACGCGTGATGACCTCGAGTAGAGGGCCGCCATCGCGGTTGCCAAGGCCGATCTTTCGACCCAACAGGTCCAGGAGCGGTTCGGGAGTGGCGACGAGGTTGGCGATTCGCTCGTCGAAATCGGCAGCGTCCGGCTGCTCTTCGAGGTAGGCGAGGTTGCCGCGTACTCCGTCGTAGACGTCTTCGCGAACCTTGCGGATGCGCGGCTCGTCGAAGAACCGGAAGCGAAGGTTGCGGGCGACGTCGCCGATGACGGGGTAGCGGACCTGCGTCGCGACGATGAGTCGATCGAGAACCTCGTTGAGCTCCTGAGCCGAGCAACCGGGAGCCTTGTCGCCGACCAGCCAGCCTTCGAGAAGTGCTGCAATGACCGGGATCTGGGCTTCCATGCGCTGCAGAGCCAGGAAGAGTCGGTACACCGCTTCCTCGACGGCCTGGCGATCTTCCAGATCGGTGACGTCGTAGTGGCGAAGTGCCCGTTCGAGTCTCGTGCGGAACGACGCCGGCAAACCTTCGCGCTCGGAGTCGAGTGAGTGCAGGAAGGTGTGGAAGTGCTCGCGGGGGCTGTGGACGGATTCGTCCTTCGCGGACTCACCCGAGGTGGGCTTGTTGCGCGAGAGTTCGCAGATGTCGGCGAAGGTGGTCAGCACAGCCAGTTCGGCCTGTACCAGTTCGCGGTCCTCGGATTCGAGTGCGCTGCGAAGTGCGTCGTACTCGGCCAGAACAGCGTTTGCGTGCTTACCGCTGACGTCGTAGCCACTGATCATCGCGGTCAGTGCTTCGAGCTGTGCCAACGCGTCGTCGCGGGCGTCGGAACCGGAAGTTGCTGCCGGAAGATCGAATTGGACTCGCGGAGCCTTCTCCGTGACAGCTTCCTCGCTGACCTGGTCGACGCGCAGGAGCGGCGCGCCGGCATCGACCTGAGAGTTGACGGTAGCGAGAACTTCACGCACCTTGCCCGCGTACGGTGCGCGAACTGCGGTCTCCATCTTCATGGATTCGAGCACGACCAGGGTGGAGCCGGCTTCGACGTCGTCGCCGACCGCGACCGGTACAGCCACCACGACGGCGGGAGCCGGCGCGCGGACCACTCCGGCGTCGTCCTGGCTGATCTGGTGGCTGATGCCGTCGACCTCGACGAGATAGCGAGCCGGGCTCACGACGGAAACGACGTGGAAGCGCCGATCGCCGATCACCAGCCGTGACTCGAAGTCGCCGAGACGATCGACGTCGACCTCGATGTCGCCGGCGTCTCCGTCGACGCGGTAGCGGTGCGGGCCGATACGCCCGACGGTCAGTTTGTATGCCTGACCTTGGTAGTTGAGCTCGACGGTACGGCCGATCGCGTGATTGGCGCGGGGACGGCCGCCACGTGCCGAGGCGAGGAAGGCCGCACGCTCGAGGGACTCCTCGGCGTCGTAAGCATCGATGGCGGTGGCGATCAGTGCGACGTCCGCGCGACGAGTGGTGCCGGTGAGGGCGCCCGTGCGGTCGAGCCAGCCGGTATCCGCGGATGCCGAGATGACCTCGTCGCGATCGAGTAGATCGAGGAGGAACGACTTGGTGGTGGTGCCGCCGTCGAGTACGACTGTGGTTTCACGAAGGGCGGTACGCAGGCGCGCAAGTGCCTCGGAGCGGTTGCGGCCCCAGGCGATGACCTTCGCGACCATCGAGTCGTAGTCGGGCGGAATGACGTCCCCGGCAGCGATGCCGGTGTCGACCCGGATGCCGGAGCCGAGCGGGAACTTGAGGAGCTGAACCGTGCCGGGTGCCGGCGCGAAATCGTTGTCCGCGTCCTCTGCGTTGAGGCGGGCTTCGACGGCGTGGCCGAATGCGGGCGGGCAGTCACCGACCAATTCGTCACCACTGGCGACCAGAATCTGCAGTTTGACGAGGTCGATTCCGGTGGTGACCTCGGTGATCGGGTGCTCGACCTGCAGACGGGTGTTGACCTCGAGGAACGTGAAGAGCTTGTTCTCGGGCTGGTAGAGGTATTCGACCGTGCCTGCGCCCTGGTATCCGGCTGCCTTGACCAGTTCGGCGGACACCTTCTTGAGGTGGTCAGACTGTTCTTCGGTCAGGACGGGGGAGGAGGATTCTTCGATGACCTTCTGGTTGCGGCGCTGAATCGAGCAGTCGCGAACGCCCGGAGCCCAGACATTGCCGTGGTTGTCGGCGATGACCTGTACCTCGACGTGGCGTGCATCGGTGACAAGGCGTTCGAGGAAGACGACGGGGTCGCCGAAGGATCGCTCTGCTTCGCCCTGCGTGCGCTCGAGTGCAACTTCGAGTTCGTCTTCGGCCCAGACCTTGCGGATACCGCGTCCACCGCCGCCGCTTCGGGCCTTGATGATCAGGGGATATCCGATGGACTGAGCATGACGACGAGCGTCGGCGCGGGTTTCGACCGGTCCGCCGCTCCACGGGGCGACAGGTACGCCGACCTTCTCGGCCAGGATCTTGGCGGCAACCTTGTCGCCGAGCAGGCGCATCGCGTCGGCGCTCGGGCCGATGAACGTGATGCCCAGTTTGGCGACGATCTCGGCGAAGGCGGGATCCTCGGCCACGAAGCCCCAGCCGACCCAGACTGCGTCGGCCTTGGCTGCGAGGAGTGCTCGCTCGAGTTCGGCGTAGTCGAGATACGGGCTGCCGGTGCCGGTGCTGCGCAGGGTCACACCCTCGTCTGCCTGGCGGACGAACATGGCGCGGCGCTCGGCCTCGGTGTGCAGTGCAATGACGCGAATGCCGTAGTCGTGTTCGGCGTTCAGTTCGCGTACAGCCCTGATCAGCCGGACCGCGGCCTCACCTCGATTGACCACTGCGATTCGTTTGAACATTGTCACTGCCACCGTCCTTGATGAGATTCTTCGTCACGTACGTTGCGATATGAGCCGACCGTGTCCCACATACCCGGATTACCTGGTTCGTGAACTACGCCGCGATGCGCTGTGTTTCCCCCGGTTGCGCGTCGGCAAGTGATTGCCCTTCCGGTTCGTAGAGTCCCCTGCGCTCAGGCACGGCGTGCCTTGTACGCCACCCTGCAGGCGTGGACTCAGAACCGCTCCAATCACGAATCAGCAACATATTGTGTCTGCTTCCAGGGAATCCCTGGTTTATCTAAGAATGCAGTATGTCGACGCTCATGTCACCTGGGCGAATTGAAGAATATTAGTCAACGTGAACCACGGTTACACTTATAGCGTTAAATCATTGCAGTGCAATGGAATTCAACCCTGTGACACGGATCACGATGGTAATGAAATTGGCAAGAAAGTGAATACTCACTGGTAACAAAATCACGCATTCGGAGAATTCTCCCGATTGCTCGATTATTACTGATCGGTACTACTGGCGAGTATTTTCTATGTCCCCTCGGACCGTATTCGAGAAATCGCCTTCGATGGTTGCAATGTGCTGTGCGATCGCGTCGAGTCCTGCGGGAGGGAGCTGCAATGCGTTGGCGAGAGCAAGCGAAGCCCGCTTGAAGTGCTCCACGAGTGGTTCGTACTTCGTGACCAGCCTCAGCCTGTCGGTCTCGCTCAGGTACTTCACGCTTCCCGCGTTGTCGACGAAGTCGCTGAACTTCACGAGGAACACTGCTGGATCCGCGATCGCGCGGATGACGTGATCCTGGTAGCCGGTGGTGTTGTCGTGCGGGTAGTCGATTGGATTGGTCACTGCCTCAACAAGTTCGGAGATTCTGTGGCCGAAGTGCGAGGCGAAGAGTGTTGACGCACGTTCTTGCGCTTCGGATGCAGACATGTCGTCCGCAGTCCGGCCACCGAGGAGTGCGATGACGGCGTGTGGTCGGTCCTCGACCGTGTCGTGAAGCGCGGTTGCGCTCAGGATCTCGACATCAGAGCACCCGTACCGAAGCAGCCGCAACACATTTCGTAGGGGATGAACGATGTAGGGATCCTCGTTTGACTTGATCCCGTTCTTTCTGAACTGATCGAGGTGCGCGAGGGTCGCGACCTCCATGGCGAGCCGCAAGGTTTCACCCGGGAGAGCCATCTCGTCGACGGCGCTCTCGATCGCGAAGACCAGCGTCGCTGCGTCCATTTCCTTCAGAGGTAGCTGGTCGAATGCAGATCTGATCGGGTCGGAGTGGCTCATGGCGAACAGCCTTTCGTTTGGTGTAGATGTCGCGACGAAAGTCTTTGTGAGAATCTGCCCTCGAACCGTGGTCGTCACCGGGCGTGGGGCGGAAGTCAGAATCATCTTGATTCTATCCGGCGACTACGACAGCAAGTGTTCCTAGCGTTGTGATCGAGGTGGGCGGGGAGTTTCGGTCGCCTCCATCACTGGAAGACTTGGATAGGAAGAGGTTCGATGACCACGGAGGCGACCCTGGCGTCGTTTGTCGAGACTGTTGACACGGATGTCGACATCCATCCACTGGACGATCCTGTGCGACAAGGTCTTCGCGGACATCATGCGCAATTCGCTCGCTGGGCAGGGAGAGTTGCGCGATACGACCCGACAGTCGCTCCGTTTGTCGGTCATCCGCCCGAGTTGGACGCCGAAGACTGGGAGAACCTACGCACACTCGTAGGTCCAGGCGGCACAGTAGGTTTACGAGGATTTGATCATCAGCCGCCGGAAGGGTGGCGCGTTGTGGATCAGTTCGGCTCGGTGCAGATGGACGGTTCAGCACTCGATGTCTCCGTTGATCCATCGGTCGAACTTCTCGGAAGGGGCGACGTCCCCGAAATTCTGGCGTTGATCGAGCGCACCAAGCCCGGACCGTTTCTTCCTCGTACCGTCGAGATGGGGAGCTACTACGGCATTCGCGTCGACGGAAGACTTGTTGCCATGGCAGGGGAGCGGTTGCACCCTCCGGGATGGACGGAAATCAGTGCGGTGTGCACCGACAGCGACTTCCGAGGTCGAGGCCTGGGTACGACGCTGATCCGTGCCGTCGCTGCCGGGATTCGCGAACGCGGCGAGCTGCCGTTTCTCCATGCAGTGCAATCGAATACGAATGCGATCAGACTCTACGAATCGCTGGGGTTCGTTCTGCGGAAGCGATCCCGGTTGACCGCGGTTCAGGCGCCTGCCTGATCGAATTCTCGCCGACGCCTGTGTTTCGGGCGCTCGGCCACTAGTCTGAACAAATGACAGTCGATCAGGCGTTGGACAGTGATTTCCTCACTCTTGCCGATCCGTACCGCCGCGAGTTGCTGGCGCACTGCTATCGCATGATGGGGTCGATTCACGACGCCGAAGACCAGGTCCAAGAGACGTTCATCCGGGCTTGGCGCGGGTTCGACGGTTACAAAGGCCAGTCGTCGCTCAGGACCTGGCTCTATCGCATCGCGACGAATACGTGCCTGACCGCGCTGGAGGGGAGATCGAGGCGTCCACTCCCGACCGGCCTTGGTGCACCTAGTTCGGACCCGGCCGACGATTTGATCGAGCGCAACGAGATTGCCTGGTTGGAACCGATCGCGGATTCTGCGTTGGGCGACGTCAATGATCCCGCCGTCATGGTCGTCAATCGCGATTCGGTCAGGCTCGCGCTTGTTGCCGCGCTGCAGCACTTGTCCGCGCGCCAACGTGCGGTTCTGGTTCTGCGTGACGTTCTGCAGTGGAAGGCATCGGAAGTTGCGGAGGCGCTGGACACCACAACCACTGCGGTGAACAGCCTGCTGCAGCGGGCTCGCGCACAGATCAATCACATCGGGCCCACTGAGGACGATCTCGTGGAACCGTCTACCGAGGCTGCCCGGAAGTTGCTTCGCGACTACGTGCACAGCTTCGAGAGCTACGACGTCGAGGCAATCGTTGAGCTGTTCACGCGGGAAGCCATCTGGGAGATGCCTCCGTTCGAGGGTTGGTACCAGGGCCCCGAGGCAATCGGGGAGCTCATCGGAACCAAATGCCCGGCCGACGGACCAGGTGCGATGCGGCTACTACCGACCGCAGCCAACGGCCAGCCGGCGTTCGGCCTCTATATGCGCGAGCCCGATGGGGTTCACCGTGCTTTCCAGTTGCACGTTCTCGATGTCACCGAGTCCGGGATCTCGCACGTCACGTGTTTCTTCGATCTGAGTCTGTTCGCACGGTTCGGATTGCCTGCAGAGCTATAGGGGCAAGGAGTTGCGCGAGCCCTCCGGTATGGAGGGACCCGCGCGCCTACTCGTTACTGCAGTTGTTCTGCGTTACTGCTGGGGAACAGTCGCAGCCGGGTCCATCCACATGACCTCCCAGACGTGATTGTCGAGGTCGCGGAACGCGCGTCCGTACATGAAGCCGTGATCCTGGGGCTCCATCCACTTGCTACCGCCGGCAGCGATCGCCGCGTCGACGAAGGTGTCGACTTCCTCCCTGCTGTCGGCCGACACGCACATCAGTGCTTCTCGAGCTTTCGACGTGTCACAGATGTCGTCGGCGATGAAGTCCCCGAAACGGGGTTCGTTCAGGAACATGACCGTGGCGGAATCACTGACGATCATCGAGACAGTGTTCTCGTCACTGAACATGTCGTTGAACTCGAAGCCGAGGCCGCTGAAGAACGCCCGGGTAGCGGCGACGTCCTTGACCGGCATGTTGACGAAGAGAAGACGAGACATTGGGTGCTCCTTGAAGTCGGTTGACTGATTACTGAACGCTTCGGTTCCTGTTGGTTCCTGCTCATACAGACCGCAGTGGGCGCGGAAAGTCATCGCGAGAGGCAAAAATTCGAGGAAACTATCGGCTGTTAACCCGCTTCAGTGCTCTGACCTGGCGATTTGGTGTTGTGTTGATCTTCGCGTAACTTTGTCCA
>NZ_JBJURM010000029.1:0-74483 GCF_046097995.1 Rhodococcus sp. 5A-K4
AGCCGCCGCAACAAAAACGAGAGCAAGTGCTCGCCGGAGGAGCAACGACACCGCGGTCTGCCAGGTATTCCCGTCAGCGAGTGGTAGCGAGAGCAGCGTCTCGACGTAATTGTCCAGAACAACCCAAGCTGTCAACGGCACTACGAACCAAAGCTTCGGCTCGAAGACCGCGGCTACCGCCGCGGTAAATGCCAGCAATGCACCAACGGCCAGGTTGGCGCGGCGCGAGAACTCCAAGGTCGACGCGATGAGGGGGTCCTGGTCACCCAACGCACGGATCCGAACCAGAAATGGGGTGAACCCGAAGTTCAGAATGGTCTGAAGCACCAGTCCGACACCATAAGCCGCAGCGAAGATTCCAAAGCCGGACGGACCGGAGATACGCGCGAGTAGGACCATACTCAGTGCCTGAATCAACGCACCGACAAGACGTCCGCCGGCGATTCCCGTGAACTGAACCACCAGGGGGTTCGTCATCACCTTCATGTTCCACCACCCGGGCACTCGAACGAGTGCGGAACCCCGGCGCAGCGCGGTCGTGCGCCCTTCATGGTCGTCCGATCGACGAAGCCGGGGCGCGGACGATCGAACTCGCCGGAACATCAGATGTAACAAGGCAATTTGCGCCGATAACCGAGTGGTCACCGACCGACGTGCCACGGAGAATTGTGGACCTGGCCGCAATCCACACTCCGTCGCCGATGACGATCGGTCCGTTGTCGAACTCGAAAGTCCGTGACTTTCTGCTGTGACTGCCCGCGCACAGAAAGACGTCCTGCGAGACACAACTGTTCGACCCGATACTCACCGGTTCGAGATTGAGGATCCATGCTCCCTCACCCACCCAAGTGTTATCACCGATCGACAGTTTCCACGGCCAATGGATCTTCACGCCGTGCCGAATCAGGACTGCATCACCGATCTGAGCGCCGAACAGTCTGAGAATGGCAACTCGTATGCGTGCCGGCACGAACCAGGCCCGGAACAGTGGTGCCACCGCGAGCCAGGCGACCTGCACTGATGCCGGACGTCCCTTGTCGTATCCTGCCCCGGTGAATTCACCGAGGGAGAGCTGCGGGTGTGTCATCGCGCTCGGGCTTGCGTCGGTCGAGTCGGCAAACTGTCTCGATTGATGAGTCCGTCGAAGAGGTCACCGAACGCCGTGGTGGCAGAGCCGGGAGACAAGGTTTCGTGCACGTACTCCCCCCCGCTTCGCGCGAGTTGAGCGGCACGGACGGGGTCGGATACCAGCATCTCTATTTCACGTACCAATGCTTCCGGATTTCCGGCGTCAACACGTACTCCCGCCCCGGACAGGGCGATCTCCTCGCCGGAGGCACTGTCCGAAGACGTAGCCGCGACGACGGGTACCCCTGAAGCGAAATACGATGTGAGTTTGCTCGGAACGGCCATACTGCGAAGATCGGCCAACTCGTTGAGAAGTAGTGCGTCCGCTGCTCGCAGCACATCGGTGAAGTCCTCGCCGCCAACAGGATCCATGAATTCGATCCCGGTGCATCCCTCGGACAGCTCTTCGAGATGGGCCCGCTGATTCCCATCCCCCATCAGCACGAATTTGATGTCGGACTGCCGCGGCCCAAGTAAACGCGCGGCGTCCACTACGTTCTCGAGCCCTTGCTTGGCACCCATATTGCCGGCATGCAGAACTATCTTCTGTTCCGGCCCCCAGCCCAATCGCTTTCGCGAATCTTCTCGGGTGCAGGCAGACTGGGAGAGATCCAGGTGGGTCCAGTTCCTGATGACTGTGACGCTGCTCGAGTCGACTCCGAGGTTGTCCTGAGCATGCTTCGCGAACCGCGGATGGATCACGACGACGTGATCGGACTTTCGCAAGATCCAGGATTCGGCTCGATCAACGAGAGACGACAGGCCTCCGCTCAGCTGACCGGTCTCGGACGCGCCCAGTCCGTAGAAGTCCTGCACCCACAGCACCACGGGTGTGCGCGACCGAAGGAGCCTGGTCCTGATGACAAATGCCGCCGAGGACAAAAGTGTAGGACTTAAACACAGTATGAGGTCTGCTCGGTGGAAAAGAGTCGCCCAGGTCGCTCTCAAAGCGAAACTTGCCTCCATCAGAATTCTTCGCAGGAAGCTGGGATTCCGAGGGATGTAATGACGAAGTCTTTGAACCGTCAGATTTTCCGACTGCTCTACGGAGGACAGACCTGAGAAGCCATCCATCTTTCGCCAGAATGGATAGTGCGGATACCCTGTCACTACCCTGACGTCAGCACCGGCATCCGCTATCGCATTTGCCAAACCCTCCGTGTACGGAGCGATACCGGTTGGCTCAGGAGAATAGTTGATTCCCACGATCAGAATTTTATTTCCCTGATTATCCATCGTGCTCATTTCCCTTTTCAGCTAACTCAGGACGGCAGTCCGTGCACAGCTTGCAGGTGTGCACTTCTCTGCGTGTCACTCTCGAATCGTTCGGCGACTTTCCGTGCCGGAACTCCGACATTCACCGAGAAACTCTCGACGTCGTTCGTCACGACCGAACCGGCTCCGATAACCGCACCGTCACCGATCTTCACACCGCTCAATATCACCGAACAGGCGCCTATCCATACGTCTGTTCCAATTTCGACAGAATCGCGGGCACCAGGCTGACGGTCCCCCACCCACGTCGACGCGAGCATCGGAATACCCACCTCGTCGATCGCGTGGTCTTCGCGCCCCACGATGTAGACGTTCATTCCGATCATGACGTGGGATCCGATGGAGCCGTCTACCTGAATAACGGTTCGGGGTCCGACACTGACATTATCGCCGATATTCAGTCGGTGAGGCGCACTGATGATAGCTCCACGGCCGGCGTTGAAGTCGCGCCCTACTGAAACATTCCCGTTCGATATTGCGAGTCCATTCATAATTCCGCGAAGGGCTCGCCTGACACCTGACGGTAGGCGTGATCGGTTGCTCATCGTACGACCATCTCCTTGGGCCATCCCTCATTGTCGAATTCGACGACCTGACCTCGCAACGCAGCAGAGATCCCCGATGCCATGGTTTCGGCGGAATAGAGATCCCCTACCTTCGCTGAAACTTCCTCCGCTGGAACGGGATTGGAGACAAGATGCAGGAAGTAGTCTCGCAGCGCCGCAGCCAGCGACTCCTCGGTTGTCGGTGAGTAACTCTGCATAGGACCGACAGCAGCAAGTTCGATCTCGGGGGCGTGCGGGGCGTCCTCGGGGTACAGCATCGGGACTCCGAATCCCAAACTCTGAGTGACACTCAACCCGACGTATCCGGGAGAGATCGACATGATTGAGCGTGCGTAGATTTCAGCAAGTTCGATCGGACTTTCAATGCGACCGTGTACCACAACGGACTCTTCCAGACCTAAATCGAGAATTTGCCGTTCTATCGTTTCCACCGCATTGCCGAAACCCACGATTTCCAACACGGCACCCTCGTCTACGAGGCCCGATCGGTGGAAAGCTGGAACCAATTGATCGACGTTCTTCTCGGCAACCAATCGGCCGACATAGACAATTGATCTACGCGATTCGCCGATTTTACCAGCGTTGATGTCAGCGCGTTTGTACAAAGAATTGGGTGCAACCCAAACTGGTTGGCCTGGAACCTCGAGCTTGGCTGGGACCACACTGGCGTACCCGTAAAGAATGGTCCCCTGAGACAAGCGGCGCATCGTTCGCCGAAGGAAAGCCGTCTTCGACGAAGAACCTTGCCTGGGATGCAAATGGCCCCAAAGAAGAGTACGGCGACGCGCTATTCGTCGAAGGACCAAAATACTCCACGATGTGAGACTACGGGGATTCAAATCCAGGATAGTCACGGACGCGGAAAGCGGATTTTTCCAAGAACCCACCTGAAGAAGAACCTTGTCACCGAAGATTCCGATCCGTCGAACGCGGTCGTAGAAATCCTTGTCGATGCCAGTTCGCACCGTGGAATCCAGCCCGTAGTCCGAAGCGAGAATATCGAGATTTCCTTCTTCCATCTCACGCAACACCTCGATGCACGGATTCCGATAGGTTGGAATCACCGCCAAATACATCGAGTATTTTGTTGATGACATCGAGCCTGCTCCCCCAAAGTTCTCATCGAGCACCACCGATTGGCCAGTGTGCATTGCGCAGTTCCCTTACTTCGGATCCCAGGCAGAGTTCGCCGGGAATGGCGAATCGGATTCGCGATACGAATACGAAAGACTGACTGAACGGATCAGTATGCGCCGTCACTAGCCATTACGGCTTTGAGCGTCTTCACGACGATCATCACGTCCCCGACCATCGACCAGTTGTCGACATAGGACAGATCCAGCCGAACGGTTTCTTCCCACGAAAGATCCGAGCGCCCGCTCACCTGCCACAAACCGGTGATACCCGGTTTGACCAGCAGTCGCCTTTTGACGGCCCCGTCGTATGCCTCTACCTCACGCCTCAACGGCGGTCTCGGGCCAACTACGCTCATCTCGCGACGGAGCACATTGACGAACTGAGGCAACTCGTCAATCGAAAACTTTCGAATGACGCGCCCCACCTTGGTAACCCGAGGATCGTCACGCATCTTGAACAGGACGCCGGCGCCCTCGTTATCCGACAGCAGGCTGTCGACCTGCGTATCTGCGTTCTGAACCATCGATCGGAACTTCAGCATTGGAAAGGGAACCCCGTCCAATCCCATTCGCTCCGACCGATAGAGCACAGGACCCCGACTGGTGAACTTGACTGCCAAGGCCGTCACGATCAAAACGGGACTGATCAAAATGAGAATGACAGATGCGAAAACGACGTCGAAGGCTGTCTTGGCGAACCGTTGAGCACCATGGTATCGCGGACGTTCGACGTGAATCAGTGGAAGGCCCGCCACCGGCCGCATCGACAGTCGCGGACCGGAAACATCCAGGATTCCCGGTGCCACAACAAGATCGACGTCCTTACACTCCAGATCCCAGGCCAGTTTCCGCATACCGTCGTAGCCGAGGTGTTCCGTCGCCGTAACCGCCACCGCATCGGCACCGACCAAATCGAGTGCGTCGGTCACGTCGTGCTCGTCGCCTAGGACCGGTATTTCGTTGCCGTCGACCACTATGACTCTGTCGCGACGTCCTAGTTGACTGGGTTGGCAGACGCCCACTACCCGGTACCCGTCACCGGGAGCTCGTTCGAAGGTCTGGGCCATTTTCTTGACTGCAACCGGGCTTCCCACGACCAAGACGGACGTCTGAAAATCGCCGCGAGACCGCTTCCGCGCGATCACCTTTCGCCAGATCCAGCGGCTCGCCATCAGTGCGGTCAGACCGACCGGAAATGCGAAGGCCAGATAGAGCCGTGCGATGTCCAACTGCAACAGCAAGCTGACAATCGCAATGAGACCGAAGAGGCGAACTGTCGCGACGAAGATTCGTCTGTACTCCTCGGGGCCGCTGCCGATCACACGAATCGAGCGAGTGCGGAAGATCCCCAAAGACGATAACCACATCGCCGCCAATGCAATTGACACACCGGTGTAGCTGAGTTGCCCGAGGATTCCGGGGCTTACCGCACGGCCGTCTCCGCCGAATCGTAGCCATTGAGCCAGAAAAACCGTCGCCACGATGATCACCGAATCGCCCAGGAACAGCCTTCTGCGGTATGCCGTTTCCCATTCCCTCCGAGAAGTCGATCCGCGGCGGAGGTCGGGCACTGCGCGGGGAAGCGTGTGCTTGGTCTTGCCCAGTGTGGACACGTCGAGCGCCGTCACGTGATCAGTCCCTTCCTCATTCGTGGAATCCGTGTGTCGTTGAATCCGTGTGTCGTTGACAGGTGTTGAGCGTGATTCACCAGATTTGAGCAATCCACTGGAACAGCAAATTGCTCGCTTCGATCCGAAGAGTGCAATTGTTCGAGAATCGGAACGCTCTCACGCTCCGATTGGATTACATTGCAGCACTGTCCGAGCGCAGGATCAAACGCAAAGTCATCCCAGTTCAGGCCTGTAGCCGCCCACACCCCCACCTATTCCAATATGGCCGCAGCGCAAGCGCTTTGCCTATCGCCCTTCGGAGGCGGATCGACTGGAACAACTGGACGAGAGATCGATTCAGAAGCAACTATCGCGTTACTTCAACGAAAGTGTGGCAAACGGGAGGACCTTACTCGTCAGTAGGCGGTTGCCACAGGGCACCGCATTAGAGATACCGCCTGAACAGAGGATCATTTCCATTGGTAACCAACGCTATGACTTTCGCCGACAGAAGGTGCCTGCGCCGTTGGGGACCTACGTCCCCGACAGGGATCTTGGTCCCTATTGCCGATTCGATGTGCAATTCGAAGGCGAATAGCACTACAGCCCTTGCTGATACAGGCATCAACATCAGAACAAGAACAGGTCGCTCGTCCAGTTCGCAACTAACCGGCCCCGAAAAGAAATTTTTCCTTCGTCTCAATATGTGAGATTCTTACCCGGCTTCGGCCATTCCGCATCGGCCGGTGTGCGGATTCGCACCTTGCGATCGATCACGTAAGGTCGACAAAAGTCGGGTTCGCTGACACAACCTCGCTGCAGCCGACACGGCCGGAGTAGACGACCAGTTCGAATAGGACTACATATCTTGAAGATTCGCGACCTACGCACGCAGTCGGGAATTATCCCCCGCCTCACAGTACGTTGGCTGATGATTGCAGCCGCGACAATCTTTGCTTTCTGGCCTACCTGGACCAATTTGTGGAGGAGCACCGCGAGCGGTACCGCCATCGGATACGTTTTTGTCCTCCCCTTGCTCTGCCTGATAGCCGCCGTCGGAACAGATTTGCGGCGAGGCCCGGACCTTCCGATCCACGACCGCGAGACGGACAAGATTGTCGGCGGTATCGGCTTACTTGTCTCTCTGGGTTTACAGGCACTCCTCATGCCACGTTTTGCCGAGAACTATGAACTGATGCATATCGATGTAATCGCGGCTTGGGTATTCGTCTGGAGCGCAGCGGTTCTCATGTTCGGGCTGCGTCCGGTGAACCGCTACTGGGCAATCTGGGTTGTTCCGATCGTCCTGGCGCCGCTCATCTACCGCACGCTGGCGACTGAACTCGGCGGCACTCGATTCGACTACAGCATCATCATGGTGCTGGTCGCTTCGGCCGCAACGACGATCGCCGTCAGTAGGACCTGGAGACGAGGATTCGCCGGGTTCGTCGGCTCGTCCGTCCTGGGTGCCGCCTTGGTCTACTATCTCTCCCGTCAGTACCCGACTGCACCCTTGTTCAGCATCCAGCTGCTACCAGCACTAGGTAGCGCTTTACTGGTAGGCGGGTTCTTCTACCTGTACGAGCGACGTGGAAGGTCATGGAAGCCGTTCGAGCGTCCGCTCCGGAATCCTTCGACGTCGACCAGCAACTGGACGATCCTGGTGGTGTTCGCCGCGGCGATCGTGATGTTCTTTACGCCGGTGCCCACCGCTCAGGGCGTTCCGGTCTCGGTAGGCCCGCCGGCGACTGCTGATCCACGCCTCATCGTCCCCGCTGGTTGGCGTGAAATCTCGACCAACGAATACGATTGGCCGAGAAAATACTTCGGTTCCACTTCGGCACTCACTCGCCAGACGATTCGTGCTGATACGCCCAATCCTGCCTGGGACACCCAGATGCGCCCACGCACTGTCCAAATGGACGTTGTTCAAGTGCGTCGCCCGTCTACTCTGTCTGTCTATCCGAGCAATACAACTTATGATCTCCAGAACGCACGTGTCAGCCCCACCGTACGAGTCGAGTTGAGTCGTGGAGTCGTCGCGGAAATGTACACAGTTGTCGACGACTCCCTCCTACTCACCTGGAGCAACCTCAATTTCGTGTGGACACGCGGCGACGGTGCCGCACAACGCGTCACACTCTTGACAGTGGACAATCATGAACCGAATGCCTTGTTCCCCGAACCGAAACCATCAATGGCTTCGAATGGAAGCAACACCTTGGCCGTTCTACTCAGAGGCCGGATATCGACTGTGGACAGCGAATCTCAGTACAAGGATCTAGGTATGCTCCAGTCACTCGGAAGGCTCGTCGTGGAGGCACAGAAGTGGTAGATCCCGATCTCTCGGTTGAGGGCGAAAGCTCCGAAGAATTCAAACGAGCCGCACTCCACGACGCTGTGAACGGACTGCGTGAACGCAAACCGATTTCATCGGCATCAGTTGCGTTCTATCCGTGGCAGCGCAACATCCTGCTCCTGATTCTCGTGATCACCATGGTGTGTCTGGTCTTCTTCCTTACTCCCACGCTGATCGTTCTCACATTGGCGTGCACTCTCGGTTACGTGTGGGCGATGGTTGATCGACTCGTGCTGTTCACAAGAGGTTTGGATGCTTCCTCGATCATGACGATCAGCGATCAAGAGGCAAGCTCGCTTTCGGACGAAGAACTCCCGCACTACACAATCCTTGTTCCGGCATACAACGAGCCGGAAGTAGTCGGAGACCTGATTTCCGCTATGCGCGCGATCGACTACCCCTCGGACAAATTGCAGGTGCTCTTGCTCCTCGAAGAGGATGACACTGTCACTATCGAAGCTGCGACTGCCGCCGGAGTCGATGCTGTGGTGAGTATTTTGAAGGTCCCTGCTGCAGATCCGCGCACCAAACCCAAAGCCTGTAACTACGGATTGCACTTCTCTACGGGCGAGATAATCACCATCTACGACGCCGAGGACTCTCCGGATCCGCTCCAGTTACGTCGTGTGGTAGCAACTTTCGCAAAACTTCCATCGAATACTGCGTGCGTTCAGGCGAAACTCGCATTTCACAACGGAACTCAGAATTTGTTGACCGCATGGTTCACGGCCGACTACGCCCTCTGGTTCAATTTCATCCTCCCTGGGCTGATGCGCAGTCAGTCACCGATTCCTTTGGGGGGCACGTCCAATCACCTTCGGCGAAGTGTGCTCGACGAGATCGGCGCCTGGGATCCCTTCAACGTCACGGAGGACGCAGATCTCGGAGTTCGCATCGCCGAGAGCGGCTACCGGACCGCTGTTCTGAACTCGACGACGCTGGAGGAGGCCAACAGCGACACGATCAACTGGATCCGACAACGCTCACGCTGGTACAAGGGCTACCTGCAGACTTGGCTGGTTCACATGCGTCAACCCGTGAAACTGTGGCGCGGACTCGGCACGGTCGGATTTCTACGCTTCACGATCTTGATGGCGGGTACACCCGTCGTGGCGACGCTGAACATGGCATTCTGGCTGATCAGTCTCGGATGGATCCTCGGCCAGCCTGAGGTCATCCACGACGTATTTCCCAACTACGTCTACTTTCCGGCACTCGTGTCACTCGTCTTCGGTAACGCTGCAGTCCTTTACATGAACTTGGTGGCGTGCCGCGAGACGCGGAATCCCATGCTGCTGATTGCCTGCCTCACCGCTCCGCTCTACTGGGTACTGATGAGCATCGCAGCCATAAAAGGCACCTATCAGTTGATACGCAATCCGTCGTACTGGGAGAAAACCTTCCACGGACTGAACACGTAGCCTCAGTTCCCGATCGGAGATTGTTGCGCCGGTTGAGCTTTGGAGCTCGCGGTCCGATCGCTGTCGGTCGAAAGACACGCAAACGCGAGTACGACCGGTAGCCAGTAGTATGCCTGCTCGAAAAATGCCGATGTCAGAGCGAACGTCATCATCGAGACCAGAACGCCGGCCGCGGCGGCGTTCTTGCCGGACTTCATCGATCTGAACGCAACCAATGCCGACGCGCAGATGATCAGTGCCACAGCCAGGGCAAGCACCACCCCGCCTTGGTACCAGGATCGTAGAAACACATTGTGGACGACTGTGACGTTGTCGAAGGAGGCCGCATTGGCCGCGTTCAAACCCACCCCGGACAGCGGATGCGCACGAATAGCGTCCCAAGCGAATCCGTAAGTATCGTTACGGATCTCTAGAGTGCTGACGGCCTTGGTCTGCCCTGTGACCTGAAGGTATCGATCGGCCGGCGTCTCCAGGTGCTTTCCGAACTCGGTGTAGGTGATTGCGATCCAGAAGAGGACGGAGGCACCGACAAAACTCTTGACGATGGTGGTGATCTTCACTCGCGAAGAAATCGCCACCACGATCAATCCGATCGCGCACGCCGACAACGAACTCAAGCTACCGGTTGCCAGCAGTCCCACCGCGTTCACAATCGAGATCAGCACCAGAACGACCCGATTTCCGACCTTTTGCACTGCAGCCCCCAGGCACAGAATCAGCGCAAGTGAGGACATGATGCCCAGAACGTTCGGGTGACCTGCCAGACCTGGAGCACGACCGTTCACAACACCGAAACCGAAGACGGATGAACCTGCCAATTGGATAGCGGCGACCAGAGCAGAAACCGATTGGCTTGCTATGAACGCAATACATACACGCCTGACAAATTCCGGATCGCGTCGGACATTGGCGACCATCACAAATATTCCGAGCCCGAGAACAATGAAGAGTTGGATTCCAACGTAGAGATTTCCGGTGACGTCACTGCCACGCGTTGCTGTTACCGTGGCGACAAGAGCGGCGTAGCCGGCGATCAACCAGACGCCGACAAACTGCGGCCGAGCAACTCGTCCCAGTGCTACTGACGCCACGATGACCGCAAGCACTGCCATCGCCCACAACTGCGTGACGGCGCCGGGCAACGAGCGGTATATCGGAACTACGACCGCGATCGCCATCCAGACGGCGGTAGTCGGCGACAAAGGAATTCTGCCTGTTCGCCCTGCCGTCGGAGCGGCATCATCCCGAAGGCCTTCAGGTCTGATTTGACTCGGCGTTGTCATTGAGTTCCTGCTTCCGACAATCGAATTTTATGCATTTCACCCTCAATTTCACCCTTCGCCAACGCCGGGCTGAATAATCCCCGCTCAGCGCAGAAGTCAGCCTCCGTCGGTGACGTCGCGTAACTGCAAATAAGCGAATCGTCGACGTAAAACTTTGCCACGACATGGCAGATATCCAATTGTCCTCGACTCGTGGCCGAAAGGAAGTGGCATATACCTCTCGGCTCAGGCAATATGACCGCTATGAGTGGTTTCTCCGCATGGGTCGAGAATCAACTGGAACTTCGCTCGTTCGGCGACATCCAGGAAGCTGCGCGTGCGCTGAAGATTCGACCTTCCGAGCTGAGTCGATGGCTGTCGGCCAAGCGCCCTCCCACGCAGGACACGATGCGGACGGCATGTCAGGTCTTCGACGCTCCGATCATGGAGGTCCTCGTAGCCGCCGGTTATCTGACCTCTGAGGAGGCGGAGCCTGGAACGACTCCACCGTCGGTCGTCGCGACGATTGCGACACAGTCCCTGGTGGACGAACTCACCCGACGCGGTATCGACAAACGCAGCGAATGAATCCGGGCTACCGACATTCACATACGCACTAACCGAAAAGGGTGCGGATTCTCTTGCACCAAAACATATTCCGATCTCAGCTGTCATGGACGGCATTCTTCAGTACGTCAACTGCGGATCCGGCTGATCCAATCGTTCCTTGAGCCAGACTCGCAACTCCGGACCGTACTCGGTGCGACTGAGCGCATGGTCGAGAGATGCTCGCAGAAAGCCTCCCGGGTTACCCAGATCGTGGCGGGTTCCGTGATGGACGACGACGTGAACCGGATGCCCCTCCGCGATCAACAGCGCTATCGCATCCGTCAGCTGCAGCTCACCACCTTGCCCAGGCAAGATTCGCCGGAGCGCATCGAACACGGCGCGATCGAGCAGATAGCGTCCGGCTGCGGCGAGGGTGGACGGAGCATCCGCCGGGTCCGGCTTCTCCACCATGCCGACGACCGCGAGCACATCGGGGTCATCGCCTTCCTCAGGCGCTTGGACGTCGAATACTCCGTACGCACCCACACGATCGGGCGCGACGTCGAACGCGCACAGCACAGAACCACCACGCTCGGCACGGACCTTCGCCATAGCATCGAGAACGCCGCAGGGGTGAACCAGGTCGTCGGGAAGCAGCACCGCGAACGAGTCCTCGTCGGCATCCAACACCGACTCGACAAGACCGACGGCATGACCCAAGCCGAGCGGGGTTTCTTGGACGACAGGCTTCACCGATATGAGGCCAGGTGCTCGACGCACACGCTCGAGCAGATGGTGCTTTCCACTCGCGGCGAGCTTGCCTTCGAGCACCAGGTCCTCGACGAAGTGACCGATCACCGATGCCTTGCCTGGCGCGGTGACGATCACCAAGCGTTCTGCACCGGCCTGAGCCGCTTCGCTGGCAACCAGTTCTATCCCGGGCGTATCCACGACGGGGAGTAGCTCTTTCGGGATCGTCTTGGTGGCCGGAAGGAAGCGGGTCCCCATCCCGGCAGCCGGTACCACCGCAGTCCTGAAAGGCCGTTCAGAGTATCCAGTCATCGTTCACCTCTCCGCTCACGCGATGCTCCACACACTTACCGTTACGCGCATGCAGCGGTCGTCCCCTCATTTCGACGACCGAAAGCTCACATCGCATGTACAGCCTGCGCACAAGGTCTACCGGGCAGCCGATGCCGTCGCAAGTCGACTCGAACTCGGAATTCGTTGCGCGCGAGAGCTACACACCACCCCACATTGTCACTTCCGCGAGGGCCGCACCGAACTCCGCTCACTACCCGTTACCGTGGCGAACGGTCGTGCCCGCATTTCGACGTCAATCGGAAAGGGACTGCTCTGTCAACCAAAGGGGCAGGTACAGCGCAACTTCCGTTGCCGGCGTCTCGATTGGACCGTCCTCGCACAACCGGACGTAGGTCCTGCGGGTGCCACGTCGATAGTCCTGCTTGGTCCCGCGGGCCTTCAAGTTCGGTTATCCGCAGGTGAATGCCACTGAATACCATTGGATGCAAACGAAATACGGTCATCACGTCACAACGCCAGGTTCAGGTTGTTATCAGATCGTGACCATACTCCCACTGGGCGGAACTCCTAGTGGACTACCAGCAGTGTCCTAACTTGCCAGTGAAGCGATCACATCGAAGAGTGGATCGACGGGCCCGATGTCCATTGTGCACTCGTTCGGCCGCGGATCCGGTACGAAGGCCCACAGGAGAGCTCCGGCCGTGCCGGCCGCCTTCTGCCCCGTCAGCTTCGTCTCGATATTCGTGGCTCGGGTTGCCAATGATTCACAACTGCCCGCCAATTCGCCTGTCTCAGCGACCAACAACGGCTTCGAGACGTTCGTGGCCTGTTCGATGCGACGCGCCAGTCCGTTCCACTGGTCGCCCGGAAGCGGAACCCCGTTTGCTCCGTAGTCGTGATACTGCAGAATGTCGACGAAGTCGGACTCGCTCACGTATTGGTAGTCGTCACCAGCAGTGCCGCACTGACCGCCCCCGACGTATCCCGCCGTGATCAGGGTGTTCGGATCGATCGCCCGAAGTTCGGCGCCTGCCGTGTCGAAGAACTCCCGCAACACCTGCGCGGAATCAGACGGGCACGTTCTTGTCCACCAATTGCAGGCGGCGTCGGTACACAGGCTCGGTTCCGGCTCCCCCACCAATTCCCACGCCGCGACGGAAGGCTCGTTCTTCCAACGGTCGACGGCGGTGTGCATCCAGTCCTGAAAGCTCATGGTGGCTCGACCTGGGATCAGGTTCGCAACCTTCCAGTCGTCGGTGTACCAGTCCCTGGATTTGAACAGCCCGTCATCACACCCGCTGTCCTGTGGTGAGAGCACCGGAATCGTGAACTGGTTGTGTCGCGCCGCAGCGTCGAACACCGCGTCCATCGGTCCGAAATCCATCTCCCCGGACACCTTGTTCACCGCGAGCGCTTGGAAGGCGTTGAAACGCGTGACGGAATTCGGTGGCAGAGAACCGAAGTAGGCATCGAGATCGACCATCGCGCCACAGCCGAAGTTCACCGACCAATCAGTGGCCAGTTGATAAGCATTGAGCCCGGTGGGCCACCACGGCTGTCCGTCGAGTGTCAGTCCGCTCGACGACGCTCCGACCCGAACCGTCTTGGGCGAATCGGCAACCACCGGCGTCGTGAACATTCCTGTCACGACCGCGACGGTTGCAAAGCTGACTACAGCGGCAGCGATACGGCGACGCAGTGTGCCACGCACACGCGGACGCGCTTCTTCAGAAGACATCTACAACCATCCACGTCATACGGACAATCCTCCCACACGAATTCCCTCATCGACCCGTTTGACGTTCACCGGTCACGCGATACAAACGCCAGGCCGAAGGGTCCATGCCGCCGTCGTTGGGCACCTCGAGCACCAGTGCTCCCACACCGCCGGCACCGGTGTCGTACATCGTCGGATAACGCCGATTGACCGCGTCCGACACACCGCGACCGGTGTTCGGAACCGACAGGATGTACTCGACGTGATGTTCGGCCGGGTTGTTCAGTACGCGCACGAAGTCCGCATCGGAAGGCACGACGAATTGCCGAGGGTTGTTCGACGACGCCACGACGGCATAGCTCTGCACGGTGTCGAGCAGAACCGACCCCTCCGGCAGAGCCAAGTCGTCCAGGTACCTGGCGATGCGACGCTCGGCCGCAAACGTGCGTAGATTCGTCTGCTCCTCCAGGTTCTGGCGGCCCGGAATGATCGCGCTGGCAATGGAATGCTCGAGCACTGCGATCCGCGCACTACCCATCGCGACAAACGTGACCAGCGTCGACCCGACCAGCAAGCACAGGGAGATCACAAGAGGTAGAGACGGTCCCGCCTGCTCGGGGTACGTCGACACCGAGCGCGACGCAGCAGCCCCTGGTCGACGCGTGATGACCGGCGCTCCGCGAGGAGCGATCAGGACGACCAATACGAAACACAGCGGAATGATCGAAATGTAGAAGCGCAGAAGAGGAAACGTCGATCCCATCAGGTAGAGCAACGTCTGCGCTCCGAGGATGGCGCCGAACAGCACAAGAGGCACCACCACTTCGGTGTCGCGCCGCCGAAGTGCGTAGATGACTGCCAGGACCACGAACACCGGGAGCGCCGGCCCGAGTACCGCCATTTCGGTGATCGAGAACGCAAGGCGGGCAACCGGTGAGTCGGTTCCGGCACCAGCCTGTTCCAGGATGGAACTGTTCCCGTACACCGACGAGAACTGTTGGAACGCTTGACCCGTGATGAGCCAACTGGCAAACGACCACAAGGCGAAGGCCAGGAAACCCGGCATCAGCACGACGGCGCCGTCGAGCGCCGCTGCCCAGAGCCGCAAGCCAGGTCCTGCGCCCTCGCCCCGCTCCTCCGCTGTCGGTTGAAAACGAAGCCAACTCACCACGGTCACCAGCACCACCGCGACAAACAGGGGTGCCAATGCGTCGTATCGAGTGAGGTACGCCAGAGCGAACGCGAGGCCCGCACCGATGAGGTCGTGTACGTCGTCGCTGCGCATCCACCGAATCAGTCGACGTGTCGCCCACAGAACGAAGAAGAGGAACGGAGCTTCGCTCATTCCGCTCGCCGCGTACATGACGATCATCGGATTGACAGCGAACAGCACGGTAAGGACGACGGTGACCCATCGCGGACACCCACGGTCGCGGCTGATCCCGCGTATCTGAATCACCGCGCCAGCCATGAAGGCCGCGGACATCACGACCGCAGTGATGTTCCACCGCAGCAGATCCGGCCACCAATGACCCATCAGGCCCATCGGAATCTGGACTGCCGCCGTCAACGGGGTGAACACGAATCCGATCGCCGCGAAGTGCGGATCACGGCTGAGCAGCATCGCCGACACCGCGGCGACACGACTGAGCGAATCGGTGAAGATGAACCCGATACCCGCGTTCATCCATACGCCCAACGCGGTGTAGATCGCGAAGAGCACGACGAACATCCGCCATGGCTTCCGGCCCGGTAGATCGTGGACCGCGACGGACAGGGCCGGGCGATCGGTGACGGTCACTGTCCGCGACGCCGAGCCACGAGCACACCACCGACGGCAACAGCGATCAGAACCACGGTCCCGAATCCGATCCAGCCGATCGTGACCGCGCTCAGTCCGGTCTCTTCTTCGGCCGAGGTCGCAGTGCCCAACGGGGCGACGTCGACTCCGACGTCGAACGGCTCACCTCCGCGAGGTGCGACCAGTAGATCGCCGGTCAGTTCTGCGAACCGGTCTTTCCCACCTTCCAACCAGTTGAGCAGACCGTCGGCATCGGCCGCATCACCCTCAGACGTCAGCGCCACTACTTCGTTGTGCGAACCCGAAACCACCTGCAAGGCACCGTATTGTCCACCGAATTCCAGACCCTGCAAGCGCAGGAGACCTTGATCTGCCGTGTCCATGGGTAGAGCCACCGGAGTGGGCAGCGTCCCGTCCGCCGCGATCAACAACGCCGGCAGCGAACTGGTCGCCGCGTCGCCGAACGGGAGCACGCGCGGTTGCAGCGGCAGATAGCTCAACCGCTGCATCGCGACAACGAGGCGCTGGGCTCGAACGAGATCTGCGAAATCACCGTGACTCAAACCGACATCGAGTGTGGGCAGCATCGACTGAGGCAAGGACTGGAATCCTCCAGGCGTCGGCGGGAATCCGGTAGTGGACGTGATGGTGCTGGCCGGATCCACAGTGAGCGAAGAAGGGCTACTGGTGCCGCACTGGAAGTCGCCGGTCACATCCATCGAGACCTCGAACGTCAAGTCGCGACGCAGGAGTTCGTTCGGAACATCGACGCCGATGTCGAAGCGCCCTGTCTCGTTAACCGTCTGCGAGGCGAGTCGTCTATCCCCGAGTGAGATCGACAGTTCTCCGTTACGCGAATTCGGTAGCGGGACATAGGAACCAATCATTCGCACCGAGACATCCTTCATCGGACGCCCCAGTTGCGACTGACTGAACGGGACGTCGACCTCGATGTGATTGAGACCGGAAGCCGTCAGCGTTCCGAGCTTCAGCTCACCGACGGTGATGGCGTCCTGGGAAATCTGGGCAACCGCGTTGTCCGGTGACGCCAGCGCTCTGCTCGCCGCCCAGTAGCCGTCGAAGTTCGCCGCCAAGAGACTGACCTGAGGAACGAGAGTCTTGTCATCCCCTGAAATCCGCAGCACGGGTGAACCATTCGGCGCCGTCGCGAGATCGATGCCGGCGTCCCCACTGTTACCGAGCACTACAGCTCTCTCGAACAGTCCCGGCTCAGCGGAGGGCAGACTCTGACCGTTCGGCAGCTGCTCCACCACCACGGCGTCAGGCTGACTTCCGTACTTGTTGACAATCGCTGCACTCAGTTGCAAAGCCGCACTCTGCTGCGCCCCTGACGAACCATCCGTGACGTAGATGGTTGCCTTCCTCAAAATCGGCGGGAAGAAGGTTGCAACAGTTGTGGGCTGCCGCTCTGCACCGTCGTAGGCGACAAAGGCATCCCGGAGCGCGAGGGGCTGGTATCTCGTTCGGTCGTAGCAGCGGTCGTCGACGGGAACGAGGTGAGCGATCATCGACACGGTGACGCTACGGTCGACCACTTCGAGACCTTGCAAGGGAACCGAAATCGGTAACCCGGTCCCGGCCTGCCCGGCGTCGAAGTCGACGCGGCTCACCAATCTGCCGTCCGAAGTCACTTCGAGCCAGCCCCTACTGAAGTCGGTCGGGGCGGTCAGGATTCCGGTCACGGCTGTTGCAGTGAGTCCGTCCGGCACCGGCACGGTCACCAACACTGGTGCGTCATCGGAAGAGAACACGATGTCCGTTCCTCGGCCGAGTTCGGTGAAGGAGATCGGAGTTGTGGCTGCGGCAACCACCGAAGTATCTGCGTCGTCCTCGAAATCCTGGGCCGAGGCGACACTGCCGAGAGGAAGCAACAAAGTCACCGCGACAGCCACCGGCATTGCCAGCGCGCGCGTCAGCCAGGTTCGAGAGTGGCCCATCAGCGTGTCTCCTCGACATTTCTTGTTTCCGCGCAATCACCAAACACAAATCACGAGTAGCAATCTCGCCAGTTCGCGACGGTCGCAGGTCCGATCGCACCGTTACGGACAAACGAACCATAACGACCAATTTGTGCGTTTGGCTAATTATCCCGACCGGCGAGACTTTTGTTACGGCGCGTCACATGATTAGCAATCGCTGCCGCTGGGAAGCCGAAAGAAACCGTCGGCAAGCCCGTCAACACGCCTGAACGTCCGTCCAGTCTGGGCGCTTCGGGGGGCGGAGAATTCTCAGACAAGGAAGCTGTGACGCTCAATTCGATCATCCCCGCCGGCAAGAGCGCCATCGGAAAGCTGGTCGGCGCACCGTTCTACTTCGCATCATCGCTGCGCATGGCCAGGGTTTTTCACCCGCACGGGATCGAACTGAAGGGAACATTGAAGCCGGCCACCCCGTGGTGGCCGGTAACGGAGTCGTCGACGATTACCGTCACCGCTCGAATGTCGAAAGCACTCGGAATTCCGGGAGACCTACCCGACATACTTGGCCTGGCGCTTCGGTTGCACGATGTCGGCGCAGATGAAAACCCGTGGGACATTCTTCTCGCAACATCAGGACTTTCTACCTTCTCGAAAATGTTTCCAGCTCCGGCTTTCTCGTGGAACGGCGCGAGATACAGCACACTGGTTCCTTACTCACGCGCGGGCGGGGCCGCGGCGTGGCTGATCGTGACACCGCGCGGCGTCCACCCGGCCGGCACTTCTTTGTCTGCATTAAAAGCTGCGGTCGATCATTCCCCGCTGCACTTCTCCGTGTACCTCGCGAGAATTCAACTTCAGTTGATACCGATCGGACATCTCTGTCTCGACGAAGTCGAGGACCACCCGGATTGCCTCCAGCCGTCCTTCGATCCGATCCTGAACAGGCCGGCACACATGCGCATGCTTCCGGAGTGGCTCGCGGAAACGCGGAAGCTAGCGTATCGCGGTAGCCGCGACGGCCGAGGAGACACACAAAAGCGCGGTTGACCGGACATGCCGGTCAACCGCGCCGAAACTCATTCAGCTTGTGAACTTGTCCTTGATATCCGAGACCTTGTCACTGACAGTGTCTCCGGCCTTCTTGACCTTTGCCTCGCTCTGATCGGCAACACCTTCGGCAGCCAGATCGTCATTGCCCGTGGCATTTCCGATCTTTTCCTTGGCTTCGCCGATGAGATCCTCAGCGCGGTGCTTTGCCTTGTCGATGAAGTCAGACATGTGTTTCTCCTTCTTGAATTCGGTGTGGATTCGGTCGTGCGTTCGGCCGTGCGTTCGGCCGTGGGATTCGGCAGTGGGATTCAGTCGAACTCGAACTGCGTGGACAAATGTGTCAGCGCTTTCCGGTGACTGCCTTGACCAGGAACAGCAAGATGACTGCACCGAGAAGGCAAGTGAGGAAGCTGAAGATCCAGCCTGCACCCTCGACATCGACGCCGAAAACTCGAAGCAGGAAACCACCGATCAGGCCGCCGATCACACCGACAACGATGTTGAGGAAGATCCCCTGCTGCGCATCGGTTTTCATGATCTTACTGCCGATCCAACCCGCCAGCCCACCGATGATGATCCAGGCGATGATACCGAGAGGAAGCATTTCAACTCCTTAGAGTAAAGAGGGACGGCGCAATGAGTGACTGCCGGTGAAGGGAGAGTTCCGAGCGATCGGCCCGCGCAACTAGACCGTGATCGCGGGTTGTGTTTGCACACAACCGGACTCTCCGCCGCACGACGCGGGGGATCGTGCACTCAGTAGCAGCCACATTGTCTGCTTACCTTTCTATCAGGTGTTCACGACAGAACCAAAATGACTGGCGATTCACCACATACGAGAAACGACACTCACCGACGCGCACATGATCAGCGTCACTACGATCGCGATCGCCATCGAAGTGACGGTCGCAAGGAGCACCGTGACACACAGTGCCACAGCAAAATCCATGACTCTGTGCACGATCGGGAGGTCTACCAATACCCGGTCACCGGGAGGCTCAAACCTCGATTGATCAGAGAGTTCTCGGCTCATCGCGTTTCGCGCTTTCCACGGCGATGTGAGTTCTGGTCGCGACGGATGGATCACCGACCATCGACTCGACTTGATCCCCCGTGTCAGTGACGCGAGAAATCAACTCGGACAACGTTTCCGATCCGGATACGACGCTACGTCTCAATGTCACTCGCAAATCGATCGTGCGAACTCCACGATCGAGCAACGCTTTTCCTCGGACACGCGACACTTCGTCGAAGTCCTCCAGTGATGCGCTCGCCCCTTCCGCCACCGCACCCAGATCCGCGGTGATGGAATTGTGCGAGTTCGACCCAGGGACCGTGATCTCCTTCACCCGACGCAGCGGCACATGCGCGATCAACCACCGCAACGCGAGGAGGACTAGCAGTACTCCCCCAGCTCCGACAGCCCATGTCCACCACGAGTGATCGACAAGATCTTCAGCCCACGGGATCTCGATACGCGCCGGGAAATCCTTGATCACGTCGCGATTCCACAGGATCGCTGCAACTCCCAGCGCTATCGCGAGCATCCCCACGACGCATGTCGCCACGCGATCCATCGCCGTCGCCGTCCGAGTCATGACAGCGATCCCGTCTGGATACGAACCTTGATTCGCGGCGATGGTGACAGCGACCCGGCCAAGTCCCCCAGCACCGCACGGATTTCCGATTCAGCGGTGGCGGCTCCATCGGGCGTGACCGAGGCCTTCACGTCCAGCTTGCGCCGGGTCGCGTGTGACGAAGCGGATCGAACCTGGGCCAGTGACTCGACGCGAACAGACGCTATCGCCGCTACATCGGCGGGATCGATCCACGTATTCGCGACTCCGACCAAGGCATTGGCAGTCTTTCGGCGCGGTTTGAGTCCGAGGATGACGAACCACAGGCCGAGAACGACGGCTGCGATCCCCGCCGGCAACATCCAACCCTGGTACGCGAGCCCGTCCACATATGCGGCAGCACTTGGTATCCACTGCGACCCGGTGATCACGCCGGTATCCACCAGCGCGTCGCGGACGCCGACCACGCCGAGCGCAAGTAGCGCCGCGGCGATGAGGAATCCCGTGACGGCCGATCCGGGCGCCGCAAGGGGAACAGGAGCAGCAGCCCTCGAGGCAGTGGGTGGTGCGACCTTGTCGGCGGTCATCGCACTTTCCTTCCCGCGTCACGCTTGGTCGATGCCGGGAGAACGCTCACGATCGCCACGTCCACGCCGTCCACCTCCAGGCCCGATACAGACTGCAACTGGGTTGTCACGTTCTCTCGCACCGCGGTACCGATGACCGACAAGGATCCGGGCCACTCGATCGCGATGTCCACCTTGGCCCGTACCCGCTTGCCGGATACCAGCACTCGCGCCCTCGGCAATTCGCGCCCGGTCAGTTTGTCCATGCCGGCGGCGTGATGGCGCACCCCCGGGGTTCCGCGCGTCGCCTCGAGAACCAACTTCTGCGCGACTCTGTCTCGAATCGTCAGCGTTCCGCGATCGCCCGGCTCACCAAGCACAGACGACTCCGGTCGAGCTGTCTCAGCCACGTCCGCGACCCTTCAGCATCACACCGAGATCGAACTCGCCGTCACGCTGACCACCGACGAGGTATCCGATCACACCGAGAACCAGAGCGATGAGGAATCCGGTGAAACCGCCTGCAGCAGCTGCGACTCCGAGAAGTAGTCCTGCCAGTAGGCCGACAGTCGAGGTGGTCATGTGAATCCTCCGTTGTGGATGATGTTCGATGGTGCCTGTCAGATCTCGGTGTAGGTCTTTGCACCCGGAAACCGAGCGCGCACCCGCGTGTACTGGGCCCGAACGGGTTTGGCTATCTGTCGCATCGTGCCGCGCAGCGACGTGCGCACAACCACACCGATCGGGAATGCGAAGTCCCGGTCGACGCGTTCGAGTGCTCGATTGAGCGCGTCGGCAGATCCGCCCACGTCGGGGTGGTAGTTTCTGATCGCCTCTCGGCGTGCGGATCGTCGATCGGGAACTGAACCCCGAGAGTGCTCAGGCATCGCGTCCACGACCGACTACGTCTTCCACTGTCACGTTCACGGGGCCTGTAACGAGTCCTGAAACCGCTTGGCGGATACGTAAAGCCGTGTCTCGAACGGCGGCGTCGGCGAAGATGCACACATGGATGTCTGTCGACGACTCCGTCACCCGCACGCCGACGACGCGGCGACCGGGGAGGTACGTGCCAACCTCGCCGAACATTCCGGCATGAAGCGAGGCGACCCCAGGTACCCCCGTCACAGCCGCCGCGATGGTGTCAGCGATTTCGGAACTCACTGCACCCGTGCAGTCTTGGGCTCGCCGGTTTCGTCGTCGCTGCCCTCGTCGAGGTGGACGTCGTGAACTGTGATGTTCACCTCGGTCACTTCGAGACCCGTCATCCGTTCGAGCGCCGCAATGACGTTGCGGCGAATGCCGGTGGCCAGATCGGCGAGCGATACGCCGTACTCGGCCACGATGTCGATGTCGACCGCTGCCTGCTTTTCGCCGACCTCGACCGATACTCCCTGGGAGTGGTTGACACTCGCGCCGGGGATCCGCTCGCGCAGTGCCCCGACAACCCGGGACGCTCCGCCGCCGACGTCGTACACACCGCTCACCTCTCGCGTGGCGATGCCGGCAATCTTCGAGACAACGGTGTCGGCGATCGACGTCTTTCCTTGAGAGCTCACGAGAGCCGAGTCGTTCGATGATGCAACATCCTTCGTAGATGCTGTCGCAACCTGTGTGCTGACCATTGTCATCTCCTCCTGTTGATCGATCTACCTGTGTAGTCGTCACTCGAAGGCAAAACCGAATGCCCCAGTCAGGTGACGTGCATCACTGACACTTGTTAGTTACTGTCCGTAACATTCAACGCCCCGGCCGGGCGAACAATCTTCGAACGCAGCCGAGTTTTCCGCATTTCCGCGAGAGGAGCGACTGTGGCGTTACCGCACACACAGGGGCTCACCGAAGCACCTGACGGCTTGGACACCGCAACGGTGGACGCTGCGATACTCGGCGACCGAGAAGCATTCGAGTCACTGGTGCACTACTACGGACCTGCACTTCACCGCTATGCGCGTCGAATGCTCGCAGATGAAGGCGACATTCTCGAGGTAGTCCAGGACACCTTCGTGGCGGCGTGGCGCCGACTCGATTCCTTTCGTGGCGAATCGTCGATGCGAACATGGCTTTTCGCGATCTGTTCCCGAAAGATCGTGGACAGCTATCGAATCAAGAGAGCGCAACCCATCGACGACAAGCTGCTGGATCCTCTCGTGCCGTCTCCCGAGGCCGGCCCGTTCGACACGACCTCGAACGCCGCGTTCCTGGAGGCACTGGAAGAAGCGTTGGGTGAATTGCCTTATCGCCAGCGTGCGGCCTGGACGCTGCGAGAGGTGGAGATGCTCACGTTCGTTCAAATCGGCAAGATTCTGAGACTCACTCCGGATGCAGTGCGAGGGCATCACCATCGTGCACGGGCTAACCTGAGTGAACGAATGACGAGGTGGCGATGACTGAATCACGAACCGACGCATTGATGGCGCACGCATCCGACGTCCTGCGGAACGCTCCCGAGCCAGGCTGGGATCGAATCAGCGACAAGGTGATCCGGGCGCTACGGTCGACCTCGGCGTCCGGTTGGCCGCTCGACGCACACGCGTCCGAAGGTCCACGTCTAGGCACGGTGTCGGTGAGCGATCACGTACTCCGCACCCATTTGGCCGCCGAGATACGTTCTCGACACCACTGCTCGCCGAGCAGTATCGAGTTCTTCGTCGACGGCCACGAAATACGTTCACTACGTATCGAACTGGCAGCGCCATACGGAGTGGATCTGGCCGAACTGTCGGACCGGGTTCGATTCACCGTCGTCGATGTCGTTCACCTGATCCTCGGCGACATGGACCCACCCGTCTCTGCAGAGAGCGTCCACATCGCCGTAGTCGACATCGTGGATGATCTACCTGCCGAGGAGAACACCAAAAGCCACTCCGAGCACTAGGTGTTTGTTCGGCAAGTGTTTGGGAACCCGGCACTCATGACCACTCCCCCACCACCGGATCCGGGCCCCGTCCCCGACCCGGGGTCGCCGACACCCCCCGCGCCGGCACCACCCGATCCGCTGAATCCCCCGCCCGTGCCACCGACTCCGACGCCACCGAACCCGTATCCCCCGGATCCGATCCCGCAGATCTGAAGTCAGCTGCCCCGAACTTCAGACGTCAGCCGCCGAGTTCGGCGATCATCTCGCTCAACGATTCTGCGGCGATACGTAGTTCACCTTCGTCGGGGTTGTCGTGCGAGGACGGTAGGCGCTCGGCCAACTGTTCGCGAGTGACAAGCGAGATACCCTCGAGACCGAACCCTTCTTCATCGGGGACGTAGATCTCGATCTCGCCCCCAACCGCTACCAATTCCGAATGGGGCCCGCTGCCCAGCAGTGCACGCAGGTGTTCGGTCGTCACGGTCATATGGTTCACGTGAAATCTCCTGCTTCGGTGACAGCTGACTTTGCTGGTATGGCTCGACGTGACGTACTGACTCGACGTGACGTACTACCCCTATTGAGTACCCCTCGCGGGTGAGCAAGAAACGACAAGTACATGAACACCAACCTTCAGAGAGACGCAGCCACCATGAGTGAACGAAATTCCACCGACCGCACTGATCAGACGGACGAGCCGCAGACCACCGGCACCGACCACGGTCCCGGAACCGGGGCCGATGCCGCACACAAGGACGTTCAGACCGATCCGTCGGGCGAGCGTACGTGGGCCGACGAGGGTGGAGCCTCGAGTACCGGCCCGGCAACCGACACCGACTGATCGCGCAAGAGCTCAGTCATCGGGACCAAGGTCCCGTGGGCCGACGCTCACGGGTCCTTGAAATCCTTACGGATCTAACGCTTTTCACCTGGGTTTTCGCGATGCGGTAAGGTAGGCACTCAGCACGGTTGAGTACCCAGCCGTTGAAGACGAGCACGGTTCGTGCGTTGCTTCCCGTGCCGTTTCCCGGTTTCGAACGAAACCGTTTCGAACCAGACCGTTCGAACGAACCGTTTCGAGCAATCCGTCAGGAGTTTCGATGAACGAGTTTTCGAGAACTACAGATGAGCGTACGGACAGTCCCCCCACATTCACCACGACGTGTGCGGAAAACATTCAATCGCTCGTGGTCAGCGGCGAGATCGACGTCCGGTCCCGAGCTGATTTCGCTGCCTGCGTCGACGACCTGATCGGTGAGCGTCACCCGTTCGTACTCGACTGCTCGGACGTCCAGTTCATCTCCGTCGGAGGTCTTTCCATCATCGAGACTCTGTCGGCCAAGGCACGAAGGCTCGGCGTTCCTTGGACGCTCGTCGCAGCGCACCCCGTCAGGCGCCCGCTGTCTCTTCTGAAGATGGACGCAGACATCGTGTTCACCGACTCGACAGCCGAGGCGGTCACATACCTGTCCTCGACCACCGTGCTGGACGAGACCCTGGCGGAGCCGATGTCGGCGTGAGTACCGATCTCGAAAAGCTCTCCGAATTCGTCGTCGTCGCAAACCGACTACCCGTCGATCTCGAAACCGACGAGGACGGTGGCAAGAACTGGAAGCGAAGTCCGGGTGGACTCGTCACTGCTCTCGAACCCATCCTGCGACAGCGAGACGGCGCTTGGGTCGGCTGGCCGGGCGTCGCGGACGAGAAGGTAGATCCCATAGTGGTTGACGGCCTTCGTCTGTTTCCCGTCGAGCTGACCTCTCAGGACCTCGCCGAGTACTACGAGGGGTTCTCCAACGACACGCTGTGGCCGCTCTACCACGACGTCCTGGTGGCACCGACGTTCGAACGGTCGTGGTGGCACACGTACGTCGCGGTCAACCAGCGGTTCGCCGAGGAAACCGCCCGTTGCGCCGCGGACGGAGCCACCGTCTGGGTGCAGGACTATCAATTGCAACTCGTGCCGGCAATGCTGCGCGAACTGCGCCCGGACCTGACGATCGGGTTCTTCCTTCACATTCCGTTTCCTCCGGTCGAGCTCTTCATGCAGCTTCCGTGGCGCAAGGAGATCGTCAAGGGAATGCTGGGCGCCGATCTGATCGGCTTCCACTTGCCTGGTGGCGCAAACAATTTCCTGTTTCTGGCCCGAAAACTACTCGGACTCAAGACAACGACCGCGGGCGTCGGTGTTCGAAGTGCGCTCGGGCATGTGGATTTCGACTCTCGCGTCGTCAAGGTGGGGGCATTTCCCATCTCCGTCGATTCGGCCGAGCTGGAGCGCCAGTCGAAGAGCGAATCGGTCCTGCGCCGCGCACGCGAATTGAAGGAAGAGCTCGGAAATCCCGAAAAAATCCTGCTGGGAGTCGACCGCCTGGACTACACCAAGGGCATCGACCTGCGACTGCAAGCCCTCAAGGAACTCCTCGACGAGGGCCGCTTGGATCCGGAGAAGTACACGATGGTGCAGCTCGCCACGCCCAGTCGTGAACGCGTGCAACACTATATCGACCTTCGCAGTGTCATCGAGGAACAGGTGGGCCGCATCAACGGCGACCACAGTCAGATCGGCCGCCCCGTAGTTCACTACCTGTATCAGCCGGTCGACCGCGAAGAACTGATCGCACTGTTCGTCGCTGCCGACGTCATGCTCGTGACGCCGATGCGTGACGGGATGAATCTGGTGGCCAAGGAGTACGTGGCCTGCCGAGGCGACCTCGGAGGCGCTCTCGTTCTCAGCGAGTTCACCGGTGCTGCAATGGAATTACGACAGTCATACCTGGTCAACCCGCACGATTTGGACGGCGTGAAGAATACAATCCTGACCGCAGTTCATCAGGATCCGAAAGAGGGCCGTCGCCGTATGGCTGCGCTGCATCGCCAGGTCATGACGCATGATGTGCATCAGTGGGCCGAGTCGTTCCTGACTGCACTTTCGCCGCCAGAACCGCGCCCGGACAATCAGTTCGTCACGGAGCGCGAGTCTGACTTTGCACGCAACAACTGACCCCGTGGGCTTGCGTCAAGGGTGAGCGGAGACTCGAGCTAGGATTGGTTTCAGTTCATCGTCAAGCAGCGGCTGCGAACTGATCTCCTCAACATAGCCGTGCAATGCTGCATCGGCCCAGAAAGACAGGCCGACCATGCCCCTCACGGTGAAGTACTCCGAAACCTACAACGACGCTCTCATCGCGCTCGCTGCTGCTACTCATCGGCCGGCCAATGTGGTGAACCTGTTCGGCGAGTACGCCATTCGTGTCGATCTCGAATACAACCGTTATCTTCTGGCGACCAATACCGCGGCCGGACTCTCCGATCGACCCGACAACGGAGAATCGTGGCTGGTGCGGTTCTTCCAATCCGAAAACACCGACACACCGGATCGCCTCCTCGCGGAAGCGTCGCATCAATGGTTGGTCGATGCTTTGGACGCCGCGCTCGAACAGATCGAAGCGGCAGGCAACAAGATCTCCGCCGACGCGGACTTCGGCGACCCTACCCGCACCGAAACTCCATCCTGAACGGCATCGTATGGAGCAACGCTACTAGTGACCCTCGGCGGTCAACTGGCTGATTCGAGCCGCCAAGACTGCATTCTCGGCCTCCAGGGACAGAATCAGACGGATACCGACAAGATTGACTCCGTCGTCGATCAGCGCGGTGATTCGTCCGAGCGTATCCAGGTCGGCCTCGCTGTAACGGCGTGTACCGCCATCCGTGCGGGTTGGTGTGAGCAGGCCCCTTCGCTCGTAAAGGCGCAGCGTCTGAGGTCCTACCCCGGACAGTTCTGACATCACTGAGATCCCGTATACGCCGCGCAGCGCCCGGGTCTGGGATTCCGACGTCACTGGAACCTCCTAGTTCGGTGTCGGCTGTCTCATTCGGCGTCATCCGACCTTAGCATCATCACGCAGTGAATCTGACGCCCAGGACATAGATTCAAGCGTGTCCAGGGCCACTCATGACAAAAATCGTCGAGCCGAGAAGGCATGTAATGGCAGATCAAAGCCGATTTCGACAAGATCGCACAGGGAGCTTCCTTTAGCCATCGAATCGAAGTAGCCTTGCCAATTATCTACATCGGCTGATATAGATTTTGTAGCACTTGAAAGCGCCATAACCGGCACTCGAAGGTGTATAACACCCAGACGTCGGAGTCGGTGGTTCAGCCGACTCCCTCACGGCACACTCTTCACCGGGAGCAAGATGACGACGATCGACATCCCGCCCACACAGGGCGAGAGCACCACCGGCATCGGAATCACTGTTGCAAGCGCGACTTTGACAACCGAAGAGGTCAAGCGCCGAATCGCGATGATGTACGGCGACCCGGTGACAGAGGAGCCAGTAGCACTCGCGCACTGAACCTGACCGACACGCGATCCGATTGACGATGGCGCGAGACCGCCCCGTTCGCGGGCGATCCCCATCAAGACGAGAGGAAAACATATGTCCGAGTTCACCGTACCGGGACTGAGCAGCGCAGACGGTTCGTCCGTCGCCGATATTCTGCAGGAACGCCTCAGCGCCTACAACGACCTTCATCTGACGCTCAAGCACGTCCACTGGAACGTCGTCGGACCCAACTTCATTGGCGTGCACGAGATGATCGACCCGCAGGTGGAGCTGGTTCGCGGCTACGCCGATGATGTGGCGGAACGTATCGCGGCACTGGGCAACTCCCCCAAGGGCACAGCGGGAGCGATCGAGCGCGACCGGACTTGGGACGACTACTCCGTCGGCCGCGACGACGCTCGCGCACATCTGGCTGCGCTCGACCTCGTCTACACCGGGGTCATCACCGACAGCCGCACTGCAATCGACAGCGTCGGCAAGATCGATCCGATCACAGAAGACATGCTGATCGGCCAAACGGCACAGTTGGAGAAGTTCCAGTGGTTCGTTCGTGCGCACCTCGAGAACTCCGGCGGCAGCCTCGTACACGAAGGCGCGTCCACCGAGCAGGATGCCGCAAACGAGGCGCGTCAGAACTGACGCACCGTCCGCGATTTCGGCCGATCGGGGGTCGGCCGAAATCGCGATCCCCACAACAGGAAAGGGCAAGAGCATGTCTGCGGACTCGCGCGGCACGTCGGCACAAACACGTCGCGAGTATCAGATGTTCGTGTTGCAGCAGCGTTTGTTGTTCGGATCGATCGTGGCAGGCACCGCCCTTGGAGTTCTCGCGATCAATTACTTCTGAAATATCAGGGGCCGCAGCCGTCGAAGACAGGACAGAAACGACACAATCATGAGTTCGAGCACTCTCCGCTCGATCGTTCGAAGCGATCGATTTGCGGCAAGCACTTCTTCTCTTCTGCTCGTGGACAGCGATTTCCGTATCCAGGGCGCAAACGACGAGTACCTTGCCGTGTCCGGCCGCAGCCTCGACCAGTTGCACGGAGTGGAAGTGTTCGAAGCCTTCCCCGACAATCCCGACGACTCGTTTGCCGACGGAATCTTCTCGTTGACAGCGTCATTCGAGCGCACGATGCACTCCAGAACTCGGGACGCACTGCCGACTCAGCGTTACGACGTGCGCGATGAGCGAGGTAGTGGGCTGTTTGTCACGCGCTATTGGAATACGGTCAATTCCGCCGTCACCGATGATGACGGCGGGGTGATCGGAGTGCTTCATCGTGTGTACGAGGTTCAACGACCCCAGGCTCAGCAGTCCAGTTCAGCGTCAGACGTCCTTACCCGCCTTCGCGCGGAAAACGACGAACTGAGAAGAGCTTTGGATTCTCGGCCCGTGATCGAGCAGGCCAAGGGATTACTGATGGCCGAGCGCGAGTGCTCGGCCGATCAAGCCTTCGACCTTCTGGTCGAGATGTCGCAGGAATGGAACGTCAAGGTGCGCGACATCGCTGGTGGTCTTGTCGCCGCGGCAGAGAGACGTGCCGTCGATCAAAAGAATTCCTGACGACCGGGATTCAAAGGTTGTACGGCTGGGTAATGACCGACCAGAGGTACCCCCGAAATCTTCCCCTCGAGGGAGGAGCCTCGAAGGTCCCGCCGGTTCAGGCCGGCGGGACCGAGCTTTGCCTTAACACCCGACCTGGATCCCCGATCCGAGTCGAGTTCGTCACGCAGCGAAGGGAACGTCCATGTTCATGCGCTCCTACACATCTCCCAGGCCCCTTGCCGACGAGTGGGATTGGCAGCTGTCCGGCACCTGCCGCGACACCGACCCCGCCCTGTTCTACGACGACACGAACGAGCGCGGCTCCAGGCGAGCGAAACGCGAGAGTTCGGCGAAGCTGGTGTGCGCCAGGTGTCCTGTCGTGCAGAGATGCCTCGTGCACGCCATCCAGACCGGGGAACCCCACGGTATCTGGGGCGGCATGACCGCGACCGAACGAGAATCGTTGCGTAAAGGTCGAACTGAACCACTGATCAGTGCCGCTGCGAACTCACCGGAGTAGATGGCAACCTCACGGCCTGGCCTCGTGATGCCGTAAACCGTGCGTGCGGCGTCGCTCCTTCATCTCGGCTTCGAAGAGGTGCGGCACTCCGCCGGCCAGCTTGTCACGCACCACTCGTTCGCATTCGCGAAAGAAGGACCAGTAGTTCTCGTCGAACTCCTCGACCAGCTGGAAGGTCCAGCGCCCTTCGACCACGTTCCGTCCCATCAACTCTTTCTCGACCTGATCGGCCAGCTCGTCGTTACCGCTGGTTCGCAGTAGCTCTACGACCTCGTCGAGCATCAGATCTGCATGTCCGATCAGCTGATGGAAGTCGTACAGAGCGCCGCGCGCCCGCTCCACCGTTTCGAGGGCGTTCGACAACACCCCCGCTGCCTTGACCTCGTCGTCCGTGACACCTTCCGGTCGTGTGTGTACGGGGATCTGCCTGTCCGCCTGAGTGCCCATGAAACGGACGTACCCGAACGGGTCACAAATGAAAGATGGGATTCGGTACGAGCGCACCACAGGTGATGTGTCTCACAATTCATCCTCTAGTTCGGGTAAAGAGGATTACTTCGCCGGGCGAAGGGTAATCGAAGGCCATGAATACTTCCGGGGTAGAGATGGCTGGCACGCATGGCCGGTACCGTTCCTTGCCTCGGTCCGCCGGAATTACGCCACATCTACCTACAGGAAGCCCCTTGATTCCTCTGTCGAGTCCGACCGAAGCCGAACTTACTCACGACTCCATTGCCTCGCTCCGCGTCCGAGCGTCGTACTCCCAACTGCCGACTCTGCGCGGAATCACCCGCACGGTTGCCAACAACACCGGATTGGACGTCGACGGGACAGCCGACCTTGCTCTGGCGATGGACGAAGTCGCGAGCATCCTCATCGGCCATGCGATACCGTCCAGCGACTTGACCTGCCGATTCGAGACCTACGGTCGCACTCTTCGGATCGTCGTGTCGGTGATCGCGCACTCCGAAATACCCGACAAGTCCCACAGCTTCGGATGGTTCGTTCTCGAAGCACTGGTCGACTCGGTCCGTTTGGAGCAATCGGAAATCGACGCGGACGGTCACATCACCCTGACGATGACGCTTGAAAAGGGCTTGCTCCAGGAGCGTGCGTGACCGCTGTCCCACCGGACGATACTGTCCCACCGGGCAAGGCTGTACCACCGGACAAGAAGGACCAGTACGAACTAGCTGTCGAATTGTTCGTCTCGATGGCCTCGCTTCCGCCGGATGATCCGACCCGGGAAAAGATCACCAACTCGATCATCGAACTGTGCCTACCGCTCGCCACCCACGTTGCACGTCGCTACCAGGGGCGCGGCCAGCCTTTCGAGGACTTGGAACAAGTTGCGCGCGTGGGGTTGGTACAGGCTGTGCAGCGATTCGACGTAGACAAAGGATCGGATTTCCTGTCGTTCGCAGTCCCCACCGTAATGGGCGAGGTACGCAAGCATTTTCGCGATCACGGCTGGTCCGTACGCGTACCTCGCAGCCTTCAGGAACGACATCTTGCCCTCAACCGGGCGCTCACGTCGTTGTCGCAGACGCTCGGCCGTGCACCGACGGTAGCGGAACTTGCGACGGAGCTCGACATCGAGCCGGACGAGGTCGAACAGGGGTTGACCGCCGGAAATTCATATCGAACCACACCGCTCGACACCGCGTCAGCCGGCGACGGGAGCGGACTGACTCTGATCGATACTTTGGGACAGTACGACGAAGCGATCAGTCGGATCGACAATCACGAAACCCTGCGACCCGCGCTCCTTGCACTACCGGAGCGTGAGCGAACGATCGTCGTTCTCAGATTCTTCGGTCATCTCACCCAGTCCCAGATTGCCGAAAAGATCGGCATCTCTCAGATGCATGTATCCAGAATCCTCACTCAGACACTGAAGCAGCTGCGCACCGAGATGGGTGAAATCTTCTGAAGTAGGTCCCCAGGATCAGATGTATTCCTGCGCAAGACGTTCCATCTCGTCTCGGTCAATGAGCCCGGGCTGGCCGATGTCGAGAGCCTCGAGATACTTGTTGGCGAGACGGTAATCGTGCCCCCACCGGCCGTGCTCGCCGTCCTGCTCGGTGCGCTGAACACTGGAACCGGGCGGAACCTCGTCCTGCAGACCGTTGGTCTCCGCGCCGATCAGTGTGTCGAGCTTGGTCGAGATGGCCGTGAGTGCATCGCGGTCGTTCATCTGAAATCCCTTCGTCAGGTGGCGCTGATCCCCAACCATACCGAAGTGTCGAGCCAAAAACATTGCACCGCTTAATATTCGACTACAAGCCTGGACCGATCCAAGCCCTCGAGCTACACTGAGCGATACCGAGGTTGAGAATACAGCCGGGGCTGAAGCCGCTGGCGCTCGGTTCGCATCAGGACTCTGGATTCAGGTCACAACTTCCTGCGTACATCCATTGGGCTCAATGCTTTCCACACCTGGACTCTTCCACTTTCCGTGCCGCCAGGTCGGTCGTCAGCCTTTCGACGAAAAGCACACAGACCGGATCTGCCATGAATCTGAATGAACTCGACCACACAGCGATCGATTTCGTCGATCCCTCAACACAATTGGGTCCGATCGTGGACACACAAGGCTTCGCGGCCTGGCGGATAGCACCCTCGACAGTCCTGATCCAGGTCGACGTCGACCTCGATAAACTGTCCGCCCCAGAACTGAGAGAACTTCTCAACTCGTACGCTGCGGAGTGGTCCCGCGTCATTCTCGACCTGTCCAACTCACTGTTCGTCGGTGCGGTCTGCCTCGAACTGTTCGCCGAACTGAACTCCCGTTCACGAGCGCACGACTTCCAGTGGTCCGTCATCGGGTCACACCCGCTTCGACGCTTGCTTCGGGCCGCACGGGCGGAAGAGGAATTTCCGGTCACCAACTCGGTCGAGGGAGCAATGCGCGCGCTCGCCGAAGCAGAAAAGTCACTCGAAGCCTCCTGACGCCAAGCCTGCACCGGCGTCGAGCGCCGCGCGCTCGCAGCGACTAAGGTTCGTCGGGCTGTCCGACGAGCTGAGAGAGACCGAGAATGACAATCGCCAAGCGCCTCGATGCCTTGCAACAGAAGCATCCGGCCCTGGGGTTCCCGATAGCGGTCCTCTACAAGTTCCTCGACGATCAAGGTGTTTATCTCGCCGCGCTGATCGCGTACTACGGCTTCGTCTCGCTCTTCCCTCTTCTTCTGTTGCTCTCGACCATTCTCGGCTTCGTGCTCTCTGGCAACCCCGAGCTTCAGCAACAAATCTTGGACTCCGCTCTGCATCAGTTTCCGGTGATCGGTGACGATCTGGGCAATGCGCAACAGATCGGCGGCGGTGTCACAGGGCTGGTGATCGGAATCGTCGGTGGTCTCTACGGTGGCCTCGGTGTCGCTCTGGCTTGCCAGAATGCGATGAACACGGTGTGGTCGGTGCCCCGAAACATGCGACCGGATCCCATCCGCGGGCGTCTTCAAGGGTTACTGCTGCTGGGCACCATCGGTCTCGCGATCTTGGGGACCACCGCTGTCTCCAACATCGGCGGTGCGCTTCATCTGGGCGGTTCGTTCAGCTTCCTGTTGACCCTTGCGGTAGTCGTCTTGAATGCAGGCATCTTCATCGTCGCTTTCCGGCTCACCTGCGCCCGCCCGCTCTCGGTAGCCGACGTGGCGCCTGGAGCGATCGCCGCTGCTGTTCTCTGGCAAGCACTTCAGTCCTTCGGTGCCCTCTACGTGACCTCCGTGGTGCGGGGTGCCTCCACCACCAATGGCGTCTTTGCCATCGTTCTGGGTTTGTTGGCCTTCTTGTTCCTCGCTGCCGCCTCGATCGTCATGTGCGCGGAAATCAACGTCGTGCGAGTCGACAAACTCCATCCGCGGGCGTTGTTGGCTCCGTTCACCGACAACACCGAACTCATCGAAGGCGATCGGCGCACCTTCGCCGATCAAGCAAAAGCCCAACGCGCTGTTCCCCACGAGAACATCCATGTGACGTTCGACGGGCACACCAAACCCGACGATTCGGACTGATCTCGACCCCGATCGAGTTGGGTATTTGGTCCCCTCCTGGGTATCGGGGTGGCATTCTGCGCCGCGAATCCAGATTTAACACAGGTGTTGTCATTTCGCGCTACATCGAAGCGACGAATACATCACAGCAGGTAAACGCGCATAGTTGAACAATCACCTGCTTCCGACGTGGTCCAGGAACGGGACAAACCCGTCAAATACTGCAACTCGCCATGCATGTAATTGGAGACAGAAAAAGAAGAGCATGGCAGGATCAGGTGTGAGACCGGACTCTCGATGGGAGGGCTCGGCTCGATGGATCCAGGAGAATTTGGTTATGGCTCAGGGCAGTGTCAAGTGGTTCAACGGTGAAAAGGGCTTCGGATTCATCGAGCAGGAAGGTGGCGGACCGGATGTGTTCGTTCACTACTCGGAGATCCAGGGCAGCGGCTACAAGTCCCTCGACGAGGGCCAGAAGGTCGAGTTCGAGATCGGACAGGGCCAGAAGGGCCCCCAGGCTCAGAACGTTCGCGCCATCTGAGTTCGATCCCAGTCTGACTTCAGACTGAAAAGGCTGGACGCTGCACCGCACGGTGCCGGCATCCAGCCTTTTCTTGGTTTCAGGGCCGTCTTGGTTTACAGGTCGGGCTCGTTGCGAGTTGGCCCCGGTTACGTCGCTCGCGCCCGCTTCTTCTTGTGGGAGCTGTCGCAGAACGGCGCAATGCCGGTCCGCCCGCATCGACACAAAGCAACCGTAGAGCGCTTGTTCTCTATCGGAGTGCCGTCGTCACGGAGCAACTCGAAGTCACCACGCACCAGCAGCGGGCCGTCCGAGCAGGCGGTTATGGTGGTGTTGTTACCGGCAACACTCGGTGTTTCGGCAGATGACGATTCGGGAAACGCGGTCATATGTCCTCTTCACTTCTCGATTCGGCCACTGGCGTGCCCACTTCCATGCCTGTTCCACAGGCTCGCGGCCCACTGAGCGCCACTCTCGTTTCCATTCTGCGCTCCTCGGCCGATCCGAGGGAGCTTACGGCTGCCGCTGACGCCTACGAGGTTGCACGGTCCATCGACCCCACCTACGACATTCTTCGAGACGACGACGCTCAGTTGACTCTGACGCTCCTCTACGAGCTTCATTTGCAGGGAATCGAGAACGTCGCGGACGCGTGGGAGTGGAATCTGGACCTGCTCGCGGCGAGGTCGCGTCTCGAGACGCATTTCGAGGCCGCCATCGTGGAACTCGTGGGAAAGGTTCCGTCGTCCGGTGACGTCGTAGCCGATTTGTGGGCGATGACGGCTCCCAGTGCAGGCCCCGGTCTGGCGTCCTTTATGGCGAAGGACGCCACAATCGATCAGTTCGCGGAGGTGCTGATTCACCGTTCGCTCAATCAGCTGCGTGAAGCGGATGTGCACACCCTTGGAATTTCGCGCCTCTCCGGTGCCGTCAAAGCAGCCCTCGTCGAAGTGCAGAGCGACGAGTACGGAGGGGGCAGCGCAGAGCGAATGCATTCGCGTCTTTTTGCCGACACCATGCGGGCTGTCGGCCTTTCGGACCGCTACGGCCACTACATCGATGCTGTTCCCGCGGTAACCTTGGCGTCGTTGAATGCTCTCTCGCTCTTCGGCTTTCATCGCCGACATCTCGGAGCGCTGGTCGGGCACCTGTGCGCCGTCGAGACCACGTCGGCGCTGCCGAGCAAACGGTACAGTGCCGGCTTGCGCCGACTCGGATTCGGTTCGGACGCGACACTGTTCTACGACGAGCACGTGGAAGCGGATTCCGTTCACGAACAGATCGCCGTTCGGGAACTTGCCGGCGGTCTTGCTTCTTCGCAGCCGCACCGCACTGATGACATCTTGTTCGGCGCTGCAACGTGCCTCGCGTTCGACGACCTTCTCGGCGATCACCTCACATCGAGTTGGGAGAAGGGCGAGACTTCGTTGCGCGAATGATCACGAGTTGTTCGATTTCCTGACCGGTGGTGATCAACCCTCGTGCCTCGAGCATGGTGCGCCTCTCGCGCATCACGGGCCCGAAGGGAATGTACTTCCGGGCCGAGATCTCCACGGCCATACCGTGTTCCTCGAGTATCGCCTCGGTCTTGTCGACCCCACACAGTACCGACTGCAGAAGAAGTAGTGTGCCGCCGGGGACGAGTACTTCGTGAACGGTGGCCGCGATCCTGTCGATGAGGGCGCGTCCGTCCTTGCCTGCGTCCCAAGCCCGTTCGATTCCAGCGGTAGGTAGATCGTCTGCCAGCGCAGGGACGTACGGCGGGTTGGAGATCACCAGATCGAAGAGTTCGCCGTGTACCGCCTCGGTGAGGTCGCCGCGACGGGAATCGATCAAGGTTCCGTTGAGGATTCCGTTGAGACGAGCATTGGCGCACGCTCGGCGAGATATGTCGACCGCGACGACGTGGCCTGCACCAGCCGCCGATGCCGCGACGGCGAGGGCGCCGGTCCCCGTGCACAGATCCAGGACCCGGCTGCGAGCGGTGAGGTGCTCGAACAGCAGCGCATCCGCCAGTAACGACGTGTCGTGTTGCGGTCGATACACACCAGGTAGACGCAGGATCATCATCGGCTCCTCTTTTTCAGGCGACATCGCACATCGCTGCGTGCGGCTACCCAGGAACCTCGGATTTCATGCGAACATCGCAGCATCGACTGCCCGGAACGGTTACATCGTCGCAGTTTGCGGAGTAGACCTGAGTCATGACAGGCAATGCGGACGCTCCTCAGGTAGCCGCGGCGTTTGCTTCCGCAGCAGATTCGCTCGACACACTCGCCGAAGCGATTGCCGGACTCCGGTCCAATCTGAACACGGACGAGCATCTCGACTCCATGCTCCAACGTCTGGCCGAGACCGCGGTCAAAGCACTGCCTGACGCCGATGCTGTCAGCGTGACGGTGTTGTCCACCGATGGCCCACGAACTGCTGCGTCCACCGCGGACTACCTTTCCGAGATAGATGACGCCCAGCACTCCGCTGATCGTGGTCCGTGCGTTGACGCCGCGCGCACGGTGTCCTCGGTTCGGGCAAAGGTGGGTGATCACGTCGACGAATGGCCGGAATTCACCGACGAAGCCCGCAAACAAGGCGTCCGGTCCTACTTGTCCGTGCCGATCACCATGGGCGAAGGGAACACCGAACTGCTCGGCGCTTTCAACGTCTACGGATTCGCCTCGACAGAGTTCAAGGCCTTCGACGAAGAGTTGATGAAATTGTTCACCGCCGGTGCGGGCGCGGCGATCGCAGATTCACGACGCTGGCGTCAAGCACACGAGCACATCGAACAGTTGCACTGCGCCATGGAATCTCGAGCCGAGATCGAACAAGCCAAAGGTGTCCTGATCGCCGTCCACGGCATCGACGCCGAGGAAGCATTCAGCCGTCTTGTGCAGCAATCGCAGAACACCAACGTGAAACTGCACGAGGTTGCCCGGATGCTCATCGATTCGGTGCGCCACCGCCGGTTCTGAAGATTCTTCGGTGCAAAACCCCGTTTTGCACCTTAAAGCACAGTCGCAAAACCCCGTCTTGTACCCCGAAGTCACAGTTCCCAAACGCATCCAGAGATGTTTCACCGAAACAGTTTTCGACCTGCGTGACTGCTGGCGGTCGAGCGGCGGCACTCGTCCGAAATGTGGTTATCTGTTGAGAACCGGGACGAAAGAAGACCCGACCGTACCAGGGTGAGGAAAGGATCGTCACTGTGCCAATCGACCAGGTTCTTGTCGTAGTTCCCGCCCACAACGAAGCCGAAGACCTCCCCAATTGCCTTCGCGCACTCGCAACAGCGGCGTCGGCTTGCGTTGTCCCCGTCCGACTGGTTGCCGTCCTCGACAACTGTTCGGACGGAACCGCCGGTGTCATCCCCGACGGGGTCGAAGTACTCCGCGTCGAGCACCAGAACGTCGGACGTTCGCGAGCGACGGGCTTTTCCGAGTTCGGCCGAGAGTTGGGAGCTTCGGCGTGGTTCACCACCACCGATGCAGATTCGGTGGTCGGCCCCACCTGGATTGCGCGCCAATTGGAGTATGCGCGTACTGCGGACGTCGTCGCGGGAACCGTACGCATCGCGGATTGGGAAGGCCATCCACACTCCGTTCGTGAACGATACGAACGTATGTACCACGCACATCCATATGGCCGACACGGTCACGTCCACGGGGCCAACCTCGGTGTCCGCGCGGATATGTACTGGAGCGTCGGAGGATTCTCCGATCTCGAAGAAGACGAGGACGTCGATCTCGTCCGGCGGTTGAGCGAGGCTGGTGCCTGTATCGCGTGGGCAGAAGACATTGCGGTCACCACGTCTGCGCGTCTCGACGGCCGAACTCCGGGCGGCTTTGCCGGACATATCCGTAACCTGGGTTGTACGACCGCCGATAACGAAGAAGCGGAGCTGGCACGATGAAACGACTACACACACTCCTGGACGCAGGTGGACTGTACTTGCCGCTTCCCGGCGGCGGCGCGACAGCCGCGCGGTGGACCTCCCTGGCAGAGCTCACGCGCGAGAATGTGGTTCTCGGGCGGATGGCTGAGGCTCACACCGATGCCGTCGCGATACTCACCGAACTCGACGGGCCGGATCCCGAACCCGGGCAGCTGTGGGGAGTGTGGGCGGCCGAGCCACCCGAACCTGTGGTGAATGCGTCTGAGCACGTAGGGATCTGGACGCTCACCGGCCGCAAATTGTGGTGTTCCGGTGCCAACACCTGCACGCATGCACTGATCACCGCCTTGGTCGACGGAGTACCCTCACTCTTCGCAGTTGAGCTCGGACTACCTGGGGTGCATCCCGTTCCCGATTCGTGGAAGGCCGTCGGTATGGCCGAAAGCGACTCCAGCGCGGTCGACTTCGACATGGTTCCGGCGATACCGGTCGGGACGGCAGGCGACTACCTGAGCAGGCCGGGGTTCTGGCACGGCGCGATAGGCGTGGCTGCATGTTGGTACGGCGGTGCCTGCGGCGTTGCAGATCCGTTGTACGACAAGGCTGCAAGCAGCGACGATCCCTACCTACTCGCCCACCTCGGCGCGGTCGATGCGGCGCTGGCCGCAGCGCGCAACGCGCTCGCAGTCGCGGCGGCGGAGATCGACGCCGATCCTTTCGACGAAAATGCCGAGGCCATGCAGCGGGCACTCCGTGTGCGGGCAATTGTCGAGCGCGCCGCCACCGAGACCCTGGATCGGGTGGGACGCGCTCTCGGCGCCGCACCGCTCTGCATGGACGCCGAGCATGCCGCGCGGGTAGCCGACCTCACCGTCTACCTGCGGCAGAGCCACGCCGAGAAGGATCTCGCCGAACTGGGCCGGATTGCGGCCAAGGGGAAACGGCCGTGGTGAACTCGAAACTGTTCGCGCAGAAGCCTGTCGACGATGGCGGCACTCCCGAATCGACATGGCAGGAGTGGGGACGCAGCTTTCCGGAACTGGATCTCACCGGGTGCTCGCGATTGATCGTCGTCGCTCCCCATCCCGACGACGAAATACTCGGACTGGGTGGAACTGCTCTTATCGCAACGCTTTCCGGCATCGACGTTCACGTGGTGTCTGTCACCGACGGTGGAGCCTCACATCCCGATTCACCAACAGTGACTCAGCCTGAGATGGAACATCTCAGGCGGTCCGAGTCGGATCGAGCAGCGCGTGTACTCGGAATTCCCGCACCGGTTCGATTGAGCCTTCCAGACGGGAAGATCAGCGAGAACCGACAGGAGTTGACCGACCGTCTCAGCTCGATTCTCGGTGATTCCTCGACGGGTACCTGGTGCGCCTCGACATGGCGCGGGGACGGCCACCCCGACCATGAAGCCACCGGGGAGGCAGCGGCGAAGGCCTGCGCGGACACTGGATCACGATTGATCGAGTACCCCATCTGGGCGTGGCATTGGGCTGAGCCGGATCATGCAGCAGTCCCGTGGGAAAGGGCCAGAAGAGTGGCCTTGCCCTCCGACGTTCAGGCTGCAAAATCGGCTGCTGCCAATGAGTTCACTTCACAGATCGCCCCGCTTTCCGACCATCCCGCGGATGCACCCATCCTCCCCCGACATGCGATGGAACGACTACTGCGACCGTACGAAACGGTGTTCGTATGACCGATCGTGAGCTTCCCGCGGACTACTTCGCCAAGATGTATGCGGCGCAATCCGATCCGTGGGACTTCGAATCCCGGTGGTACGAGCAGCGAAAGTACGCGCTCAGCGCCGCGATGCTCCCCAAACCTCGATACCGTCGCGCATTCGAACCTGGATGCTCGATCGGGGTTCTCACCGAGAAGTTGGCAGAGCGCTGCGACAGCGTTCTCGCCACCGACATCGTCCCGGCCGCACTCGAGAGCGCCCGTGCGCGGCTTACCGGACGTGATGCCGAATTTCGTCTGTGGGCGTTGGGTGACGACTGGCCCGACGAGACTTTCGACCTCGTCGTCATCAGCGAGGTCGGCTACTACCTGACCTTCGAAAAGCTGATCGAGGCAATGCTGCACGTCGTCGAGCATCTCGAGCCTGGTGGAACGCTGCTGTGCGCCCATTGGCGTCACGTCGTACCGGAGTATCCGCAGAACGGTGACGCCGTTCATTCGGCTGTGCGCCAGACACCGGGGTTGGCGCAGTTCGCGTCGTACCAGGACGAGGACGTGCTGATCGATGTCTTCGTGAAGGGTCCGCCGTCACCACCATCGGTAGCGCGTTCCGAAGGTCTGATCTAGAAGACCTGTGCGCGGTTGAGGAGTGTGGGGACTCCTCAACCGCGCACAGGGGTCAGTCTCGCTTCTCCAACGCGAGGTCCGTATCCGAGTGCAGTTCACCGACTTCGGTCTTGAGGATCCGCATCGACCTGCCAAGGCCGCGGGCCGCGTCGGGCAGCTTCTTCGAACCGAACAGCACCACGAGCACTACTGCGACGATTGCCCAGTGGGTCGGGCTGAGCGCGCCCATCAGGCGGGTTCCTTGCCATCGGGGTACACCGCGTCGACCTCTACCTCGACGAGCCAACCGGCAACGGGCAGTCCGGCAACCTCGAGGGCGAAGCGGGTGGGCCGAGCGCTGTTGCGCTCGATCGGAGCGATCGGCTCGGCAGTGCCCATCGGCACCAGCTCCGTATCACCGGTGTCGAGATTGGTATTGGCGAAGAACTGGCGGTACGCGCGATTCCATCCTGTGTAGTCGGCCTTGTCCGACCCCGGCGCGTTGTCCAGGAAGACGCGCATCGTCACGACGTCTTCGAGACTCAATCCCTGCGCTTCGAGGTTGTCGCGGATCTTCTTGAGTACGTTGATGCCCTGCGCCTCGGTGACGGTGACCCCGGCAGGCAGAACTCCGCCGGAGAACTGGCCGTCGATGTACGACTCCGGCGAACCTTCCGGCGCCGCCTTGTTTCCTGCCGACGGGCCGATGCCGCTGGTCTTGTAGATCGCGGTGTCGCCGCCGATCGCGACACCCTGAGCGATCATCGGGTTTGCCTGCCCCGCTTCGAGAATCGATTTGGAGACGAACGAACTCGATGTGGTCTCGGCGTCCGCCTCATCGGACGAGCAGGCCGTGGCGAAGCCCAGTAGCGCGGTGGCGGCAAATGCCGCTGCAAGAACCTTGGTGCTGCGAGATTTCATGATGTGACCTCCAGAGAAAAGTGATGGAAAACGAAGCACGTCAGGCAGTTTGCGCAACACGCTGATGCAGATGGGTGACGACGTCCTGCGCGGACGTGAAGGCCCCGTGCTGCCAGGCGATGGCGTTGGAGAGGTGATCGCCGGCGAAGTAGATCCGGTCGACGGGTTCGAGCAGCTTGGTGTACTCGGGAGTTGCCATGCCGCCGTGGGAATCTCCCGCGCCGGCCCATGATGCCCAGGCGGATTCCGAATACTTGGTGCGACGCCAGCTTCCGGAGAAGGACGACGAGATGTCGCGAGTGTATTTGTCGCCGTGGATTTCTGCGCCTTCGGCGATGGCCTTTGCCAGCCGCTGACGGTGGGTGAGCGATTCGAAAGCCTGTTGACGCTTACCCGAGCTGTAGTACGCGACCACGACGCCGCGGTCGGAGTTGTAGTGGTCGTAGGGGAACATGATCTGGGAGATGTCGCGGTCGGTGTTCGACGCGCCGCCGTAGATGCGGTCCTCCGTCTCCCACCACCGACGCGAGTATTCGATACCGAGCTTGCCCGACGACGACGGCTTGGCTGCATCCAACGCGAGCAGGATGTCGGAGGGCAGGTTGTTGTTCAGCCGCTTGATCAGGTGCGGTGGGATCGTGCAGATTGCGTAGTCGGCGGTGATCGACTTGGTTTTGCCGTCGACGACGTAGTCGACGGTGACGCCTTCCGGCACGTTCTGCATGCCGCTGACCTCGGCACCGAACTCGATGTTGTCCATCCCGATCGCGTCCTGGAACTTGTAGTAGATCCGGTCCATGCCGCCGACGGGGGTCATCATCGTCATGGCCTGGTCGTAACCGAACTCGAAGGAAAATGCACGTCCGATGCCGCCCTGGATGACATCGCTCATCCCGAATGGTTCGATCTCGGTTCCGAAGTTGAGGCCGGCGCCCGGCTCCGCGGAGTGTCCTCGACGCGAGGATCCGACGTAGCGGCCGTCGCTGGAGAGATCACCGAAGTCGGTGAGGAAGGACGAGAGTGCTTCTTTGTCTTCCTTGCTCAAGACCTGGTCGAGAGCGCCCTGATTGGTGGCCTTCTGCAGCAGCTCGGACATGTATCCGTAGGTGTCGGCTTTGGCTGCTCGGTAGGTGATCGACTGATTCGCCAGCGGCTTGTTGCCGGTGTAGTTGACGAAGGTGTTCGCATTCTGGTTTCCGAACATCTGCAGTTCGACGCCCAGTTCGCGGCAGTAGTCGATGGTGTTGTGATTTTGCGGAATACGCGTCGCGCCGAGGTTGTAGAAGTGCCCCTCGGAGAACGTACAGGTCTGTGTCTCACCGTTCAGGTCGGTTTCTTCGGTGCCGTTGCGGATCGACCACACCCGACCACCCGGCCGGTTGCGCGCTTCGAGGACAGTGACCTTGTATCCGGCCTTCTGCAGTTCGTAGGCGGAGCACAGACCGGACGGTCCACCGCCGAGGATCACGACGGAGTGATTTCCCTTGACCTTTCCGATCAGGTCACCCGCGGCAGGTGCCTGAAATCGCCTCGGCGTCGACGCCACCGCCGGCGCCAGGCCGATGGACGACATAGCACCGAGTGCCAGGCCGGCGCCGCCGGTGATTCCCAGACTGCGCATGAAAGATCTACGTGTGTATGGCATTCGAGCTCCCCAGTGTGCTCCCGGTGACCCGGGTGGTTGGTGTTGAACACAGACTTCAGGAGCGTTGGGTCCGGAACTTGACGCGCAGGAAACAGTCAGTGGGGACCGAGTGAGAAACCTGCGAGCATCAGCATCGGGCTCTCTCACCCGAGTGCGATCAGCGGAAGCATGTCCGCAATATCCGCGTTACAGAACCGGACTAGCGTGACGCGACATGTCCGCTCTCACCGAAGCTATCGCGCGGTCCTTCACCACGCGCGAGAAGCAACCCCCGGCGCGATCACCGCTGCGCGCGTTGGGCCGTCGGCAACTCTCGGGCGCCGAAGTGCTGGCCCAGTCGGTGGCAACCACCGCCCCTGCTGTGTCGATGGTCGTTCTGCCCGTCACCATGCTGACACACGGCAGATTGTTGAGCGGGATGATCACCATCATCGCGGCCACCGTGCTGGTGACGCTCATCGCTTTCTGCGTTTCGCAGTTCACGCGCCGAATGGCAGCATCGGGCGGGCTGCACAGCTTCGTCTTTCGTGGCCTGGGCACCCGGGCAGCATTGACCACCGGCATCGCCATGCTGGTCAAGTACGTCGGCAGCGCGGTAATGACGCTCTATCACGGAGGACAGGCCGCAATCGCTTTGCTCGGCTTCGCGGGTGTGCACGTGGACAAGACTTTTCACGTCATCGCGCTCTATCTGGGGATAGCCCTGCTGATTCTCGGTGCCCTCGTTCGAAGTGTCAGATTTGCTGCTCTCGCGATCCTCGTCGTAGAAAGCTGCTCACTTCTGTTCATCGTCGGGCTCATGATTCTGGGCGGTTCCGGAAGCCAACAAGCACAGATCGTTCCGCCCACCTCCGGTCACGGGCTGTTACTCACCGCCCTGGCTGCCGTGTTCGCTCTCGCCGGATTCGAGAGCGCGGCCTTCTTCGGCCCCGAATCTCGTCGACCGCTGGTAACCGTCACCCGCACAGTCCTTCTCACCCCGATCATCTGTGGATCGCTCTTCATCTTTGCGGGCTGGGCCGCTTGGTCGGGACGTAGCGACACCCTCGTCAACGCCTATCTCCACGGAACAGCGACGGGTGTGAGTCCAGGTGTCGTCATCGCGCTCAACGTCGGTCTGGGGTGCTCGTGGCTGGCGTCGTCGATGGCGTCGTCCAACGCTGCGTCGCGTCTGGTCTACTCGTTCGGCGTCGAACGCCTACTCCCCCGCCGGTTCGCCTCGGTTCACAGCGCATTTCGCACGCCCTACTTCGCGCTGACCGTCGTCGTCTGCACAGTTCTGGTGGGCGGCGGAGCCTTTGCCATCCTTGGACGCGGAGAGATTTTCGACGACGTTCGACTGACGGTTCGCGGTGCCGTCATCGTTGCCTATGCACTGGTGGCGATCGCATCGGTTGTCTTCCTGACGCGTATCGGAGAGCACACTCCCGGCGTTCTCGCAGCCGCGTCGTGTGGAAGTGGTGCCGGCGCGGTAGTTCTCGGATACCTGTTGTACGCCAACACGATCGACCATGCGTACGTTGCACCGATCGCTGTGCTCGTGATCCTGACCTCGGGCACGCTCTGGCAGTTCTACCTGCAACGCCGAAGCCCCAAGAGCCTGCTGCACGTCGGCGCGTTCGACAGTCCCGAAACCGAGGACGTACTACCAGGAGCTGGGGTGTTCGCCACCGACGCAGCCGGAAACATCGTGCTGGTGGGCGAGCCGACTGCCGGCGTCCGCTGATGGTGGGCCGACCACGCGACCTCGGTGGGCACGAACCCCGAGCCGTTCAGCGCGCCCTCGCCCTGCTCGAAGCGGCGGCCCGGCTCGGATCGGGGGCCACGGCCAAAGACATTGCCGCCCTGGCCGACATTCCACCCGCCACTGCATACCGGCTACTCAACCTTCTTGTCGCCGACGGTTACCTGGTTCGGATCGCCGACCTCTCCGGCTTCGCGCTGGGCCGACGCACCCGTGAATTGGCCGGGGCTGCCGCCGAACCCACCCCCGTCGACAATTCGGTGCTCCTCGAAGAACTCCGCGAGCAGCTACGGTTCGGCGTCTACCTCGCGTCGTTTGCAGAGAACAGAATTCGACTGGTCGATCGCGATCCAGACCACGAGCTCAGCGGCGAACGGACGCTGGTCACAGCCGTTCACGCGTCGGCTATCGGGAAGCTGCTCCTCGCCAGCCGACCCGAATTGGCCGAGGCCCCATTGCGAAAGGTCACCGCACACACCATCACCGACGGCGACCAGTTGGAACTCGAACTCTCTCGGATCCGGCGCGGCGAGCCCGCCCGTGAGGTCGACGAGATTCGTGTCGGACGCTCCGCCGTCGCCGTCCCGATCCACGACGCGGAAAGGTGTGTCGTCGGTGCCTTGGCTGCGATAGGTCCGACCGGCAGACTTTCCGTCGACGACGTAGACCTGGTGGCACTGTTGCGGGAGTACGCGGAACGCATCGTCGCACCGACGATGTCGAAGGCAAGCTGAAAATCAGAGACCGAACACGCGTTTGGCAAAGCCGAGGTGCTCGTCGGCCCAGCCGATGACGCCGAGCGTGGAATCGAGATTCTGCGGCGGAGTGCGCACCAAGGTGTCGCGTCGGACGAGTCGGTCGAAATCGACCTGAGCGCGGTCGAACTGGACCCCGGCCGTGACCATGATGTTCGCCAGTTCTTGCGCCATCACCCCGTACGCGACTGTCGTGGGATGAACGCCGTCGAGCGAGAAGAGGCCGCCCGACGCGCGGCCGCCGCGACCGTCGGCGGAGAGGAACAGCGAGTCCGGCACGGGTTGCAAGTCGGTCAGTGCTTTGGGGAGGGGGTACGGCGTCCACCATGACGGCCGCGCATTGACGTCGGTGACGTAGCGCCGTGAGGCCACGCGCTCGAGCAACCCGGCAATATCGCAGAGGTACCAGTCCTTCCCCACCCGACGGGCATTCGCGACGGCTTGCTCGATTCCGTCGTTGTACACATCGATTGCGGTATCGACGGCCCACGCCTGCGCGCCGGTGATGTGTTGATCGCGCTGTGGGTCGAAGTCTGTGTCGCGCACCCACGGTCGCGCGTAGTACGGGAAATAGCGGGATCCGATTTCGATCTTGCCGCCGAGCCCGTGGGCGATCGGTGCGATGGTCACGTGTGGGACGGTGCAGAGGATGACGTGCTGGGCGTTGATCTTGCGGATCGCGGCCAGCACCTCGGCGTACTCCGACGCGAAGTGCTCGGGCTGCCACACCGTGTATTCGCGCTTGCCGTCCGGGTCACGGAAGTTGTTGCCGCTCCACTCGACTCGGAGTTCGGTGACGGTGCGGAGCGCATTGTTGGCCCCGAGAAAGACGATCAGAGTTTCGATGCCTTCCTTGCCCAGTTCCGCTGCCGCGTCGAACGCCGTCATGCGCTTCTCTGCCTCGGAGCCTCGCGGCAGAACTCTCAGTGCGGCGCGTTCGCCGTTGTTCTCGACGATCTGGCTGATCAGATCGTCGTGCGGTTCGTGCAGGGCTGCCTCACACCCATGCGCGGTCTTGGTCAGAGCGTCACGAAGATCCCACCCGTAGACCGAAAGGTTGTGATTGATCGCCGAGAACGTCGGCGCCACGCTGCCCGGCCCACGCTCCCAGTAGTCCTCCACCTGATCCATGAACCCGCGTGCAGCAAAGAGTGCGAGCGGAACCTCCCAGAGGTCGAGCCGTGGGCCGAAGCGCTCTTCGAGGGTGCGGAGCAGCAGTTCGATGTTGAGTGGGAGCCCGCCCGGACCGCCGTATCGGGGAAAGCGGAACCGCTCGAGCCAGCCCAACTGGTGAGCAATGATCGACGGATACGACAGATCGGTATTGAAGACCGCCCCGCTCTGAAATCCCTGCGACAGCGAGTCGCCGATGACCACCAACCGGTGTGGAGCATCTCCCGCAGGCGGAACTACCGGAATCCCGACTGTGGGATCGAACTGCGGAATCCTGGGTCCTCCGGCGGCTGCGGCCACGACGTCGTCGGGAGTATCGGATGGAAGTTCCACGCCCACTCACCTCCGGAAAAGTTCAGCTGGTCAGCTGATCAGTGGTGGCTTACGCCGATCGGCATTGTCCTGATCCGATTGCTTCTCTATCGACCTGACAACCTCGTCGGCCCACTGTTGATTTCGGCCGTCGAATTCTGCGCGGTCCCGGCGCGCGATACCGCGTCCGACCAGGATGGCAATCGGAATGGAACACACGACCCATACGAGTAGTACGCCTCCGACAATCCACCACATACTCAGTAATTGTGCCCGATTCGCCGACCGTTGTGCTCCAGGTCGAAACTTCTGTCCGAATCGTGGCGTTCAATTGAGGTGAGCTCGCAGGTCAGTAGCGATCGGCGTCGACGGTTTCGCGGACCTTACGGACCTGATTCCAACCACGAGCGGCGATGCCGAAGGCAACGAACGACATCAGATCCGAGACCGTCAGACCGTGTTCTCGATTCAACGACCACAAGACCTGACCTTCCAGCGGGCCGTTGAAGAACAGCCACGCCACTCCTGCGCAGACGGTCGCAACAACACTGGCCTTCGACGGCTTCATCAAGCACACGGTGCTGGTCACGAACAACAAGTTCATGAAAACCAGACCGTAGAAAATTCCGATCATGCCACTCCCCCCGAAGTTGGTTCGTTCAGCTGCGGTTGAAGTTCAGGTACGCCTTCGACGGAGTCGGGCCGCGCTGGCCCTGGTACTTGGATCCGGCCTCGGAGCTTCCGTAGGGGAACTCTGCAGCGCTCGACAGCTTGAGCAGGCAGAGCTGCCCGATCTTCATTCCCGGCCACAGCGTGATCGGCAGGTTTGCGACGTTGGACAGCTCCAGTGTGATGTGGCCGCTGAAACCCGGGTCGATGAAGCCGGCAGTGGAGTGCGTCAAAAGGCCCAGGCGCCCGAGGCTCGACTTACCTTCGAGGCGGCCGGCCAGGTCGTTCGGCAGTGAGCACACTTCGAGAGTCGAACCGAGAACGAACTCGCCGGGATGAAGCACAAACGGCTCGCCCTCTGCCGGTTCGACCAGGCTGGTCAGCTCGTCCTGGCGCAGTGCCGGGTCGATGTGCGTGTACCGCGTGTTGTTGAACACCCGAAACAGACCATCCAGGCGCACGTCGACGCTCGACGGTTGCACCATGGAATCGTCGAAAGGGTCGATACCCAGACGTCCAACGGAGATTTCGGCACGGATGTCACGATCGGAGAGCAGCACAGGTAGAGGTTACCGGTTCTGCGGGCAGTGCCGACCCATCGATGGGTGCGATCACACTGTGGTTACCGAACACGATGCGCGGGTTCTGGACTCCCACGGCAGAGCCCAGCCCCACCTGTCTCGAGTTCTCCATCCCGACAGGCTTTCCCGCGCATAACTTTTAGACGAAGATCCACCAATTGTGCCGACTTCGACACGCGCCTTCTCTTCAACGACGGCCAGTGATACGTCTGCTCGAATGCTCGTCTGATAATGTTCGGAAAGCACGTTGATCGGCGGTGAAAACACGTCCGGTCGGCTGCGACGCCGATGTAGTTCAATGGTAGAACATCAGCTTCCCAAGCTGAATACGCGGGTTCGATTCCCGTCATCGGCTCCACAGATTCTCCGCAGTTCAGGGTCCTTTTTGGGGCAGACGAACTTCGCTTGTTTGGGCCCCAAATCCTGTGACAGGTACACGGCAGGTACACAACCTCCTCCATTCAGTGATCAGTCAATGTGAATCCAACACAAATGGGGGCGCTAGAGGACCGAGCGCGACCCTCTCGAGTCGTCGCATCCGCAGCAGCCTCGACGGCGTTCAATCCAAACAACACCGGATGATCAGTCCCACTACGAGGACCAGGTTCCTCAGTGGCGGCATCGAAGGCACCAAAGCATGGTGGGCACGCGAGAACGAGTTCCACAGATCCAACTGCACGATCCGGCAGCGAGCGTTGTCCTCGCCAACTCAGCCGTTTCCGGCGGAGGGACGGTTGTACTCCCAGCCGACCTGGCGCTCATCTCCGTCTGGGAAGCGGTAAGGGACGTCAATTCGTGGGTCGTCGCGTGCAGTCGTATATGACGGCACTACCGGCTCGGACCCCTACCGAGCGTGAATACTCAGACTGGGCTGCACAGAACGCCTACATCCCGAGGGATTGCGGAAGTTGGATCAAGACTCCAAATGCCGACAAGGAGAGTCCAAGAACCGCTGTCCGCAGCTCGATCACCGCGTGGCCGGTCTGCTTCCGGGATTCTTCCGCCAATGCAGAAAGTAGAGTTCGCTCGATCCGCTTGTGCTCAGCCTCGAACTTGTGTGCCTGCTGGCGTAGCTCGGATGTGAGTTCGAAAATGTCTCTGCGCGCGGCGTTCAGATTCGCTTCGAGCGCAGCCACTCTGGGCGCCAATGGTTGATTGGGATCAACGCTGACCTCCACGAGCGCCGACGCTGTGCCTATTGCGAGAGTGGCCGCCGTGGCGTGGACGGTGGCGCTTCGTCGACGGGGGAACGGATTCAAGTCGCGGACCCATTCGGGAAACAGATGAGCGCCATCAGCGGAGTGTCGCCATGCGAGGAAGAGTCCTCTCGCCGCCAATGCCAGACCTCCGATTTCCAAAGCCTTGCCGAGGGCCACTATCCACATTTATTGTCTGGTCCCTTCACGTGAGAAGTACGCCGGTAGGCGTCACGGAGAAATCACACCGTCGCCGATCTTCCGCACAGTCACCGGATCGCAAGTGCGCAGCGGAATCGACCCACGCAGATTCGTCGCGGCGACATTTGGTTGCCACCCTCGGGCCTGCGCAAATTTGATAGAGGAAGTATCCCCAGCCTCATCACGTCGAGAGGTCAAGGCTCGTTGCCGTTTTCGGCGATGCGCCGGGCTGGAGGAAATGGGCCAGCCCGACACACCTGACATACCGATTAACTCCCCAGTCGCGGCATGGGATCGATCCCGGTAGCCCGCCGCTCCGGATGCGTCAGAGCGGCGGGCCGTGCACGTCGATGAGCCCTTGATTTCCCATCGCCGCGCAATTCGTGGCGCCTCGCCGGATCTACAGAGTGACTTGCGTCCCGGCGAGGCAGTGCGACACCAGGACTCGACTTGAATCCGGCGGTCGCAGTGGCAGAATATGTGCACTGAGTGTCGGATACCAGTCTTCGTGAAGTCACAGATACTTGAGTGTTGAACTATCCCCAATTCATCCCCAAAACTTGGGGATGACGCCAGACGTCGACTGGACCATAGGCGGCCCGCCGGACATTGTGATGCCAGCCCCCGACGGGCCGTGCATGCCGCCAACCGTCACGGATAGCGGCATGCAGTTCAGGTGGCCCGCCTGATGCTCGTCAGTAACACCGAGGCGGGCCTTGCGCGCCGAGCCGGCGAGGCAAACGCGCACCGGTGATACTACTTCGCGCGGTCCGTGCGCAACCACGACTCGGACGTTTCGCATTCAGTGCTTGAGCAGATGACGCATACTTCAAGTGCTGGTTTCCGATGTGAAACCTCACGCCGGGTACGCCTGATGGCTCGCTTGGATATCCGCGAGAGTGTTGATCCGGCGCTGCAGATAGCGGGTGTGGGATCCAAACCACGCGGGCGCCCAAAGCCACGTCATGACCGGTGATACCGTCACGGATGAACTCGCGATCCCATGCGCTTGGTTCAGACGCTTCGCCGTGCGGGAGAGTCCGACGAGTCCGTAGAACGGGATGATCTGCGACCACCAACGCGTCCAACCCTCGCGCTCATTGACCGTGAAGCTTGCAAGTTCGCCGTTGATGCGGTCATACCAGACGAGGTAGTAGATTCCGAAAGTTATGCCAGTCAGCCACCATAATCCCCATGGCCCCTGCTTCCTGATTTGGGTTTGCTGAATCGTCGAGTGGATCCCCTGTTGCGTCATTGCGCTGTCCTTCTAGTCTTTGCCCACGCGTTACTCGGTGGGTGCCAGTTACTCATACCAGACAGACCGGTCGTAACAGATAGTTCGATGAGTCCAATTCCGTCGCTTATGCCAGGCACGCATGTAGTCGACCCGCAATCCTCAGCATTCACCGTTCTTCGAGGCCCCGAAAGCGCGGTTCATGCTTGCCTGCTCGTCTGAAGTTTCGATTTCCAGCCCTCCGAAGCGGCGCTCTCAGTTCGTAGGTTCGTAAGAGATCCCGGCAATCGTCAGCGCCGGTCCGCCGGGGACTGAGACTTGACCACCTGTCAGTGCCGAGGCCCTTCTCAATGGCCCCTCACCTCCGTCGTGATCGACAGCACAACTGGCCTATTCGGTTCAATAGTTGGTGTGCGTGGTCATATAGCCCATGAACGTATCGACGCCCAGCGGTTTCCGTGCATCGCACACCCCGTCTGTCGGGGCACAGACCCAGGTAACTTGAACTACGGAGAATGGTTGCCGTTCGCCCGTGAAGGTGATCCCGCTTGTAGAACGAACCCCGGCGAGTGCGACCTCAATTCCGGTCTCGGGTTGCCGAGGATCTGCGTATAAGATCACCACCACTCGGCTGGCAAGGTCACGGCTTTCCGTAACGAAGCGACCGCTGTCTATGTTGGACGCGACGTCCCCGACAATCCTCGCACCTTGCGAGTATCCGAGTAGAACGAAATTCGAGGATCCCCCGCAGTTTGACTCTTCTTCGGCGATCCGCGCCTCGAGCCTGGAGATTCCGATTGCGACCGATTGGTCGTAGCTTTCCGACCAGCCCCCAATGCCTTTGATCATTCCGCCCGGGTACTCGACGTGCTCAACTCTGTGGGTTTGGTCCCGGTATCGGTCCGCGATCTTGTTCAGTGGTGATGCGGGATCGATACTTGTCGCAGTCCCAGCACCTTTGGTGCCATCGACAGCAAACGTGATCGTCTCAGCGCATCTGGTCGTTGTTGTCGCAAATGCAAATGGGGACACGATCATTGAGAGCGCGCTGACCACAAAGAACAAAGAGGTGAGTCGCGATCGTATGGACATGATGAACTCCCGACACTGCTGATACAAGACTTCATTTGATCGAGTCGACGAGGCGTCGAATACCTTGCTGCAAAGAACTTCTCATTTGCCGGTGCCGGCGTGAGTGCGCACCGGCAAAAAGGACCTCGCGGCAGATGCGAACGGTGGAATCTAACGAACATCTGCCTCTGCTGCACTCTGAAACAGCTGCGCATAGTGACTGTTGCGATCGACAAGGTCACGGTGAGTACCGCGCTCGGTGATACGCCCATCCTGGACAACGAGAATAAGGTCCGCTGAAACGATCGTAGTGAGTCGGTGGGCGATGACAATCCGTGTGATTCCGAGCTTCTCAATGTTTGACACGACAGCATTCTCGGTTTCACTGTCGAGAGCATTTGTTGCTTCGTCCAGCAGGAGTATCGCTGGATTCGGCAGAATGGCACGTGCAATGGCCACCCGTTGGCGCTGTCCTCCCGACAATCCGTCTCCCTCGCGAAGGACTGTGTCGTATGCCATCGGCATTCGCACGATGTCCGCCTCGATGGCGGCGGTTTTAGCGGCAGACATGATCGCAGTGCGGGTAGCGCCGGGCTGGGATAGTGCGATGTTGTCCGCGATCGTGCCGGTGAAGAGTCCAGCGTTCTGTGTCACGACGCCGAATTGTTTTCGCAGTGAGGTGATTTCGTATTGTGATGCATCGACGCCGTCGAAACGAACACAACCTGCGGTGGGCGGGAACAGCCCGAGGAGGACTCGAGCGAGTGTGCTCTTCCCTGCTCCGGAGCGCCCGACCAGTGCGACTGTGCTACCCGCTGGGATGTCAAGGTCGATGTTCTCGAGGACCCACGGGCTCTCTGCGCTGTAGCGAAACGACACGTCTTGTAGTGAAATGTTTCCCGCGAGTTCAGGTGCAATCACGTTGCCGTCGGCGCTCTCGGTGGGGGCATGGAGGATGTCGCGTATTCGGGACAAGTGTGCAGACGATATCTGTATTCGCTGAGCGGTGCCGGCCAGCGAAGCTGTCGGGCTCAGTGCCGCGATGCAGAGAGTGGTGGTGGCGATCATCTGTCCCAAGGTTTGCGAACCGGCCAGTACTTGGGCCGTGCCGACCCAGATCAGCGCAGCGGGTGCAGTCAGTTGTAGCGACGACACGAGAATTTGAACGAATGATTCGATGCGTGCGGATGCGATTGACCGCTGAAGTGAACGATCGAAGAGCTTCAGCCATTTCGCACCGATCTGCGCCTCGAGCCCCGATGCTTTCACGGTCTCGATCGCGGACACAGATTCGATCAACAATCCGTCGGCCGCTGCACGTGTCGCCAGTTCCTGCTTGCTTCTCACAATGGTGAGTCGGTTGCCGAAGGCGATTGTCGCTACTTGCAAGAACATGCAAGCAACGAGGGTCAGTCCCAACTGCCAGGACCGGTCAAAGACTACGAACAGGTACACCAGCACGAGCGGTCCGTCGAACAGCGTCGCGATCACCTGCGAACCCAACATTTCGCGGACCGCGACAATGGATCCGATCCGCTGCACGACATCACTGGTCCCACGGGTCAGGAAATACGACAGGGGAAGCCGGAGCAGATGAGCAACCGCCGCACCAGTGAGCTGGCGATCGAGAACGCGGTGCACACGCAGCATCATTTCGAGCCGGACCCAACAAAGGACAAGGTATCCGGTCAGCCCCAATGCCGTCGCGACCAGTACCACCAAGTGCAGAGACTGATCACGGTTGGGGATGACTCGATCAACCAACATGCCGGACAGAAGCGGCACGCAAATTCCGGCAGCCTGAACCAGTACCGACATGAGTAGCATTGTCAGGAGCGTTCCGCTGTGGTGCCGTAGGTAAGTGAAGATCACCTCACGCGAGAGGAGTGGTTTCGATTCCCGCGCCTGACGATCGCCCCTGTGGATGGTCCCACGGGTGTACTCCAGATAGACTCCGCTGTAGTGGTCCTCAAATTCGGACCGGTCGATTGACCTCCGGCCAGTCGCCGGGTCGACAATTCGAACCCGCTGTGAGTCCGCTTTTTCGACCACTACAAAGTGGTTGCCGTCCCAGTGAGCGATTCCTGGGAAACCGGTTTTCGCGGCGATGACGTCGGAACCGGGTCGTCTGACAGCCTTCGCGTGAAGACCGAAACGCCGTGACGTGCGTATGAGGGACAACGCACTTGTCCCATCTCGCCCTGCACCCAGCGCGTCGGTGATCTCACTCGGCGTTCTCCGGATCCCGTAGTAGCCCAGTATCATTGATAAACATGCGGCTCCACAGTCGGCGATTCCTGTTTGCATCTCGGGACGTATTCGCTGCATGGTCATCGCGTGGAAGTCGCAATCCCAGCAGTCTTCGCAGACTCTCCCCAATGCCATTCAATTCTGCATTCTCGACGCTGGCCGGCGAGCCACCGATCGAAACTGAATTCGCTTCGTTGATCAGATATGTCAGCTTGCTCCGAATGTCGTTGGCGTAGAACAGCGACGGACGCCTCGTACTCCACCAACTGTTCGAGGCTGCGATGATCCAGACCATGTTCGCGCATCCACTGCTGTGTTGCCGCACTGGTGAGAAGGCCTCGGGACCGCCGGAAAGCATCCATCGACTCCTGCAGTTGATCGTCGGTGAAATGAACGGGTGAAGCTGCCAACTCGGCACGCACCAGGCAGACGTCGATAAGTTTACGAAGCAACGCAGCCTCCTCCCACAAGATGTCGAGATGCCAGATGGCCTCTTCGACAGAGAGTTCGACTCCGTTGACGGTCAGCAGCGTCGATTCACTTCTCGTGTGGGTGCCGCGCAGAGACCACGGAATGTTGTGTGGTGGCGTCCAGGACATGGTCGTGGTCTCACCGTTGTCGGCAATGATCAGCAATGCCCATGCGGTGGAATTGTCAAAGTTATCTCGATGCGGAAGGAATCGAAACTTCGAGGTGGGGTCGAACTCACGCAACAACTGTGCTTCGTGATCGGGATCTACGCTTCCACCGTCCGCGGCGTTCAGTCGTTCGAGAGCTCGGTACGCGAATTCGAGTAGCTCTGCACGTGGCGCGTTCATGTGAGAATCCTCTTTTTCTCCGTTGAGGTTTGAGCGGCCTTTGAGCCGATGAGTAGGTCCGCAATCGCCCGGGTTATCGGCAGTCCGGTCGCGTCCTCGATCCAGAGCCACTGTCCGGACGGATTCACCTCGAGAAAGACATACCGATCATCTGGAGTCAACACCAGATCGATTGCGCCATAACAGAGACCAAATCCGTGGACAAGCTCGCGGCAAAACTGGGCGGTACGTGCGGGTAGCTCATGCGTCGTGTACCGGGTAGTGCTGGAATCGTAGGAGCGCCAATCGATTTTGGTGTGATTGCTCTGTTGGCTGTGAATTTCAGCAGCGAAGACATCCTCCCCTACGACAGTCACCCGGATTTCTGATCGTTTGGCCGCATACTCTTGAATGATCAATGGACACAGCCTCAATGAGGACGTTTCGGCTATGTCGGTCGTTGAGGCAATTTCCGCCATTCGGACCAAGCTGCGTCCTTTGTGAAGTATCCCGGGCATATGGAGTGGCTTGGTAATTACCTGGCCTCGGTGTCGGTACCAGAAATCAAGGAACTCTTCCGAGTCGGTCGTGATCAGCGTCTCAGGAAGGTCGAATCCGATCGAATGTGCACGCGCCAATTGGGTGGTCTTGCGACTCGCGTCGCGGATGTCCGCACGGGATCCCGGCACTGCCAACACGTTTAGGTCGTCCCACGTGGTCGACACGTGTGCTTCGCACTCTTCTTCGATATATGTGCGTATCTCGGGATCGGTAATCGCTGGGTCTGCCTTTGGTGCGCCTGGTCGGCGAAACCACACGCTGTCCACTGCTTCGAGGTCAACCCGACCGCTTGCACCGATAAGAGTTCTGGTCACTCCCCCGTTGCGTGTTATCGAAGTGGTCAACCTCGAGCGTGTCGGGATAATTGCCGGGTCGACTTCGGTGACCAAAGCTCCACTTCCGCGAAGGAGGTGAGAGACGTTGTGTGCGTGGCGATCACCTGGAACGGTTAATACCAGAATGTGCGGAGTATTCATCTGGACCCATGCCTTGTGTAGTTGGCTTGACGGGTCGCGCGTGTGGTGGAGGGATGAAAGCTGCTTCACCACACGCGCGAGTTCGGTCAGAAGTCGTGGTCGCGGCTCGTGGATCCACTTGCGACAATGATGACCTTGCTGGAGCGCCCGATGTCTTCGGACTTCATCCCGCCGCTGATTCCCGCGAGTTGTGATTCATCCAGCTCTGGACCTGACGCGGAAATCTCCTCGATGGAGGTGCGCATAGTGTTTGTACCCTTTCTCTATTGCGCCGGTAGGTCCGGCGACTTGTCCGATTCCAGCTGCTGCCCAGTCGTGGCCAGTCACCTACGGAATCGAAGACCAGGTTGAACAACGACCTCCGTACCGTCATACAGCCGCAACTTCCGACGAATTGAAGTCGCGCGGCGACGTCGTGCCCTAGAGGTACGTCGAATGTCTGGCCTGCCCCCTGTGCGGGCCAGAACTGTTGGTGTCCTTCGCTCGAGCGAGATTGCCGACGGTGCGACGTGGAGGTCTCGTCAGTTGCACGTGCATTCGGGAATTCCCGTAAGTGCGACGCTTCTGCGCCCTGCTCCGCTCGGGACCGTAGTGGCTTATAGAGTCACGTGATCGTTCAGAGGCCAACAGAGAAACTGTTCACCACACGATCAGCTGCCGCGACGTCAGCTTCGCTGTTGGCTTGGACGGCGACAAGTGCAAGGTACCTTCCGCTGTCAGCTTTGGCAGCGACCACGATGTATTTGGCTTTGTCCGGTCCGCAATTCTCCCACGCCTCGAAAAACCCTGTGTGGAGCGCATCTTGGTAGTCCATCCGTCCGCGGGAAGTACACCCAGCCTCTGGTAAACCTTGGGCTGCCCAATTCAGCAACTCTTCAGGTGATGAGTTCGTGACTGCTTCCTCGGAGGCGAGGACTGACGCTCCGACCGCTCCCCATCCATTTTTGTACTGCGCGATGTCGGAACTGACCTCCAGTCCATAGAAACGATTGTTCTTTTCGTCCACGAATTCGGTTCCGTCGAGCTGGGACCACGCGGTCGGCACGTCGACGCTCACCGTTCCGGAATTGTCTGTCACCGTGGTGAATCCGCCCGCACTTGTCGCTTGGGTTGTGCTGGGGTTCGATGTTCCACTGATTCCGGAGCTGACAGTCGTCGTGGGTTTCAGCGGGTCACCGTTGAACTGTCCACGAAGGTACGAATCGGAACTGGGCCGGTAGGCTTCCACCGCGAGTGTGGACTCCTGACCATGTGTTTGAAGCACGCTGCAGTAGTCGGCGAGGGTGCCGTCTGATCCGAGTGAAACCCCTTCCATGCTTGTGAGGAGATCGCCCGGTTCCACTCCGGCCTTGTCCGCAGCGGATCCTGACGCTATCGAGTTCACCCAGATGCCAAGTCCGGCACCACTCTCGTCGACGAGGGCTTCGCCATTGATACCGAGACTCAGGATGTTTTTGCCGCTCTGAAGTTCCTGTGCGGCTTTCTGGACCTCGTCGCGGTGGATCGCCAGATTCGTATCGTGCTGTTCGTCTCCGGCATAGTTGACGCCAACGAGTTTTCCATCCGGATCCACCAGTGGCCCACCAGAATTGCCGCCGCGGATCCGCGCGTCATGTTCGATCACGTGGTCGAGCGATGCCCACGGAGTGTCAGCGGGAGTGTCCGCTTTGGAGACTATGCCTTTGGTCATCGTAAAGGTGGGATCTCCGAGCGGGAACCCCGCTGCATAGACTTCGTCAGCAGTGGATATCGAGCCTTCGCGAAAATCGATGTACGGCAGATCATTTCCGTCGATTTTCACCACGGCGAGGTCAAGACATTCCGAGGAAGCGACGATACGAGCGTTGAGAGTCTTGCTCTGGTCACCGTTGCGCCAGACCTTGAGGGTGCCGGCGCCGGTCACCACGTGATTGTTGGTCAGTGCGTATCCGTCCGATGAAATGAGGAACCCTGAACCACGCCCTGCTGCTTCATAGCCACCTTCCGATGGTGAGACGAAGGTTCCGAGGGCCTCGATCTGAATGGTCGCTGACTGAAGGTCTCGGAATCCGACGCCACCAGAACCTGATTCTTGAGGCTCGCCGCCCGTCCCGAAAGAAAAGGAACATGATGACAACAACACGACGGCGGTGGCCGCAGCAACTACGGCACCGAATCGCCTGCCGATGATAGTGAACATTGAGTTTCCTTCTGGTACGCCCCGCCTTTCGGTCGGAAGCGAGATGATCGAGACTTTGGATAGATGAACAAGGCTCTGCATGAAAGCCGTCAAGTTCGACGACAACAGGCCTCGGTACGGTTGCGAGTACCCGAATGAGTGCGAACGCAGCCTTTCGCAACGCATTCGCGTCTTCGTTCGGATTCGTTGAATGTTCGCGGAGTTCCGGACTAATGGCGTCGAGACGACGGGTCATGATGGTGAAGGTCGCTGCACGCGCCTTCGCAATTCGCTGACGCGGGCGGCGCAGCGCTCGATGGCACGGCGTTCGTCGTACTGATCGGTGGATTCACAGTCGGTCCTGGATTATCGTCGGAATGCCTACTCGCCGTACTCTGCGCTGCCGTGCTTGGACGTTATCGGGCGAAGTTCTTGGACATAGCGTGGAAAGCCACGAAACGGAATCCGGCATCCGCGGCAACAGTCCCCTCACATGCCCACTCGTTGCGCCGCCGATCAGGGAGCACCCGCTCCGCACTTCACACCTCGACAAGATTTCACTGCGCTTCCTGTTTGCTCCAGAATTCGATCAACAACTCGACAAGACGCGCTGGCCGCTCCAGGGGAATAAGTGTGCGTGAGCTGTCGATGACCGCCACTTCCGCATCACGGCACAGTTCCGCGGTAGCTCGGGCCTGCGCCGGCGTGAGTTCGCCGCGATCATCGGTGGCAACGATGAGAATCGGTAGCTCCGCACGCGATGCGTGTGTCGACAGGTCCGAACGTCGCACGATGAACGATCGCGTCGTGTTCGCCAAGCTTCGGCCCCCCGCGCGGCGAACAGCCGAATTGATGTATGCCACCGTCGCAGCATCGGCACGGGACTCATCCGTGAGTTGCGCATTCGCGATCTTGCGCCGAAGAATCGATATCGGGCCGAAGAATCGAAGGACGTAACTGAGAATCTCGAGCTTGACGCGCTCCCCTGTGGGCAATGGAAGGGCAGGTGCGCTCACCGTGGTGAGTGTTCGCAGGCGGCCGGGGGAGGTTCCGGCGAGGTGATATCCGATGTGTCCGCCCCAAGCGTTCCCCACCCAGTCGACCGGTCCCTCGGCACCTACGGCATTGAGCAGTTCGATCGCAGCAGAAGCACATTCGGCGATTGAAGTGACTCTGTGGAGCGGGTCGCTGTCTCCGTAGCCAGGACCATCGACTATCAGTATCCGTCGATCGTGGGGTAGCAGCGGAATGACTCGATCCCAACTGGTCGAATCCACGAACATGCTGTGCCACAAGACTGTCACGGGACCAGCTGTAGATCCGACTTGCCGAAAAGCAATGTTGCCAAGACTGGTCGGCACAAGGGTGGGTGCAGGGGTTGAGTTGGTAGTCATGATGGAAAGCTATCGCTGGAGAGGAGACTGACGCCCGGCGGATTTGGGACTGCAATGTTTCTGCAATCCCGTGCTCAGCGACGGGGCTGCCGGTCATTCTCAGCGTTGACGCTCTTGACAGTGACCGCCGAGGGCGAAGGAGGCGGTGAGATACCGCGGCACGCCCGCTTCCACAGCAATAGGCAGGAACCCAACATGACGAGACCGACCATCGGATGCAACCCGAGTATCAACGTGCCTGCCCACTTGATTGTCCCCGAGGTCGTCGGCCCGCCTGACAGCCACAGGTTGAGCGCGAAGAGTGCGAACTCGACGAGAACCCCGAGGAGGGGAGCGGCGGCAAGGAGCACGGTGGCTCGATCGACCCTCATGAGTAGACACATCGCAACTGCCAACAAAGACAATGTTGGCAGGACGATCGTTCCTACGATTTCGTGAGCTGCGTAGCGTCCGCTGCCCGCGGTACTGAAGGTACCCACTGCGGCAAGATAGAACTGCACGAGCACTGCACAGGTCAAGACTGTGGCCACTCCGAACAGAATTTTGGGCATGTTTGGTCTCCGTTCTAAGTGGGTCGCGGCTTATTGCCGCACTATGGCGCGCAACATAGGATCACGGGCGGAATGCATCAGTGTTACAACCGAATTCGATTGCCCCGATACATTGAACCGTGGTCAACCGCGCCGGCGCGATGGTGGCAAGAATCTGGATGCAGCCCCGCACAAGGGACTCCCGAGCACCGAACTGCGCAACGAAGAGTGTTCCTGCGGCTGTTCGAGCCGAAGTGAAGGATTTCGCATTCACGTTGATACTCAGCAGTGGGTTCTTCATCCTCGACCGAGCGTAGGTGAGTGTGATCCCGGCACGATCGCTCGTCGGCATCCCGCAATACTTCTGCAACGTATGTCAGGTCACCAGGGAGCCCAGCATGCTCACGGCCGAGCTCAGCGACATGTTTCGGCCAGCGATCTGCGCCTGACGCCACTGATCCGCAGATAGGCATTGCCGTATACGCTCGAGATATCGTGCCGAGTCTTCGGGTTCCGTGACAAGCGGATCGAAGCTGTAGGCCTTCCCCAGCCTTCCCACGACCGAATGCAGCACTGCCCCTTCGTAATGCTTCTCAATCAAGGCAACTGCCCCGATCGACTGATGAAGGGTTGCCATCGTCGACGTCGGGTCATTGTCGGCGAAAGCCCTGGCCGCAAGCGGCGCCAAGCGCGAAATAGCATCGGAACCACGACCCAGATCAATCAGAATCTTGGATGCGATACCGACTGCAGGAATCAGTGCCCATCCGTGTCCACAGTGTCGTGCCAGCCGTTCCGCTTCAGAGAGGGTCTCGAGTGCACGCGCGGGATGACCGAGTGAACGTTGCACCTGTCCGCACGTGACGAAGATTTCGCTGCGCGCCCAGGGCTCGGCATCTGAAGCACGTTCGAATGCACTGTCCATCAGTATCTTTGCTTCTTGCAAATCTCCAAACAGCGCTTCCCAGTACGACATGAAACCCAACGAAACAGCTGTCAGGTTGCGATCATCAGCAATCGTGGCGTACCTGGAACAATCGACCGCATATCGGCGAGCATTCGCTATGTCCCCAGACATGTACGACAGAACGCATCCAGCGTGCAGCACGCGAGCACGCTCCCCATCGATGGCACGACCGTGATCGTCTTTCGCGGAGAGTAATGCTCTGTCCAACCACTGCCTGCCTTCGGTCAACACGCCTCGGCGTACCCAGTGCCACCCCTGCCCGCCGGCGAGCCTGAGCGCGTCGTATCCCTGTTCAGACGTGATTGCGCCGTCCAGTGCTCGGAGCAGATCCGGGCGCATCACCTCCACGATATCGTGAGCTACCGGGGCGGCATGTGAGAACATCTGAGGCGCAAGAGAATGAACGGCCGCTGCGAACCATTCTCGGTGTCGGTTGTACCAGCTTTCCTCCTCGGCGATCGGCAGGGATCGCGCAAAAGACTTGGTCGATTCGAGCAGTTTGAACGCTCGCGTGCCCTGGCTACTGGTCTCGACCGCCAGCAACGACTTCTGCACCAAACTGGCCACCAGATCTTGGACTGAACATCCGTCAGGAACGCGACAAATTCCTGCAACGGCCTCGGCAGTGACAGGTCCTTGAAATCGTCCGATCTGAGCGAGGAGGTCGCGTTCAGGACTGCCCAAGAGATCGACACTCCACTCGACTGTGCTGCGCATGGAGTGATGTCTGGTAGTGGTCGACGCGAAAGACCAGGATTCACCGGGTCTTTCATGTATCGAATGGAGTATCTCGGACATCGATTGGACAGATAGTCGTGCTGCCGCGAGTTCTATGGCGAGGGGAAGCCCATCCAGCAGTGTGCACAGATTCCGGATGCGAGCGATGTCTGACGGGTCCCGGAACCCTGGTCGCGCATCGTCCCCGCGGCAGATGAACAGTTCAACCGCATCACCGAGGCTGTCACCGAGCATCGGGTCGATCGAGATCACGCGTTCACCGGCAATGCACAATGGTTCGCGGCTGGTCACCAGGATCGCCAACCCCGAACACCGTGCCAGCAAGTCTTGGCATAACGCGGTGACCGCCGCCCGCACATGCTCTGCGTTGTCGAGGACCAGGAGATTTCGACCGTCGGAGAGCCTGTCACTGATAGCTTCCATCGAAGGCACCGGGACACGAAGGAGTTGGGCAAGTGCAGAGATCAATTCGCGTTCCCCAGTCAACGGGGCCATTTCGAGCATCCACTGTGCATCGTCCACCACATCACGGATTCGGCGGGTACTTTCAACCGCCAGACGTGTCTTGCCCACCCCTCCACTACCGGTCAATGTGACCAGCCGAGCACGCGATCTGGCCACCTCGATTGCCTCGAGTTCATGACGTCTTCCCACGAAACCGGTCAAAGGCAGAGGCAGACCATGCCGCTCGATCTCGCTTCGCCCCAACGGCGCCGCAGCCACCGACGATGAGTGACGAACCACGTCGCTCCGCAACTCAGCCAACTCCGGCGACAGATCGAGACCGAATTCCTCAGCCGTTCGGCGGCGGTACGTGTCGATCGTCGCGAGCGCATCACCCGTTCTACCCGCTCGCGACTGAGCACGCGCTAACAGCATCACCGGTTGATCGTGGGTGCAGTTCTCGTTCACAAGCGGTTGTAATGTCGCGATAGCCCCGAGATAGTCCCCCGCCTCCAATCTCAAGCACCCCAAAAGCTCTGTCCCAATTCGGTGCTGAGTCTTCAACTTCTCAGCCCATTCAGCTACGAACGGAATGCCGGTCAAATCGTCGAACAGCTTCCCAGTCCACAATCTTTCAGCGGTCTCGAGCCCGTCCAACGAACGATCGCGGATCCCGGCCTCGGCCGCCGAAGTGAAGGCGTGCACATCGACACTGTCGACACCCAGCAACGCATACCCGCCACGGCCACCGGCAAGCTGCTCTCCGAGCAGATTGCGCAACCGAGAGATGTGCGCGCGTAAAGAAGCAATCGCTGACGGAGGTGGGGACACCCACAACGCCTCGATCAATTCTCCAGCTGGAAGCCGATGCCCGGAAGACAATGCAAGTCGAGCAACGATAGCCCTGGGAATACGACCGCCGAGCGGAACAATCGCCCCGTCGACCCGCACGACCACCGGGCCGAACAACTGCACGTTCAGAGACATAACGGCAAATCTAACGCCAAACCACAACGATGAGAAGACGCACACTTGCAATGCAACCACTAACTATGCCCAGGATGGAGATAGGTACCCTCCGACCGCGTTTCACCCGTCGCGTCCCACTCCACCAAGGATGAAAATGCGTGAGTGCAGCGACCCGAAAAGTGCGAGCTTGCCACAACAATCCGCGTTCAATGCGAACGGGTCTGCTGCACGATCCGCTGATATCCGATCGTGCAGCAGACCCATCAGCGCTCTCAGCGTCCACCAGAACCCCAACGACACTTACCGTGGGGCACTTATGCATGCACGCTGCCACTCGAGTTCGACGGACCATTGTGCAACTACATCAAGTGGACGATAGGCCGAACGAGGATGGCCTCGTCACGATGCCTCGCGCATCGTCAGGCCTGACAGTGCGATGACGTAGTCGCCTGATTGATCGTCGAAACTGACGGAGTAAGTGGTCGGGTAGTAGCCGGTCCGTTGATACGACACGGGCTGGCGCACTTCTTCCCGAATAGCAGGTTTCGTGAGCATCCATTCCCGTGTCATCATCGGTTCGATGAACGTGAACTCACCATCCCATGACCCGTTCAGAAGGACCTCGGTGAAGTCGAACGACCCTGGAATCGCCCCGTCCGCAACGTCGGTCCAGTGCATACCCATGAAGGGAACCGTGTTCTCGGCAGCGGGACCTGGGGGTGCAACATATCCTTGCGGGACGTACCGCGACTCGGGCAGTTTGGCTGCGCGCTCAGCGAAGTCCGGAGCGGTCGGGTCGATATCGTGCTCGACATCCGTCATGTAGAAGTGCATGTCGAAATGCGGTTCGCCGAACAGAATCTCCGGATCGTGACCGTGTGGGTTCCAGTCGAGCATCACATGATCGAATCCGGTCTCTGGTGCGCTCGCCGGCAAGTCCATCATGAGCATCGTCGTGGTGGCCTCGGGGCCGTCTGGGAGTCCCTCGAGTGCGGATTCGGAGATGCGGATACCGATTTCGTTCGGATTCCCCGAATCATCTACTGTGACATAGGTCTTGGCGCTTCCTTGTCCCAGGGCGGTTTCAGGCCCGATGAGGACGTCAGCGCCGTGGTGGTGCGCGTTCTCGGATCCTTGAGCCCGCGGCGTAGACGCGTCGCTGCATCCTACGACCGCTAGTGCCGTCACGAGCGAGATTCCGAGGGCAGCGGCAGTTCGTACAGCATGCATGTTCATACCTTTTGACAGTGGTGGACGTGTTGCGAAGGTGGGACGTTGCCGGGTGATCATCGGATCTGACGCATGACCTGACCCACACGCAGTACTCCGTCGGGATCGTGTTCGTTACCCAGAGCGCTGAGCCAGTGCGCGGTGTCCTCGTCGTAGGTTCGGGCGATCTGGTCCGGGTCGGCGCTCGGCGCGAAGTTGGGCAGGGCGCGCCCGGTGGTCCAAGGCTCCATCACCCGGTCGATCCGTTGAGAATGGCCGACCACGGCGTCAGCGGAGGGCGGAACGAGAACTCCCGCAACCATCAGCGCGAAACTGGCATCGCGATGACAGAAGGCGCTGCGGTGCTTCGGCTCCCGAGCCAGGGCGCCGCCGAGAAGACGCAATTCGACGACAGTCTGTGGGGACTGAGATCCGGGCCCGGCTACGGAGAGAAGCGCGTCGACGGCCTCGTGCGACAGTTCGGTGGTCAGCGCGGTAGATTCGTGTGTCGGCATCGGTTCGATGGGATCGGCGTGTACTGCCGCGATGGCCGCGTACGGCAACGTCCCGACGGCGTCGATCAACGGTGTTGCCACCGAACGAATTCGGTTGATGATCTGTTCGGCCTCACCTTCGTCGGCGAGGCTGGCAAATCTAACGGCGAAGGTAAGTCTTCCGGCCAGTGGCGGCGGAACCTGCGGAAGCGGTGGGAGTTGCAGAAAGGCGACAGAGGTGGAACTGTGTTCGGGAAGATCGGCGCACCAGTCCAGCCAGGCGTGTGCAACCGCCCTTGCATCTGCGCCGTCGAAATAGAGCGCGCCGCCGTAGAAGTGAGTGATGGGCAGTAGGTCGATCTCGATGGCTGTGACGATACCCAGAGTTCCCTTGCCGCCGCGTAGCCCCCAGAACAGTTCGGCATGGTCGTCCGGAGTAACGTGAATGAGTTCGCCGCTGCCGGTAACGATGTCGAACGAACGGACGTGATCGGACGACAGGCCGTACGTACGCACCATGGGTCCGATACCGGCGCCGGTGAGGAACCCGGCGACACCGACGGTGGCCGACGAGCCTGCCAACGGCGCCAATCCGTGCGGCGCGGCGGCGTCGATGACGTCCTGCCAGATCAGTCCTGCTCCAATTCGGGCAGTGCGCGTTTCGGGATCGACGATGCACTCTGTCAGCTTGCCGGTATGCACGAGCAGAACGTCATTGCCGAGAGGTACCGCGCCGTGCCCGGTTCGTTGAACGGCGACGTGGAGGCCGTTCCTTGCCGCGAATCGCATGGTAGCGGCGATGTCCTGCGCACTCTCGACTGCCACCACGGCACACGGGTTGACCGGTACGGCCACGTTCCACGGAGTTGCGAGTTCGTATCCCGCCTCGCCGGGCAACGCGACAGATCCGGTCACCTCTGCGCGCAACGATTCGAGCGCAGTGTCGAGCAGGGGAGTTTGTAGATTCATCGGAAGTCCTTTCCTCGGCCCGTTTTCGGGAATGAAGAAAGGATGTCCGAGAGTGCTTGGCTGATTCTTGACTCGGCTTTGTCACCCTATCCAAGCGACGTCCAAGGTCAAGAGGCCCTCCCTCACACCAGCATCGAGCGCGCAAAAGTAGCAAGGCCGTGCATTCCACGTTGCTCGGACTCCGCCGCGATCTCGGCAATAGCGCGATCTCGAGCGACCGATCCAGCCTGAAGTTGGGCGCGCAATAAGCGGCATCGCAGCAGTGTGGGGGGACTCGATGTTCGTCTGGCGATACCTTCCGCCTGATCGAGCAATACCGTCGCCATGTCCGTGCGACCCTGCATCGCATGCAGGCGGGCGACGACTTCCGCGACCGATCCGATAACGCCCACCTGCCCCACCGTGGCTATGCGGTCCACGAACGGTGTGAGGAGGTCGACGAACGACTCGGCGTACTCGCCGAGTTCCAGGTCCGCGACAACCCGGGCGATCAACGTCTGGTGGCCCAACGTCGTCCACGTGACTGGACCGGACTTTGCACACCAAAGGCTGATCTCGGAAGCTGCCCTTTCTCGTTCTCCCCTGGCACCGGCGATCGCGATACTCCACGAGTCCGGCTCGACGATTCCGGGGTCGGCGTCTGCGAGTGTGCCGTACTCCCACTCCAGCGTGTTGAAGGCCAAACCTGCACTCCCCGCGGTGTACAGCTCGGTTTGAAGGTGGATCTGCCGAGCGGTGTTGAACTGCCGCTTGGTCTCCTCGAAGTCGCCGTGCCATGCCGCGAGAGTCGCTTCCATCCAACGCAGTTGGACCCTCAATACGGGTAGCCGCAGAACATCGCACCCGATAATTCCCTGCCGAACATGCATCGCTGCTGCATCGACATCCGCGAGATTCATCCGCGTCATACTCGCCACTGTGTGGGCGATGACCTCGTCTGATCGTGATTGTTGATGAGCCAACTCGAACAGTTCTTCGAGAAGTTCGACTGATTCGTAGCTATGCGTCGCAACTCCGGAGTACAGCAGAATCCGCCCTAGGAGAGCGTCGGCGATCACGTCTGCATCGCCCACCTCTCGGGCCATCTCGAGCGCCCGAGAGCTCAGGGAATCGGGAACCGTCGAGTCCGGGTGATAGCAACTCCCGACAGCCAATGCGGCAAGAACACGGGCGTGCGCCGTTCGATCGGACACGACGAAAGGCTCCAAGCCGGCAAGACGTTCGAGCAGCGGGCCTGGGTCCTTGCCGTAGGAAACCCAGGGCCATGCGCCTGCAGCGCGCAGCAACGCCGCCGCCAAGCGTCCGACAGCCGAAGTGCGCTCTTCCCGAACCGCTTCGAGGAGACCGGCATTGACGACATCGAGAACCGTCTGCCCTCGCCCGGCCCGTGCGAGTGCCTCGACCCTGGCGACCAACAGATCATCCCGAGCATCAATCGACTGTAGGGACGCAGGTAGCAGATCGAACGCACGGACCGCAGCCTCCCACCACTGGGCGGCGGATTCGGAACTCCATCGCTCGGCCGCTTGCCGCGCTGCAGCCGAGCACGCCTCCAGCACGACGCCCGGATCGACCAGGGGAAGGGCAGACAGCAAATGCTGTGCGCGACGGCTCAATCCATCCGGATCGGACGAATCTGCAAGCACGTCGGCTACACGAGAGTGAATACGCTGACGACGAAGCGCAGGTATCGCACCGAGAACTTCATCGCGAAGAAGCCCGTGTGCGAAAACGTAGCCCCCGATTGCGGGGTCCGCCACGATAATCCGTTCGTCGGCGGCGTCGTCGAGATAGTCAGCCAACGTGTCCACATCGAGCCGGGTCGCTGCAGTCAACGTACCCATCTCGATGCTCTCACCTATGACAGCCGCGACGCGAAGGACCTGCAACACTGCCGGTTCCACCGCAGCAAGCCTGCGCCCGAGCACCGAGCGGACGGCCATCGGGATACCTCCGTCCAGGCGTTCGTCGCGAGGAAGTCTGGCGTACTCCGAGACAAACAACGGGTTGCCACCTGTTCGCTCAGCCAGAATCCGCACTTCCGTCTCGTCGAGTTGCTCCCCCGACACGCAACTGGCCAGCCGAGCTACCTCCGTCTGGGCAAGTGCCGGCACAACGACGTGCCGATTTCCGTCACCATGAAGAATCGCATCCACCAGTCGTCGAACATTCGGTCCGGCCTCCGTGTCGCGGAGAGTAAGCACGAACCAGACTGATTCCCGACGCAGTGCACCCACCAAGTACGTCAAACAGCGAAGCGTCGTGGGATCGGCCCACTGAATGTCGTCGATCACCACCGCTAGCACGGGCACGTTCGATGCCGCAGACTCGATGGCCGTCAGCACGCGTTCGTAGACAGCGAATCTGGCCTCGTCCGGTTCCACATCGGTCGGCAACGAGAGCACCGCGTCAGCGTCGGTCCCCAATTCTCCCAGTATTCGGCGAATCGGCCACCACGCCGGAGCCCCATCGTCCTCCACACACCGTGCCCACACTGCGACCCCGTCGATCGAAGCCACCCGGGCGTCACACTCCTCCGCGAGCCGAGTCTTGCCGATACCCGCCGGACCCGTCAGAGCTAGCCAACGAGGCGCGCCGGTGCGAACCTGATCGAGCATCTGGTCAACCGCACCGACCTCCGATCCCCGCCCGACAAATGCGCGCGCTGAATCGACGTCCGGACCTTCCACGACCGCAGATTCAGGCGCAGGCACCGAAATCATTCCCGCACCTGACCATCCCGGAATTCGCGGCCACGCAGCAAGGCCAGGCTCATGTCGCAGAATCCCGCCCTGAAGTGCTGTCAGTTCTCCGCCGGGTTCGAGGCCTAGTTCGGTGTCCAACCTCGCCGCATGCACCCGGAACTGTTCCAAGGCTTCTGGGGACCGTCCGGCCTGATGGAGCGCCACCATTCTCAGCCAGCAGGTCCGGTCGCGGAACGGGTACTCGCTGCACAACTGCGCGGCTTCGACCAACGCCGGAGCTAGACGGCCGAGAGCAAGAAGTGCAGTTATCCGGGTCTCACGACATTCGGTTCGCACCTCCTCGAATGCCGCGGCCTCCACCTCCACCCAATGCTCGTCACGCAAATCCTCGAGCAACTGTCCACGAACCGAGGCGAGGGCGCGGTCAGCGATCGTCATTGCTTCCTGCCACTGCCCGTCCTCTGCACGTTGTCGTGCGGTTTCGGCGTCGTCGAGAAACACCGACAAATCGACTTCGGCGGCCGAGATATCGAGAACGTAGCCAGGCGATTGACGCACTATCGGTGACGCCGCACCGGTTTCGACGCGCAGCGCTCGGCGCAGATTGGAGATGTATGCCTGGATGCTCGCCATCGCGCTGGCAGGTGCTTCGTCGTGCCAGAGAGCGTCGATCAGCCGGTCGGTGGAGACGACGCGTCCACGATTGAGAAGCAGAACGGCGAGAACTGTCCGCTGCTTCTTCGGACCCAGATCCACAACAAGCTCACTGACAGCGGGACCACCCGGCTCACTGTGCGTCGAAGCACGACACACCTCCAACGGTCCGAGAAGTCGATAGATCACGCGTCGCTCCTAGCCCAGTTCGACATCAAACACTGAGATCTTAGGGACAGAAACCGGCAGGCGCGCGAGAAGGTCATCAAGCCGATATCGATTCGGAATCAATCTCTTTCGCGACAGATTTGCCAGCCTGTCGAGCAGTGCGCAGAGTCGCCGCGCAGACCAACGCACCGAGAGCTGCGATGAAGGCTGCGACAAACAGTGCCAACCGAAGTCCACTGACGAAGTCGTCCGGTGATCCGCCGGGCAGCATCGACTGCGCAGGAAGGAAGGCGCCGAGCGCGGCAACCCCGACTGCGATGCCGGTCTGCCGGAACGCGTCGTTGATCCCTGCGGCCAATCCGGAATGATTCGAAGTGCTTTCGCCCAGAACCAACCCACTCATGACGGGGTTGAACACCCCGGCCCCCACACACGCGACAACAAATCCGGGAAGTATCGCGTACGGCGAACTGGTTACGTCGACGACGGTCATCATGACCAGTCCCACCGAGACGAGTAGAAGCGAGCACGTCAACGAGGCCGAGACGGGGATGCGCCCGTCCAATTTCGCGGTGGCGCCCGCGACGACGAACATCGCTATCGTCGCCGGTAGATACACCAGGCCGGCGTCCACGGGAGACAGATGCAACACGTTCTGCAGGTAGATCGTCGTGTAGACGAAGACCGCGAACAGGGAGGCGGAGATCGAGAACGCTGCGATCTGAGCTCCGGCGAAGGCGCGATTGGCGAGCAGATGCGGGGGCAGCATGGGCTCAGTGGTACGAAGCTCGTGCAGGGAGAAACCGATCAGGGCGGCCGTGGCAATCACCGCGGCGATCACCGGCTGCAGCTCGAGCCACCCAGCCTCGTTGCCGCGCAACAAACCAAACACCAGAGCCGCCAGGCCGGTGGACACCAGAATCTGCCCGAGCACGTCCGCGCCGCGAGGTCGAGGATCGCGTGACTCGGGAACCCACCGCACCGTCATCGCCAGTGTGATCAACCCGATCGGAACGTTGATCAAAAAGATTGCGCGCCAATCCAACAACTCGGTAAGCAGCCCGCCGACCAATGGACCGACGGCAAACGCACCGCCGATCGTGGCGCCGTAGGCAGCCAAAGCAGTCGCGCGCTGCGGGCCCTTCTCGAACACGTCCGCCAGCAAGGCAAGTGAGCAGGCAAAAAGTACGGCACCGCCGATACCCTGAGCGGCCCGCGCGAGGTCGAGCACCCAAATGTTCGGCGCCAATGCGCAGAACAGAGATGCCGTGGTGAACCACACAATGCCGATGATGAAAACATGGCGTCGACCCCGTCTGTCTGCCCACGATCCGGCACTGAGAACCACTGTCGCTAATGCCAGCGTGTACGCGTCGATCACCCACTGCAGGGCACTGACACCGGTATCGAGGTCGGATGCGATCGACGGCAAGGCGGTGTTGACGACGGCGATGTCGAGCATGAGCATTGCGGTGCTCACGCATACTGCCAGCAGGGTTGCTCTTCTTACTGCGGTGTTCGGCATTGCGGTGTTCTTCGGGTTGATCGATGCGGCCATGGCCCGTCCTGACGTGTCGAAGGGGTGTGTACTCGGAACACCCTGCGCTCCGACGCTTGGGACAAACCGGGCGAAATACTTGGAACCCGCATGGCACCCGATCGCAGACCGCGACACTCAATGCAAATGACTCTCAACGACTTACACTATTTGGGCGTGACGTAAGTACGGAAGCCCACGACGAACAGCGGCGAATTCGATTCGTGATCTACCGGATTGAACGTCCTGAACTAAGCACTCGATAGCGCCTCCACCCGCAGCCGCGACAACGCACGATGCTGTTCGAGGCGAATGCCCTCAACAGAACCCGACAGAGCGGTCGCCACGTCGCCTACCCCAAATCCACAGACCGCCCTCAATGCCAGAATCTGTCTCTGCCGAATGGTGAGTGCATTCAGTCTGTCTGGAAAAGCCAGTGAACGCTCAACGTAGGCCGCGTGCCTTGCGACCTGATCAATGGTTCGCGCAGTCGTCTGATAGACCAACTGCAATATCGATCCCACTCGCGCCGATCGAAATTCGAGCGAATCGAATACTTCACAACAACTTCGATTCGCAGCCTCTGCAACATATTCCGCGGAGAGCGACACGGAGCACAGCACCGTCACGACCGACCGTACCGCGTCGAAATGATCCTCAGCCTGCATATCAATGCCACTATCTGCCGACCGAGCAAGAATGTCTCGGTGTCGGTTTCGATCGTGCGTCCCCTGCATACTCTTTCTCCTCCTGGCGGCGCACAGATACGCTGCCCTGTCGTCACAAGTAGATGAGTTTCTGCGGGGCCATACACCCCGGTCTGCCTCCCGCGTGAAATTCAGCACCTCCACGTTAAGAGGACATATGCCTCACCATCCCGCAGATCTTGACTCCACGGCAACGCGTCGACGACGCCGTCGACGTTCTCAGTCCAAGAATTCGAGCGGCGCCCGTTCAAAGATGAAGTAGTTCTGCTGCAACCCAACTCTGATTCTCGCCGCCGAATTGCTTTCACAGCTGCGCTTGATGCGTGAGCATCAGCGCGCCGGCAGACTTGACCTCCCGGAGAGATCACGATCGTCATGGAGCTTCTGTGCGAAGACATCGCACATCGGAACCCTCAGGTTCCACCCACTCTCAATCCGGCGCCCGGCGCACGATTGATCTGTGCATTCAACAAGCACCAAGTCATTTTCGGTACCCGACCTTGGAGCGCGCTTGGTTTTCGCTTGGACGTAGGTGACGAGGCTCCACAACAGTGGAAAGATCTGGATCACTCACTCGCAGAGCGAATCAGTTTCCGATCGACCAGTCCGGCTTTGCGATCGACAAAGTGCGGCCCACTTGTGCGGTCATCCGCAAAGGCACCGGTTTGTCCAACCGAAGTGACCGAACAAAGCCAGAGCCGACCTGTTCGCTAGGTGTGGAACTAGCTGAGAGCATCTGCCGTTGGCCATAACCTTCAAATGACAAGGCCCAGCCAGAATCGGCAATGCTCCACGAGAACGCGGTCGTTACTGATCGCCGACGCGTTGATGCGTCACCCTCGGACCTAATACAAGGCGCGAGGGCGCCGCGGCCAAAGCCTATTCGGGTCACCAGACAGGGCGTGGCGTGCCGTCTCTCCCAATCTCCTCGAGCGCGAGCACGAGCGATGCCATCGTGTCCGCGCCAAGTGTCGTGCTCGCCGCTTTCCAACGGAAGAGTGCTGCGTTGGTAGCCGCAGTTGTCACGTCGGCACCGGCGGAGGTGAGCCGTACGAGCTGCGAACGGCGGTCGTATCGGTGGGGCTGCTTGCTCACATACCCGGATGCGACCAACTCGTCGACCATCACGGCTGCGGATTGTTTAGTGATACCAAGGTAAGCGGCAATTTCGCTGACAGTGGCCCCGTCGCTGGCCACCCGCAGAAATAACAAGCCATGCGCCGGCCGTAGCGACGAATGCCCCTCCGCGAGGACTGCGGCGTTGATCTGCTCGGCCAGGGCAGACGCGCTGCGCATCAGCAACATCAGCAGATCGGCGCGTGGTTCATCCCTTGACATGTCGTCAGTCTACCTGTCCAATAAAGACAGTTGAACTGACGAAGGGAACTTGACATGCCGATCCGAAAAAACGGGGATCACTACACCCACCAGATGCACGGCGCACAATTCCACTCCTATGTGGCGCCCTCCCGCGGTAGTCGACAGCTGTGCGCCTGGCATACCGAACTGGAGCCCGGTAATGTCGGCGCACCGCACACGGTCTCGCACGAGGAGGTCTTTCTCGTACTTCAGGGCTCACCCGTGATCACCCTGGATGACAATCGAGTCCAACTCTCAGTTGGAGATGTCGTATTGGTTCCGGAGTCGGCGACTATTCAGCTCGACAACCCGGGTGACAGCGCGGCCTCGTTATGGGTAACGACATCGGTGGGCTTGACCGCCATCACTGCCGATGGCGGAACCATAACGCCCCCTTGGACGTGTTAAACGAGCTCACGTCCAACAGCTCCGGAATACTCCCACCATCCGGCACCAACGTAGGAGCATGTTGGCGGTCGGCATGGACGGACAACGGACACCGAGAAATTTTGGGTATCGACGTCTCATCCGAGGAGGAGAAGGTCGGCTAGTTGACGGTCTTCCGCGCCCTGGACTCTGCGGTCTGACCGGGGGCAAGTTGGCGACCTCCGATGCCCACGCCAGCCTTGTGGCGGCGATCGGCGTCACCTTTCTCGGCGCGTCATGGCAACGGTGCCGCGCCCACTTCGCGGTCAGTCTCATGTCGATCACCCAAAAGGAGTGGTGCCCGTAGGTGAAGACGATGTTGCATTCTATCTGCAATCAACCAGACCGGAAAGGTGTTGAGGAACAGTAGGATCGGATGGGACACCATTAGGGGGATAGCACCGCACGTCGGCAGGATTTGCTAGTGAGCCCCTCTCTGTCAGGATTTAGTGAGACACTCGGAGGCAACCGAGATCACTCACTG